>JBKKAY010000163.1:0-17044 GCA_046714195.1 Gemmatimonadaceae bacterium
CAGGTGTACGAGCTTCGACGTGTGCGGAAACTGCAGCGCGAGGCGTTTGAGGATTGATTTTTGGGGATGGCCGGCCTACGGCAAACACACTTTTTGAGGGGGGCGTCTCGTGCGCAAATTACTAGCAGTGGCGGCCGTGATGGCCGTAGTGTCGATCTCGGCCTGCAAGAAGACGGGCGAGGGAGAGTACCAGGTTGAGAAGCCGGTCGTCGGAACGGTGACCGATACGATCAACACGCCGTCGATCGACGTCGGCAAGGACACGGTAGCGGTCACGGTTCCGACTATCGACGTCAACGCTCCGAAAAAGAAGTAACTAACCTACTGGGCGCGCGCGCCTCCACGCCCGTAAGGGGAGAGCCCCGTCGTGATGGCGGGGCTCTCTTTTTTGTTCTAAGAACGGCAACTGAAGACTACCCGCTGCGGGCTTTTGGCGGGTCCGCTTTCGGCTGCGGGCGTCGGTCGTTTTGCACGCCCGCAGCAAAAAACTGTTCCGCCATCAGCGCGCAGCGGGTAGTCTTCAGTTTGCAGTTCCAAAGAATCCCACCGGTCTCGATTTCGCAACCTACCTCGTTCGCGCGAGGCACTCTCGGTTGACTATATTTCAGTCGCCCCAGGTCCCGGAGGGCGTGAGCCCACCAACTCCGTCAGGACCCCGAAGGTAGCAGCGGCACGTGGTGTCTAACGTTGCTCCGTCAGGCCTGGGGTACCCCCCGCCCGCAATGTCTCTCGCACTCGCTCGTAAATACCGCCCCAGGAGCTTCGCTGACGTAGCCGTCCAGTCGCACGTGTCCAACACGCTGCGCGGCGCGATCGCCAGAGGGCGCGTAGCGCACGGCTACCTGCTCTGCGGGCCGCGAGGAGTGGGGAAGACCACTCTCGCGCGCGTGCTGGCAATGGCACTCAATTGCGAGAACAAGAAAGACGACGGCGAGCCGTGCGGGCAGTGTACGTCCTGCCAGCGGATCTGGAGCGGATCCTCGAGCCTGGATGTCGTCGAGATCGACGCCGCATCAAACCGCGGAGTGGACGACGCGCGGGATCTCCGGGAGCGCGCGATGTACGCGCCTTCGGGCGACGACCGCTACAAGGTCTACATCGTCGATGAAGCCCACATGCTCACGCGTGAAGCGTGGAACGCCCTCCTCAAGGTTCTCGAGGAGCCGCCGCCCCGGGTGGTGTTCGTTTTCGCGACGACCGAGCCGCAGAAGATTGCGCAGGCCGCAGCTCCCGTCCTGAGCCGACTCCAGAGATTCGATCTGAAGCGGATCGGAATCTCCGACATCACGCGACGTCTTACCTCGATCCTCGCCGAGGAAGGAGTCAAGTCGTCGGAGGACGCGCTGTCCATGATCGCCCGCGCCGCCGACGGCTCCATGCGCGATGCCCTGAGCCTCACCGACCAGGTGATTTCCATCGGCGAGGGTGAGGTGACCGCGGCGCGCGTGCGCGACGCGCTCGGCCTCGTTCCGGAGGACGAATTTCTCGCGATCCTCGACATCATCGGCGGGCGCCGCGCCGGCGAGATTTTCCCGGCGGTCGGGCGTCTGGCGGATGCCGGCGTCGACTTCGGCGTCTTTCTTTCCGGATTCGCAGACGTTCTCCGCGCGCAGCTCACAGTCGTTCTCAACGGCAAAGCCGAGGGCGTGTCTACTTCGCTGGCTACCGCGCTCAGGCAGCGAAAGGACATGTTCTCGACCGGCGATCTGCTGCGGATGCTCGGAGCAGTGAATGCGCTGGAGCCGACTTTTCGAAAGAGCGGCCAGCAGCAGCTTCTGATCGAGATGTTGCTGGTGCGGATGGCGCTGCTCGATCGGACGGTAGCGCTGGAGGAAATGCTGAAAGAGCTGGGCGGAGCTTCGGTTCCTACTGGTGGGCGCGTCGAAGCTCCAGGCGGATCCGCCCGCGCGCCCTCTGCGCCGGCACCTGCGGCAACTGGCGGCGACCGGCTGGCCAAATCCACCAGGCCCGGGTATCCGCCGCAGCTGGCTGCCCCCAACGCTCTTCCCTCCGCGTCACCGGCCAACCAGGGCCAGCTCGAGGAGATGAAACGGGCAATGGAGGCCACGGCACAGGATTCGAACAGGAGTCGCATGACCCCCGAGGCGATCAAGGAAGAACGGATCGGAATGCTACGCCGCAAAGACCCCGCGCTAGGCGCGGCCATCGACGAGCTCGACCTCGAGCTCCTCGACTGACTCACTCTCTATCACTGAACCAACCGATGGCCGACTTCAGCAAGATCTTCGAGCAGGCGCAGCAGATGCAGGCGCGGATGCAGCAGATGCAGTCCGAGCTGGAAAAGCAGACCGTCACCGCCGCGGCGGGCGGTGGAATGGTGACCGTCGAAGCCGACGGCAAGGGTACCATCACAAGGGTAAAGATCGACCCGAGCGTGGCTGACCCGAAGGACGTCGAAATGCTCGAGGACCTGGTGCTGGTCGCCGTGAACGAGGCACAGAAGAAGGCAAGCGACCTCGCGAAAACGGAAATGTCTCGGCTGACCGGCGGTTTGAACCTTCCCTTTAAGCTCCCTTTTTAGGCGTGGGGGCGATCGACGACCTGGCGGCCGAGCTCTCCAAACTTCCGGGCATCGGCCGGAAAACGGCGCTTCGGCTCACCTACCATCTGCTCAAGCAGTCTCCCGATCAGAGCAAGCGCCTGGCGGGGGCTCTGACGACCCTTGCCGACAAGGTGAGGCCGTGCGCTCTCTGCTTCAATCTCACGGAAGAGGAATTGTGCTCCATTTGTCGTGACGCGCGCAGGGATACGGGAGTCATCTGCGCAGTGGAAGAAGCCTCCGATATCGGTGCAATCGAGCGGTCTGGCGAGTTCCGCGGCCTGTATCACGTCCTGGGCGGCCGCCTGTCGCCGCTCGACGGAATTGGACCCGAGGATTTGACCATTCCTCAGCTGGAGACCCGCGTGTCGGCTGGAGTAGTGCGTGAAGTGATAATTGCGACCAATCCTAGCATTGAAGGCGAGAGCACGGCGCTGTACGTTCAGCGCAAGCTTGCCCGCTATCCGCTCACGGTCTCCAGGATCGCGCGCGGAATGCCGATGGGGGGCGACCTCGAATACGCCGACGGAGTCACCATCGCGCAGGCGCTCACCGCCAGACGGGCAATGTCATGATCAAAGCGCGCGCACGTTTCATCGCGGTCGGGTTTGTGGGCGGGGTTGCCGCGGGCACCCTGGTCTGGAACGTGGTCCAGCACAATTGCCGGCGAGAGCTTTTCAGCCGCTCCGCGCTCAGGCGCGTTGCCGCTCTCGGCTATCTGAGAGCCCGCCCGACCGTCACGACCGCGCAGCTGCTCAGGGAATACATCGCCTGGGAGCCGCGTCCGATTCTCCGCCAGCGGGGAGCCCGCATTCTCAAGCGGCTCGAGGCCACGCTGTGACCGGGGGCAGATGACCGCCGGCGGCTCAAGCTGGTCGTTCACACCCGAAGACTTCAGCGCGATCACGACCTCGCTGCAGCGGTTTTTGGGTGAGACGAATTCTCAATGCGCGCTTCTGGTCGACCGCTCCGGACAGCTGGTGACAACGGTGGGCGACTCGCCTGGTCTCGATACCACGGCGTTCGCGACGCTGACCGCCGCGGACTACAGCGCCAACGACCAGCTGGCGAAGCTTGTCGGCGAGAAGGATTTCGCCAGCCTGTTCCACCAGGGTGAGAAGTCCATCTATGTCGCCGATATCGCCCGGCGATGGATACTCGTAATTATTTTCGATTCGCGCACGACCGTCGGGCTCGTCAGATTGAAAATGAAGGCCGAGCTCGAAGAGTTGACGCTGTTGGTCGACCGCATATTTTCGCGCGGACGAAACGGCGCCGCCCCGGAGCAGCATCTGCTAGCGGGCGCGGACGACGAAATCGACAAACTCTTCAACACCTGAGGAAGAGCTTCACGTGTCGATGATCAACTACGCCTCGCGCGAGATCAATTGTAAGATCGTTTACTATGGTCCCGGGCTCGGCGGAAAAACCACCAACCTCGAGCACGTCTACGGCAAAGTGAAGCCGGAGACGAGAGGAAAGCTCATATCACTCGCCACCGAGACCGAGCGCACTCTGTTCTTCGATTTCCTTCCCGTCGATCTGGGAACGATCAGGGGATTCAAGACCCGCTTCCACCTCTACACGGTGCCGGGCCAGGTCTACTACAACGCCAGCCGCAAGCTGATTCTCAAGAACGTCGACGGCATCGTCTTCGTCGGCGACTCTCAGGCCGAGCGCATGGAAGCGAATCTCGAATCCATGCAGAACCTGTACGACAACATGTCCGAGTACGGATACGATCTGACGAAGATGCCGTTCGTTATCCAGTACAACAAACGCGATCTGGGCAACGCCGCGCCTATCCCCGATCTGCAGGCTGCCTTGAACCCGGGCTGGGAGGTCGAGGACGCGACCAAGTTCCGCGTCGCTCCCGATCCGTATCACGCCGGTGAAAACCTGGTGGAGCAGCTCCCCAGCGGCGAGTGGGTCGAGCGCGCGCCGTACTTCGAGGCGGTAGCAGTGAGAGGCGACGGAGTATTCGACACGCTCAAGGCCGTAAGCAAGCTCGTGTTGAAGGCGCTCGCGTAGAGCTGGATGGCGGGTGATGAATCTCCCTAACACCATTACCGCCGGGCGCATTCTGGCGGCTCCGTTCATCGCGGCCTTGCCGTTCATCGGTTCGCCGGGAGCGCGGTTGATCGCGTTCATCCTCTACATCGTCGCGGCGATCACCGACTACTACGACGGCATGCTCGCGCGCACCAGAAATCTCCAGACCGATCTGGGAAGCCTGCTCGATCCTCTCGCGGACAAGCTGCTGTTGTTCGCCACCCTCGTCCCGATGTTCGTTCTGATGGCCCCGGTTGGCGACCCGTTCGCTCCGACACGCGCTGAAAGCGCCGACGCGACGCTGCTGCCGTTCATGACGCCGCTCGGCTCCGTCGGACTGCCGTGGTGGGTCGTGGCGATAGTGATCGGCCGCGAGGTTTTCATGACTGTGTTCCGTCAGGCTGCCGCGCGGCGCGGTGTCGTGATCGCCGCGATCGGACCGGCAAAATGGAAAACCGGCTTCCAATCCACCTGGGTCGGATCCGCGTATTTCTGGTTCTTCGCCGCGACTGCCGCGGCCGCCAACGGCTGGAGTGGTCCGTGGTGGCGCGCCTTCGCCTACTTCAACGGTATTGTCGGAACCGTCACGATGGTCGCCGCGGTGGTGCTGACCGTCTACTCGCTGGCACTGTATCTCCGGCGCTACACCAAGGTGTTCGCTTTCTGACGCCGATCAGGATTGAGATTGTCACGATCGGCGACGAGCTCCTCCTCGGATTTACAATCGACACAAATGCAGCACACCTCTCGCGGACGCTGGCAGCTGCCGGGATAGAGGTCGTCCGCCGCACAACCGTGGGAGACGATGCGGGGGGAATCGCCGCCGCGGTGCGAGAGGCGCTCGAGCGTACTGGCGCGGTGATCACCACCGGCGGACTCGGACCTACGAGCGACGATCTGACCAAGCCGGCGATCGCCCGGCTGTTCAACCGGGAGATGCGCCTCGATCCTTCGGTGGCAGCCGACCTCGAGAAACGCTGGCGCGCGCGGTTCCCGACCGGTGTGTTTCCGGAAAGCAATCGCACCCAGGCGGAGATCCCGTCCGGCGCGCGCATTCTCACAAACCGCCACGGAACGGCGCCAGGAATCTGGTTGGAGGACGACCGGGGGCGGTGGGTGGCGATGCTGCCCGGAGTGCCCCGGGAAATGCGCGGAATGCTCGCCGACGAGCTGCTGCCGGCGATTCAGGCACGCCATGCCGGAGAGGGCGGAGCGATCGTATCGGCGACTCTGAGGACCACGGGGATCGCTGAATCGGCCCTGGCTGACCTCCTGGAGAAGGATTTCTTCGGCGGCCTCGGGACGGAGCTGGGCGCTCTTCCACTCGCCTACCTGCCCGGAGTCGCGGGTGTCGATCTCCGTGTCACGTCGAAGGGCCTGCCGAGAGCGCGCGCTTATCAGCTGGTCCGAGAAGCCGTCGCCAGACTTCGCGAGAGGGTGGGAGCCTGGGCGTATGGCGAGGATGACGAGGATCTCGCGGCCGTCGTGCTCGACAAATGTCGCGCGCTCGGCCTGACTCTGGCCGTAGCCGAGAGCTGCACCGGCGGTATGCTCGGCGAGCGTATTACGAGCGTGCCCGGCTCGAGCGACGTTTTTCTTGGCGGAGTCATCGCGTACCACAACGAGATCAAGCGCGACGTGCTCGGGGTCAGACAGTCCGACATCGACAACTTCGGCGCGGTCAGCGAGCAGGTGGCGTTGCAGATGGCTTCCGGGGTCAGGCAGCGAATCGGATCCGATGTCGGCGTTTCGATCACCGGCATTGCCGGTCCTGGGGGCGGCACAGCCGAAAAACCGGTTGGTCTGGTGTGGGTCGCCGTGCATGGAGCCGAGGGTAAGGCTCGCCGTTTGCACGCCGGGGGAGACCGCGGCGAGATCAGGCAGCGAGCGGTGCAGGCGGCCCTCGAGATGCTGCGGCGTACTCTAGAAACGGGTTAACTTTCACGAATGAAGAATCCGAGAAAGAAGGGAAGTCACGCTTCGATTCCGGAGCAGGATGCGATGGGCTCGGAGGACGACTTCGCTCCGGGCGGGGGCGCCCCGGCCACAGAGGCCGAGGATCAGGGCGGGGCAGGGCAGTCCGCCTCCGGTGATTCTGGCTCGCAGGAGACTGTCACCGGCGAGACCGATTCGTCGGGGATCGCCGGCGAGAGGGAGAGATACCTGCGCCTCGCCGCCGAATACGACAACTTCCGGAAGCGCTCCGCACGCGAGCGATCGGATGCGGGATCGCGGGCGCAGGCCGACCTGGTGAGGCAGATGATCGAGGCGCTCGACGACCTCGCGCGCTTCGCGCACGTCGATCCCGCCACGACGGACGCCGAGACCATCGTCCAGGGTGTGGACATGGTCGAGAAGAAGATGATGAAGGGGTTGGGCGCGGCCGGCCTGCAGATCATCAATCCGGTCGGAGAAACCTTCGATCCCGCATTGCACGAAGCCGTCTCCACCGAGCCGACCTCCGCGCGCGAGGATGATCACGTCGTGTCCCGCGTCTATCAGCCAGGGTACGTCTTCAACTCACAACTCCTCCGGCCCGCACGCGTCGTCGTAAAGCAGTGGAACGGCTGACCGTCTTCGGCGGCTGACTCCATGGCTCCCACCAAGGATTTCTACTCTGTGCTCGGCGTCAGCTCCACGGCCACGCAGGACGAGGTCAAGAAGGCGTACCGGAAGCTGGCCAAGAAATACCATCCAGACGCCAACGCCAGCGATCAGAAAGCGGCGGAGCGCTTCAAGGAGATCTCGGAAGCGAACAACGTTCTGGGTGATTCGAAAAAACGAAAGCAGTACGACGAGATGCGCCGCCTTGGCGCGTTCGATGGCGGGTTCTCGGGTTTCGGCGGACGCGGATCGCGCTCCGGCGGGCGCGCAGGATCTCAGACGGATTTCCAGGAATTCGACATCGGTGGCCTCGGCGGGCTGGGGGATCTCTTCAGCTCGATGTTCGGAGGGGCGACGGGCCGGCAGAGCACGCGCAAGTCCGGACCGGAGAAGGGACAGAGCATAGAAGCTTCGCTCGAAATTCCATTCCGCACCGCGGCGCGGGGCGGAAAAGTGCCGATCGAGCTCGAGGTCACCGAAGAGTGCGGTACCTGTCGCGGATCGGGCGCCGCGCCCGGAGCGCAGCTCAAAGTCTGTTCCGAGTGCAACGGGCGCGGGGTGATGTCATTCGGTCAGGGCGGATTCGCCGTCAACCGGCCGTGCCCCGTCTGCTTGGGCCGGGGCCAGATCCCGACCGAGCCCTGCCCGACGTGTCGTGCCACCGGAGAGATCCGCGCGCGCCGGAAGGTGCTGATCAACGTTCCGGCGGGAGTGGACAGCGGCTCCAAGATTCGTCTGAAGGGTCAGGGCGGGAAAGGATCGGCAAACGGTCCGCCGGGCGACCTGATTATCACGTTTAACGTGCTACCGGATCCGTTCTATCGGCGCGACGGTCTCGACGCAATCGCGACGATCCCGCTCAACATCGCGCAGGCAACGCTCGGCACTAAGATCAGCGTGAAAACTCTCGACGGAAAAAAGGTGGCGATCAGGATTCCGCCCGGCACTCCGTCGGGGAAACGTTTCCGCGTCAGGGGCCAGGGAATCGAGAAAGGCGGAAAGAGTGGCGACCTGATCGTCGAAGTCTCCATCTCCGTCCCCGAGAAATTGTCGGAGGAGCAGGAGCGGATGATGAAGGAGTTTGCCGAGGCCGGCGGCCTCAAGTACTGAGCGTCCGGAATGAGCACGCGGCTGATTCCGGGGCGATCGCGATTAGCTCAGTTCTGGTTCCACTTCAGAATTGCGTCGATGGTATTCACCGCCACCGAGTGATAGGTCGGCCGCGCGCGGCGGTAGATGTCCATCGCCATGGCGCGCCCCCATTCGGTTTTTGCGAGGTCGGTGTAGAGAGGCGCCAGAAATTTCCTCCGGCCCTGCGACGTAAGGAAATTCTCGAGCACCGGGAACGCGGGCCCGTAGCGGTTGGCGATCGCCTTCCGCAGCCAGGCAAAAAGTATCTCGCTGTTTTCGCTCGAGGAAAGCCTGAAGGCCTGGTCGAGCTCTGTCAGCCTCGCCGTCGGAATGGTGTCTGGCAGCGCGTGCAGGAAGTGCAGCCATTCCTGTGTTGACCAGCTGCCCGTCGAAAGCGACGACGCCGGCGCGCCTGACTTCCAGCTATCGACCTGACGCTCGACCGCCGCGAAGGCATCCGAGCGCACAACCGGAATGTTGGCTGGAATTCCGGGTTGATATATCCAGGCCATCGGATTGATTCGGGCTTCCTCACCCGTCCTGAAAAGCTTTTCCCTCATGTAGGCGAGCATCATCTCCGATGTCGTCGGTTGAAGCGCGAACCGGTCGAAGTAGTTGCGCAGAAATGCGTCGAGGCGCTCGCGGCCCACAACTGACTCCACCGTCTCGAGAAATGCGGCGCCCTTCTCGTAGGCGATGTTGGTCATGCCTTCATCGGGGTCGCGGCCTTGCAGGTCGATGTGAAGCCGCGTGTCGGCTGCCAGCGGCCCGCCCAGCGCCGTTACCTCGTCGAGGAGCTCCTGGCGTCCGAGCTGGCGCAGCATGTCGGCGTACCGCTTCCCGCGCAGCGCCTCCATGATGCGCGTCTCGATGTAGGTCGTGAATCCCTCGTTCAGCCAGAAGTCAGCCCACGTGGCGTTGGTGACGAGGTTCCCCGACCAGGAATGCGCGAGCTCGTGCGCCACGAGGCTCACGAGCGAGCGGTCCCCGGCGAGAATCGTCGGAGTCGCGAAAGTCAGTGTCGGGTTTTCCATCCCGCCGAACGGAAAGGACGGCGGAAGCACCAGGATGTCGTAGCGCCCCCAGCGGTACGGCCCATAGAGTCGTTCCGCGGTCTCGATCATTTGATCGACCTCGACGAACTCGGCGCGAGCGCGGTCGACAACGGCGGGTTCGGCGTAGACGCCCGTTCTCGCTCCGATGGGCCGAAAGACGATGTCGCCGACGGCCAGAGCGAAGAGGTACGGCGGAATGCGCTTGTCCATGTTGAAACGGTAGACCGACCGTCCCTGAGCATCGCGCTCACCTTCAGTCCCCGCATGCGCGGCGCTCATCACAGCGCGCATTTCAGCCGGCACCCTGATAATCGCGTCGTAGGTCTGCCTGATTCCGGGACCGTCCTGCGTCGGAATCCAGGTGCGGGTGAGGATTGCCTGGCCCTGCGTGAACATGAACGGGAGCTTCTTGCCGCTGGTCTGCTCGGGCGAAAGCCACTGCACCGCGGCGGCCGCGGGAAAGGTCTCATACTCGACGACGATCACATCGCCGCTGTTCGGGAGAGCAATGGCGAGTGGCGCGCCAAGAAATTCCTTCGAGTCGCCGATCCTGAAGCCGAGCGGGTTTCCGCGCGTGTCGGTGACCCGCTTGATGTTGAGATCTCTGATATCGAGGACGATGCTGTCGGCACTCGGTGCTCGGGAAAAGGTGAGTCGGGCCGTTCCCGCCAGACGGCGTGTGGCGAAATCCGCCGCGAGGTCGAGAGAGACATGCGTGACGCGCGCCTCTTCGGGCTGGGCGTAGGAGTGTGGGTCCTTTGCCAGCGGAGCGAGCGGCGCAACCGTGGACGTCGGGACCTGCTGAGCGCACCCCAGCGCTACGGTGAGGGAAAGAACGATTGGCGCGAGGAGACGGTGCGGTTGCATCAATGAGATCCTGAAGGAAGGAGTACTTCGAAAATGCGTCATTGGACAGCGGTCAGCGCGTCGCCTCCTCAATTAGTCGGCGAAATCGCGGCAGCTCGGCGTACAGCTCGCGTCCGGGGCAGAGGGTTTGAGCGTAATCGCGGTGTGATGCCAGCGCGGCAGGAGCGATGCGAAAATGTCGCGCCAGAGCCGGTATGAGTGCTTCGAGCGTGCGCATCTGTGGAGCGGAGACACTTTCGCGCTCGAAGTTGCCTTCGACAACCACCAGCAGGTGGCCAGTCGGGTCGTAGGGAGTGTTGGAATCACCGACGTACTGCCACTCGCGTCCCTCGGCCACAGCGCCGTCGATGGACACGTAATAGTGATAGGGGACGTCCGGCCAGGCGGATTTCAGCCTGCCATCGGCGAGCGAATCCTGGCGCTGAGAGAATCGCTGCAGGCCAACCAGCTTCGACTCTATCGATCGATTGGCCGCTGAAGGGGTGCCAGTATGATGTATGGTGAGTCGCACCGGCACATGGCGACGCATCGGCAACACCGGCTGATTCGCCCCCCAATCGGCGCGAGAGACGTAGCGAATGCCGTCCGGTATGATCGCGCCCGTCGGCTGTCGAGCACATGCACCGGCGGCAACGCACGTGAGCGCCAGCAAGGCACGACCTCGCGCGCGCAATAACCTTCCTGCCTTGATTCTCAGGCGGCCATCACGGGTAACGAGCCGCGCGGATTCATCGCGGTTTCGATGAATCCCCCGCCCAGCACACGCTCGCCCGCGTAAAGAACGAGCGACTGGCCGGGGGTGATCGCTGCCACCGGCTCGTCGAGTGCCAGCTCGATCTCATCACCACCGATCCGTACGACTTCTGCCGGCGCCAGCGCTGCACGATGGCGCACGCGCACCGTCACGGCATCGCCCACGTCGGGCGTCGGACCCAGCCAGTTCACCTCTCTCGCCACCACTCCGTTCCCCAGCAGCTCCTCGCGCGTGCCGATTATTACCGTGCGATCCGCGGCACGAATGCCGATCACGTACATCGGCGACACGAAGCCGCCCGGGACGCCGCGCCGCTGTCCGATAGTATAGCGCGCGAATCCGTTGTGCTCTCCGACGACCTCGCCCGCGGACGTGACGATGGGGCCGCGCGCGAGCGCGGGCGCATTCGCGGGGAGCCGCTGTTCCAGAATTCGCGCGTAGTCGCCATCGGGGACGAAGCAGATCTCCTGGCTCTCCGGCTTCTCCGCGATGACCTCGAGACCCATGCGGTGCGCGCGTGCGCGTGTGGCGGCCTTGTCGAGGGCGCCAATCGGGAGCAACAGACGGGACAACACCGCCCGGTCTATTCCCCAGAGGAAATACGTCTGATCCTTGTTGTCGTCGAGCCCCCGCAGCAGCTCGCCGTTGGCGACACGGGCGTAGTGTCCCGTGGCGACCCACGGTGCGTCGATCGCGTCGGCTTTTTTAAGGAAGTCGCGGAATTTCGTGAAGGTGTTGCAGCGCACACACGGTATCGGAGTTCGGCCGCGTGAATACTCATCGACGAAGTTCTGGACCACATCGTGCCCGAACCGTGTCTCCAGGTTCAGCACGTAGTGGGGAATTCCCAGCTGCTCCGAGACGCGCCGCGCGTCGTTCACCGAATCCAGCGAGCAGCAGGGCCGGTCAGGAACATCCTCGCCGTGGCAAAACAGCTTCATCGTCGCGCCGACGACGTCGTAGCCCTGCTCCACCAGCATCCCGGCGGCGACTGAAGAGTCGACGCCACCCGACATTGCCACCAGCACCCGCTCGCGCTTCACGCGGACTCCGCGGCGGCCAGCTGCCGCGCTTTCGCCACCAGGGAAGGGAACACTTCGATGACCCTGTCGATGCAGGCATCGGTGGTGAGCGCGCCAAGGCTCATGCGAATTGCGGCACTTGCCAGGTCAGCTCGCACGCCGAGGGCGGTCAACACGTGCGACGGGCTGATGCTCCCGCTCTGACAAGCAGATCCGCCCGACGCGGCGATGCCCTTGAGATCGAGCGCCATCAAGAGTGATTCACTGTCCGTCCCCGGCACCGACAGATTGAGAATGTGAGGAGCTCTGGGCGCGCCACGCCCGTGGACGACGGCGTCGGGAACCCGCTCGAGAATTCCCGCTTCGAGCCTCGCCCGCAGGCCCGCGAGTCGCTGGCAAGTGGCCTGGTGCTCCGACAGCGCCAGCTCCGCCGCGCGCGCGAGGCCGACCGCCGCCGCTACGTTCTCGGTGCCGGCCCGGCGGCCGCGCTCCTGGGTTCCACCGTGCAACAACGGATCGATCGCAGTGCCGCGCCGGACGAACATCGCGCCGATCCCCTTCGGCGCGCCGAACTTGTGGCCGGAGATGGTGAGGAAATCAAACTGCTGTGACTTGGCGTCGATCGGGACCTTGGCGAACGCCTGGACCGCATCGGTGTGCACCAGAGCGCCCCGTTCCTTGGCTTTGGACGCGAGCTCGGGCAGGGGCTGAATGGAACCGATCTCGTTGTTCACCCACATGATTGTGCAGACAGCCACCTGCTCGTCGACAAGCCGGTCGAATGAATCCCAATCGATCACTCCGTCGCCCGTCATCCCGAGCATGCGCTCCTCGGCTCCTTCGCGGGCAGCCTGGTGCACAGCGCCGAGGATCGCCTTGTGCTCGATCGGGGTGGTGACGATCGCGGTGCGCCCCTTATCCTTGCGCGCGCGCCATGCCCCGAGGATCGCCAGGTTGTCGCCTTCAGTGCCGCCTGACGTGAAGCAGATCTCGTCCGGCCGCGCTCCCAGACAGCGGGCCACGCGCTCCCGCGCTTCGTCGAGTGCGGCGCGCGCCTCACGCCCCCAGCGGTGCGAGCTCGATGGGTTGCCGAAGCGCGGGCCGTAAAACGGCTTCATCGCCTCGACGACTTCGGCGCGCACCGGAGTGGTGGCGGCATGATCGAGATAGACCAAAGGGTGGGCGGACATGTTAAGGAATCTAGGGGAGGCGTTCAAACTGAGGGAGGGTGACCGTTGCGTTGTGCGTCTACCGTTTACGCGTTAACCGTTCTGCGTTAACGGATCACGGACGACGCTCAACGGAAGACACAAAACGCAACGCGCCTTTAACCCTTGAAGAAAGTGCTCCTGACCGCCCACAGCTTCGGAAAGAATTTCTGAGATATCGTCTTCTGCAAATACTTCGAGCCGAGCGTTCCGCCCGTGCCTCCCGTATCCGGTCCGATGATGCGCTCGACTAGCTGGACGTGGAGGAACCGCCACATCGCGAACCCCTGCTCGTACTCCAGCAGTCCCTCTGCCAGCATTTGAAGCGGGCGCTGGTTGGTCTCGGTGTAGATCTGCTCGACAGACACTCCGTGTGAGTCGAGCAGCCGGTCGAACAGGGCCTGAAGGGTCGGCCTGTCCAGCGCCTTCTGGATCAGTGGAGGGACTCCGCCGTGCTGCGCCACGACCTTGAGGAAATGCTCGTCGCGCATACCCGACATCGCTTCTATCGCGCGGAACTGGACGCTCTGCGATCCGCTCGACGTCCCCAGATAGCCGCGAAACTGCGCGAACCGCTGCGGCGGCAGGGTCTCCAGCGCCGAGAGCTGGCCGGTGACTATACGGACGAGCGCGTTCACTCTCTTCACGGATGTAAGCGCTCCGAGTGTGTCGTTCGCCTCCAGCAGTGTGATGAGTCCCGACAGCTCGTGAAGAATGAGCTTGAACCACAGCTCACTCGCCTGGTGGACGACTATGAAAAGGAGCTCGTCCGGATGTTCCGGCTCGGATCGCGGCTGCTGGAGACGGAGTAGCTCGTCCAGTGCGAGGTACGAGCCGTAATTGATCTCCTCGTCTGCCGGCTTCGATTTCCCGGTCAAAACGTGGACACTTCCAGTGTGCTCACATCGTCGACGCGCATGGTCTCGGTGGTGTAGAAAGGCTCGCCGTAGCGCGAGCGAATGAGCGATCCGTAGTGTGCGGCGTGATGGCGCATCAGATCGGCCAACGGCTCGCCGTTGGGATACACCTCTCCCGCCTGGACGGCGGCGCCAAACTGGGACGAATAGGCGGCAACCGCCTCCAGCTTCTTCTCGAAGGACTCGCTGATGTCGACGACGAACGTCGGCTTCTGATTGTCCTCCCGGAACGACAGGGCGTGAATCACCTTGCGGGGCCGGTGCACCGGGAATCCTGCTTCGATTTTGGAGAGACCGGCGACGAAGCTGCCATCGCGCGCCAGCTGTGCGACCACCGGATGGTCCGGGTGCCGGCCGTGGAGCGAGTGGGTGATGATGATGCTGGGGCGAAGGCGCCTGATCACCACGGCGATTTTCGCTCGGGTCTCGGACGTATTGACGATCCCGCCGTCGGGTAGGCCGAGGTTCTCGCGCACCGACACCCCCATCACCTTGGCGGCTCTCTCCGCCTCCTTGGCGCGGATGTCGCGGGTCCCGCGGCTCCCGAGCTCTCCCGCGGACAGGTCGAGTATGCCAGTGCGACGGCCGAGCATCTGCGCGCGGATCAGCGTTCCTCCGCAAATGAGCTCGATGTCGTCGGGGTGCGCGCCGATCGCGAGAATGTCTACGGGAGTCATTGAAGGAAACTTACGCTCGCACCGCTACACCGGGTATGCGTGGAGTCACTCATAACGCAGCGCGTCGATGGGATCGAGCTTCGCCGCGCGCTGCGCCGGAAGGATCCCGAAAACTATTCCGATGCCCACCGACACCATCACCGCGACGACCGTGAGCCCGACCGGTACACCGGCATCGATGTTCATGAGCATCGTCACGATGCGACCGAACGTCAGACCCACGGCAATCCCGATCAGCCCGCCAAATCCCGTGAGCGTGGCCGCCTCGACGAGGAACTGAAACAGTATCTCGCGCCTGGTTGCGCCCACCGCTTTGCGAATTCCGATCTCACGCGTGCGACTGGTGACGGACACCATCATGATCGCCATCACCCCGATGCCGCCGACCAGCAGGCCGACGCTCGAAAGCACGATCATGACGAGAAAGAACACTCCGGTGATCTTGTTGAATGTGTCGAGTATCTGGTCCTGGGAAATGAAATCGAAGTTGTTCTTGTCAGCCGGCCGCAAGCCGCGCATCTCCCGCAGCGCTATCGTGACGGCCTCCTGCGCGTCAGCGGTGCTGACACCCTTTTTAGGCTTCACCGGAATGTAGACCGCGTTGGTCTTATCGATGGTGAAGTGTCGGTCCATCATCAGGTATGGGACAACCGCACCGATCTCCTGCCCCGGCGGCGAGAAAATATTGCCTGGCTGGGCGTAGATCCCGATAACGCGCGAGGGGATGCCGCCCACCCGGATGGTTTTCTCGAGCGCGCTTTCCCTGCCGAAGAGGCGTCTGGCCGCGTTCTCATCGACCACCACCACGCTCGTGCCCGAAGCCAGCTCGGCGTGAGTGAACCACCTCCCGTCGAGGAGCTCTCCACCCTGGATCTCCATGTACCGATCGTCGGCTCCCACCAGCAGCAGCTGCTGGGTCCGCTGTGGACCGAACGACAGACGCCCCGCGGCCTGTGCCCAGATCGCCGAGTAGCCGACCTCGGGCAGCGTAGCGATCCGCGCTGCCTCCCGGGGTGAGAGATCGGGCCGGACGCGAATCCATTTGGGGAGCTGGTCCGGATTCACCGGAGTCTGCGAGAAGACCTTGATCACGTAGAAGGTCGTCGGCCCGGCGATCTCGATAGTGCGAACGATCTGGTCCTTGATGCCCTGTACTATCGCGGCCATGGTCATCACGGTCGATACGCCGATCACCACGCCGAGGATGGTGAGCGCCGAGCGCAGCTTGTTGGCGCGAATCGTCTCCAGCGCGATCTGGACGTTGTTCTTGATGCGGTCGGCGACGATCAACGGCGGTATCCCGCCTGCAGGATCACGGTCATTCTGCTCTGAGCGCGGTGATCGGATCGAGCTGCGCCGCGCGCGACGCCGGGTACACGCCGAAGAGCACGCCAACGCCGGCGCCGAGAGCGAGGGCGAGGCTGATGGACCAGAGGCTGACGCGGGCAGGGAGCGGTGAAGCGAGACTGACGAGGCCGGCCAGTCCCCAGCCCAGGGCGACGCCAAGGAGACCACCAATCGTCGCCAACACAACGGACTCCACCAGGAACTGCTGGCGGATATCCGAGGGTTTGGCGCCGAGAGCTTTCCGGACCCCGATCTCGCGTGTACGCTCGGTCACCGACATCAGCATGATGTTCATGATCACGATGCCACCGACCACCACGCCGATCGCGACTATCGCGGGAATCACCGAGAACAGGATTCGAGTCAGGTTCTTCCAGAACTGGACGAGGGCATCCGCGGTCTCTATCGAATAGTCGGGCTCCTCTCCCGGGCGCAGGTGGTGCGCTATCCGCATTGCCTCATCGGCTTTGCCCATCCCGCCAGCAACCTCCTCGGCCGTCGCCATCTTCACGGAGACGGTGTTCGTTTTGCGCCGGCCGTACAGCATCTCGAAGTTGCTCAATGGAAGCAGCACGAACCCGTCGAAGGACTGCCCGAGAACCCGGCCTTTCTTGGCGATCGTCCCGATCACGGTGAAGCGGTGACCCATGATGCGAATGTCCTGACCGACGGGATCGACCTGGTCGAACAGTTTCTCCGCGATATCGGCCCCGATCACTGCCACGGGGCGCCGTCCTCGCACATCCATGTCGGTGATCGGTCTCCCTCCGGCGAAGACGTAATCCTGAACGATCTGGTATGGCGCGGTGACGCCGAAGATGATGACATCTCCCAGGGTCTTGCTGCGCCA
>JBKKAY010000164.1:0-5017 GCA_046714195.1 Gemmatimonadaceae bacterium
TCCGCCTTCCTTGGGGCCGCGATTCTCTACGACGCCTCGCCAGGGATTAACTGGGTACTCTGGGTGGCATCAACTGCCGCGGCGCTGATCGTTGCCCGCGCACTTTCCGGACTCCCACTCGATAGGCCCGTACTGATACTGCTGGCGTGGGCGACGGTGCTCGCCTCGGCGGCAGCGTTCACCGCTAACGAGTTCAAGCACGTCCTCATCTTCGTAAGTGTGGGGATGCAATTGGGTCTGGCAGTGATCATCACCGGGACACGGGCGTGGAGCTCGCTCTCGTTCGGACTGCTTCCGACTGTCCCCATCCTTGCCCCGCTCCGCGTCTGGACGGCGACCGTTCGCGAAGCGGCGACCGCGCCCCGCGCGATCTCATCTGGCCGCGCCCAGCCGGTTTTGCGCGGTCTCCTTCTAACGGTGCCGCTAGTCCTCATCCTGGTCGCGCTCCTGCGCAACGCTGACCCGACGTTTGCTTGGGCTTGGTCGGGGATCGCCAACATCCTGCCGGACTGGATTGCCGGGCGCGCCGTTTTCTTCCTGGTCCTTCTTTCGCTGACCCTTGGCGCAATTTCGATAGCAGCAAGACAATCAGAGGCGCGGCTGCCGGTCGCCAACCTCAGGCGAGTAACCATCGGGATGACCGAGCAGAGAATGGTGCTCATCGGAGTCGCCACGGTCCTCTGGCTATTCGTCATTCTCCAGGTCTCCTACTTGTTTGGTTCCCCACCTGCTGCCGTGGGTAGCGGGGTCACGTTTGCCGAGTACGCGCGGCAGGGATTCGCGGAGCTTTCGGTGGCAGTGACGCTTGTCGGCGCCGTAATCCTGGTTCTGGAAGCAACAAGAGCTAAGGAAGCAGACACCGGTGGCAAGCTTTCCTTCGTCAATCTCGAGCTCGCGGCGCTGGTCGCCCTGGAGATCGTGCTCTTCTCCGCATTCCGGCGGGTGGTTCTCTACGAGGAGGCATATGGTTTCACCACGGACCGCCTCTTCGCGCAGGCATACATGATCGGCGTGGCGCTCGCACTCGTCGCCCTTGGACTCGAGGTCTGGCGAGGCACTGTATCAATCGCGTTTGGAAGGCGAGCGGCGGTCATCGCGCTTGCCATCCTCACTCTACTGCTGTTTTGGAACTACGACGCCTGGATAATCAACCGGAACATCGACCGTGGCCTTCAGTCGGGAAAATTCGACTTCTCCTACGCACGAGGCTTGTCAGCCGACGGGGCTCCGACGCTGATCGCACGGCGGCTCGAAATCGGATCGATGGTCCGCGACAGCCTCGACGTCTCTCTCAATTGTAGAACGTCCACGGGCCAGAGACGCTGGTTTGAGTGGAACAGAGCGGCCGGTGCGGCGGACAGCGCGCTGCAAAGCATAAAAACCGTCCCATGTCCCGCCGGAAAACGTTTGAGTTGGAGCCGCTACAGCGATGTGATTGATGAAGTCATCGTTCACCCACCAGATCCCGTCAGCAATTAGCCCGCAGTCCGCAATTAGCCCGCAGTCCGCAATTAGTCCGCAGTCCGCAATTAGTCCGCAGTCCGCAGTTTAGCCTTCCGCCCCGCCCGCACCAGGAAATACAGAACGGCCTCAGCGACAAGCATTGCCGCCATCGCCAGAACTTCCTGCCTCGTCGAGGCTGTCATCAGCCACACGACGATCGCGGAAGCGAGAATGGGAATGACGGGGCCGCCAGGAAGGTTGAACGGAACGGTTCCCTCGTCTCGAACTCCGCGCCGCCGAAGCTGAAGGGCGGCAAGGCAGCAGATGAGGTACACAATGAGGGTAGCGATCGTCGCCAGGACGACGAGCTTTTCAAAGCTTCCGGTCAGGGCGAAGCCAAGGCACAAAACGGCGTGAATGACGATTGCGACGTGTGGAGTTCGATACCGGGGGTGCACGGAGCCGATCACCGCCGGCAGGAGCCCATCCTTACCCAGAGCGTAGATGCCGCGCGGCGCCGCGAGCATGTCCCCGGCCACGTAGCCGAAAGTGGAGATGGCGGTGCCAATGAGGACGAGCATCACCCCCCCGTTCCCAAGTACCCGCTTCGCCGTCTCGGCGAGGGGCGCCGTCGTGTTCGTCGCGAGCTCAGGGCCCAGCACGCCCTGGGCAACGATCTGGATGCCCATATATAGGAGCGTTACGAGAACGATTGTCGCAAAGAGCGCGCGTGGAACTGTGCGCGCCGGATCGCGGACCTCCCCGCTCGGAGTCAGAGCCGACTCGATGCCAAGGAAGGCAAAGAGGAGGATCACGGTAGTGCGCGCGACTTCTCCAGCTGGCGGCATGCCGGGCCATGCGAGGTTTCCTGCGTTGACCGCGAATAAACCCACGCCGACCAGGATCAGTAGCGGGGTCAGCTTCGCCGCTGCCACCGTCTGAACAAGCCCGCTTCCGATCTTTACGCCGCGGATGTTGATCGCGGCGAAACCGGCATAAATGAGTACGAGCGTTCCGTTCCGGATTACCGGATTGCCCAATCGCGGAGAGATCTGCGCCAGCGTGTCAACGAAGATGTTGGCGATCGCGGCACTGGCGAGAACCGCTGAGCCAAACCAGAGCGACGTCGCGACGATGAATCCAATGAACGGCCCGAACGCAACCTCGGCGTACGCGTAGGTGCCCCCCGTGAGGGAGACCCTGCTCCCCGCGTCGGCGAAGCAGAGGACGATCATTCCCATCGCGACCGCGCAGATCAGGTAGACGATGGGCGCGGCTCCTCCCACGTGCGCCGCGACTGTGGCGGGGAGCACGAAGATGCCAGCGCCGATCATGTAGTTGATCATGCCCGCGGTGAGGCCACGGACGCCTACCGCCCGTACCAGCCCCTCGTCGGCTTTCAAACGGGCCTTCGCATGAAGTCGGCGAGCAGCTCGTGGAAGTGGTGAGTGCCCACCTCACGCCGCTCGGAGTAGCGGCCCCGGTCGTACAGCCGAGACCGCACACCGCGTTGTACTGACTCGACCACTTCCTCGTCTTCCATTTCGACACGGTGCAATCCGGCTCCGACACCCGATTCGCGCAGCGCGGCATTCCAGACGTAGGAGTGGAACGATACCTTGGTGCGCCCGGCGCTGAGCGGCGCGACGACGTTGAGCGACAGCCCCCACGGATAGAAGTTGAGCATCAGGTTGGGAAACAACCAGAAATAAAATGCCGCTACGCGCTCACCGGCGTTCGGGTGTCCTGCCGGAAGATCGAACGCCGGCTGGCCCGCCTTCGCTATTCCGAGCTGAAGATTGGCGTAGCGGAACCGCTCCGTCCGATAACTCGAGTAATCGAGCTGCTCCGACAACCCCGCGTGCACGTACGGGATGTGGAACTCCTCGAGGTAGTTATCGCAGTAGAGCGCCCAGTTGGCGTTGATCAGGTATTCCTGCGCCGACGCGGTGTCGCGCGTGAACTGATCGAGCGGCATCCACGACACGCGCTCCCTGATCGGGGCTACCCATTCCTGGAATGGCATCTCGGGCGCGAGCCCGCTGAAAAGGAGCGGCCCCAGACGCTCGAGCGGCAGAGCGGGCAGATTGTCCTTCTCGGATGGAAACCCGACGGTGGTGTCGAACTCCGGCATCGACACGAACTTTCCGTCCAGGCCGAATCGACGCCCGTGATACCGGCAGCGCAGAGACTTGAGGTGTCCCTCACCCTCAACGACCAGCGCGCCGCGGTGGGTGCAGACGTTCGAAAGACAACGAACGACACCCTCATCGTCGGCGGTAAGCACGAGCGGCTCGTCGAGCGAGCCTTCAAGCAGTGTGAAAGGAAAAACCCGCCCCGGTGCGCGCGCCCGGCTGGAGTCTCCGATCCACTGCCAGCTGCGCGCAAACACGCGGTCCTTCTGCAGCTCGAACACTTCCGGACCGGAGTAAACGCGGCCGGGAAGAGTCGACGCACGCCGGATGTCGCTGTCGATCGCGAAATCGCGCTCTGTCACGGCCGCAGTTCTGAATACCGCGCGTAGCTAGTGGCGCTCACCAGCGTTTCGCGACGGCGGCGCGAGCGGTCCGAGAAAACGCGCCAGCACAATCAGCAACACCCCAGGCAAAGCGACCGTCAACAGCGCTCGCACCCCAAAGCTGTTGAAGGCGACGAGACCGGCGAGCAGCGCCAGGCCATCTACGGCGAGAACGATCCGAGCGAGGCGTTGGTAGCGGTCGTACTGAGCGAACCCGGTGGCGACGAGAGCGACGGATCCGGTAACGAAGCACACGAGCCACACCACCTGACCATACCTTATCTCCTCGGTCGATCCCGTAGCAACCAGTGCCCCCCCGTAGAGGGCCAGACCGAGGAGCGACATGCCAACCAGAATGGCGAACAGATCGGCGAGTTGACGTGAACCCGCACTCGTGGGACTCCCGCCGCTGGTGGCGGTGCCGGTGGTCGAACGATCCATAGTCTAGTCAGTCCTGTTTAGGTTCAGTCTCACTGCGGCAACGCGCGGGCCAACACCGAGTGGGGTATTCTACAGCTTACAAAGCCCCGAGTAAGTCTCCGGCCGTCTGTCACGGTAGAATTGCCAGACGTTCCTGACCTCGCGAATCTGATCCAGGTCCAGCTCCGCCGTGATCAGCTGATCCCGATCCCGTGCCGCTTCGGCCACGATCTTACCGCGCGGATCACAGAAGTAGCTCTGCCCATAAAACTCGCCGATGTTCCACGGCTTCTCGAAACCCACGCGGTTGATTGCTCCGACAAAGTACGCGTTGGCGACGGCGTGCGCCGGCTGCTCCAGCTTCCACAGGTACTCGGAAAGCCCCGCCACCGTCGCCGAGGGATTGAACACGATCTCGGCGCCGTTCAGTCCGAGCTCACGCGCCCCCTCGGGAAAATGCCGGTCGTAGCAGATGTAAACGCCGACGTCGGCGTACTGCGTCTTGAAGACGGGATAGCCGAGGTTACCCGGCTTGAAGTAGAACTTCTCCCAGAATCCCGGGGCGACGTGCGGGATGTGGTTCTTCCGGTATTTGCCGAGGTATGTCCCGTCGGCGTCGATCACGGCGGCGGTGTT
>JBKKAY010000165.1:0-16153 GCA_046714195.1 Gemmatimonadaceae bacterium
CCGACCGAGTTTTCATCGTATCTCGTTCTCGAGCCGGGGATGAATCCGCAGATGATGGGACGGATCGGGAGTGGAACGATGCGGCTCGATGCCGTCGTTACGACCGGCGCCGCGGCTGCCGGGTCTACTCTGGCCCCGTCCGGGTACAGTGCTTTCGAGTCGGCCAAGACCGCCTCCGCTCAGCGCTCGGCCACGAACATGGCGGCAGTCGATTCGTTGAGTGGACTCAGGGACGAGGCGAGAGTTCGCCGTCTTGGAAACCTGACCTTCGTTCTGCGCGACAGCGTGTGGACCGACGCCCGCTACAAAAAGGAAGGAATGGCATTGCGCGTGAAGCCATTCTCCGACGCCTACTTCAAGCTGATCGAAGTACTGCCGGAACTGCGCGAAGCGTTCTCCTTCAGCGAGCGACTGATAGTCTCGGGTCGGACGATGGCGATCGAGCTCGCGCCCGACGGGAAAGAACAGTTGAGCGCCGGCGATCTGATCTTGATCCGAGAGCGCTGGTGATTTCGTGACCGACGTCGACCGCCTTTTCCGAACCTACCACACGCCGCTCGTGCGATATCTGACGCGGCGGCTGGGAGATCGTGATTGGGCGGAAGAGGTCGCGCAGGAGACGTTCGTGAGAGCGCTCAGGCAAACATCGATCGAGAACGAGCGGGCGTGGCTGTTCGCGGTAGCGACGAACCTGGTGAGAGACGAGGCCCGGAAGGACGTGAGACGCCGCAAGCACCTGGCATTGCTAGCTGAAGAGCACAAGGACGATGTGATCGAGCCCGAGGAAACCACGCTCGAGCGGGCACAGGAGGCGGCAATGGCGCGCAAGGCGGTGGATGGGCTCGCCGAGCGTGACAGGCTCGCGCTCTTGATGCGAGAAGAAGGATTGGACTACAACGAGATCGCCGAAGCGCTCGAGCTGTCTCCGGGGTCGGTCGGCACAACGCTGTCGCGTGCCCGCCGCCGCCTCGTCGAGAGCTACGAATCGCTGCAGAAGAGTCGAGAGGAGAGGGAAAAGAATGCAGCATCCTGATGAAGGTGTGATTCACTCGTGGCTGGACGGAGCTCTCTCCGCGGAAGAATCCGCGGGCGTGGAGTCGCATGTCGCCGGGTGCGAGCAGTGCCGATCGGCGGTGGCCGAAGCGCGGGGCTTCATCGCCGCATCGTCCCGCATTCTCACCGCGCTCGACGACGTTCCCCGGGGAGTGGTCCCCGTGGCGCCGGCGCGTAAGCGTGACCTCCGCGTTTTCTGGCGGGCAGCGGCGGCAATGCTCGTCGTTGCTGGCGGGAGTCTGGTCGTGTTGCGTGAGCGCGCGCAGGATGCGCGAGTTACCGCCAGCATGACTGACTCCGCCGCTTCACTCGAGTCGAAGGCGTCCAACGTTGCCGGGGACGCGGTGGTGGCCGAACGCATGGAAGTGCCGGCAGAAGCTAGCGCGCCAGCGGCGCAGTCCAACGTCGTCACTCAGAGTCAACGAAGCGCAGCTCCGGCCGCCGCTCGCCGCGACAAGCCCACCGCTTCCGCGCCAGCGCCGCCGCCGCGGAGCGTAGAGCTGGTCGCCTCGGGATACAGTAGTCAGAGCGACATTGCCCCGCTCAAAATCGTCAGCGTCGAGCGAACAATCGGTAAGCGAATCACTACTTACGAGATTGCCCCGGCACAGACCGTCACGCTTACGGAGATTGAACCCCTGAGGCTCGAATCCGTCGTGACGACCGGCGTCGCGTCGGCCGCACCGGCTGAAGCAAGAATGCGTGGGGCTCGTTCCGTCCTGCCAAAGCGAGCCGAAGCTGCACCGGCCCTGGCGTCGGCACCACCACTCGCCGACTCGCTGAAAAGACCCGACTCGGTAACCCTGGCGGCTGTGGCAGCGGGGTCGGCATTCGCACGCATCCGGGGAGACGTGACCGGTACCACGCTACCCAACACCATCACGTGGACCGAGGCGACGACGGCAAAAACACTGACGTTGTCCGGACACATGTCAAAGGAACGGCTTCAGGAAATCAAAACGCGGATCGAAAGAGAGAGGACGGCTGCGACTACAAAGACGCCCTAGCGAGACGCCGTCATCTCTGGGACTCGAGCTCCTTCAGGGACATGCCCATCGTGTGATAGCCCTTGTCGACATACACCGTGGTTCCGGTGATGCCGGTGGCCAAGGGGCTCGACAAAAACGCCGCGGTGCTGCCGACTTCATCCGCGGTCAGCGGCTCGGTCAACGGCGAGTTCGCGGCGCAATAGCTCACCATCTTGTCGATGATCCCGATCGCGCTCGCCGCGCGCGATGCCCACGGGCCCGCCGAGATGGCGTTGATGCGAACGCCGTATTTGCGACCCGCCTCGAAGGCGAGCACACGGGTGTCGCTTTCCAGTGCCGCTTTCGCGGACGACATCCCGCCGCCGTAGCCGGGGATGACCCTCTCGCTTGCCATGTAGGTGAGCGAAAGAAACGACCCGCCCTTCCGCATCAGCGGAGCCAGACGGGAGACCATCGAGACGAGGGAGTACGCGCTCACGCTGATCGCGGTGAGATATCCGGCGCGACTGGTCTCGAGCAGCGGCTTCTTTACTTCGGGTCCGTTGGCCAGCGAGTGGATCACGATGTCGAGAGAGCCCGCGCCAAAATCCGACTCGATCCTCTTTGTCAGCCCATCGATGCTGAAGTCCCCGGTTTCATTGTAGCGTTTGTTGGTTCTGATGTCCTCGGGCGCGTCGGCGAGCGTGTCATATCCGGCGTCGAGCGGATAGATCTTCTCGAACTCCATCAGCTTGCCGCTCGACAGCTTCCGCGACTCGTCCATCTTGCCGCGCTCGAGGAGGTTCATGAAGATGTTGAGCGCCGGCGGCCAGGTGCCGACACAAACGGAGGCGCCCGCTTCCGCCAGCGATTTGGCTATCGCGAATCCGAAGCCGCCATCGTCGGCGACGCCGGCGACGAGAGCACGCTTGCCAGTCAGGTCGATATTCAGCATTCGAGTGATATCGCGATTGGCGTTGGTGTTGACAAGGGGTCGGAGGGCCGCTGATTTGCAGGAGCCCCGCCCAATGGTTCGACCCCGACATCACGCTGGAGACAAGTGTTGAGAAAGTGTATTGCGGTGGTGGTGCTTGGGCTCGCCCTAACCGCCCCGGCAAGAGCGCAGGCGCGGGATACCATCGCCGGCGGATCGCCCTTTTTCACCGGACGCGATGCGCTGCTAATGGGCGTGTTCACGGTTGGAACAGTGGCGGCCTCACCTCTCGACCGGCATTTCGCCCGGATACTGCAGAACCCGAGAGCGCAGGAGAACCGATTTCTTAGCCGGTCGGCCACCACCTTCAGGATACTGGGCCTCGAGGGCTCGATCGCCACCGGAATCGGGCTTTACATAATCGGAGGGCTCGACAATCAGCGGCGGGTTCAGGATCTCGGTCTGCATAGTGTCGAGTCCATTTTGCTCAGCACCGGTGTTTCTTACGGGATCAAGACGCTGGCCGGCCGTGCGCGTCCTCACGTCGACGTAAGTAACCCGCACAATTTTCAGTTCGCTCGCGGGTTCTCGGGAGACAAGTACCAGTCGTTTCCGTCGGGCCATTCAACCGCCGCGTTTGCTTTCGCTTCCACCGTGAGCAGGGAGACGCAGATGTGGTGGCCCAAGTCGAGGTGGTACATCGGAAGCCTGATGTACGGCGGCGCGACGCTCGTCGGCATGTCACGCATGTACAACAACATGCATTGGGCGAGCGACGTGCTCGGTGGAGCGGCGATCGGCACGCTCGTCGGCCTCAAGGTAGTCAGGTATCACCACTCGCATCCCGACAACGCAGTCGATCGCGCTCTCCTCGGGGGAGGCCGCCGGCAGCTGGCGCCTCCGATTCCAATCGCCACGCTGCGGTTCTGATGAACGCGTCCGTGCGCCCCCCGGGTGATGCTTGCAGCTGAACGGGATCTTCATCCTGGCGGAGCTGCCGGGCGAGGTCGGAGAGCGCATCCGCCGGATAAACGAGCGCTACGATCCTCGCCTCGCGCGTCACAGGCCGCCGCACATCACTCTCACGGGATCGTCGGGCGCCGGACCTATTGCGCCGTTCGTCGGAGCCGATGAGATGCGGGAGAAGCTCGAGCCGATAACATCTTCGACCGAACCGATTACCGTCGAGTTTCTCCCGCCGCAGCGCTTCATGCAGACGGATATCATCGTGCTTCCACTGGACCCGCACGGCCCGCTCAGGGTCCTTCACGACAGGATCATCACCAGCGGTCTTCCGTTCGGCCGGGCGCGGTACACTTTTAGCCCGCACTGCACATTAAGTCTGTACCAGACCCTTGACGCGACGGCGAGGCGCGAGCTGCTCAAGACGCGGATTCCCGAACCGTTCGTGATCAGCGCCATCCAGCTTTATCACACCCGCGACCCCCAACCTTCACGGAAGCTCCTGGAGCTGAAATTGACCGGTGAATCCAAGAAAGATTGAAGTGGCGTGGCGCGCGCTGTGGATGCGGGCGATCGGCCGGATGCTCCCCGGCCCGAGCCGCACAAATCCGCCCGATCCGGCGCTGGAGAACTACGCCGTGCTGTTCATGCGCTACGAGCGCATCGGCGACATGATCATGGCGACCTCGCTCATCCGGGTGATCGCTTCGTCGCTCAAGAGCGGAAAAGTCGATGTGCTGGCGACGTCGACCACCGCTCCGGTGCTCGAGGGCAATCCACACGTTGGGAAAGTGCTGATGCTCGAGCGCAATTCCTGGCGCAGCTACATGCGCCTGATGGGGCTACTGAGGAAGGAGCGCTACACGGTGATGGTCGACGGCAGAATCAACAATCCGCCGGTCTTCACTTCCACGCCGCTCCTCATGTTCGCGGGCAGAGCCAGGTTCAGGGTCGGAGCGGGAGGAGAGAAGGAGCCCCGCATCTACAACGTTTCGCTCCCCGAGTGGGATCGCGACACGCATTACATAGATGGATCGAAGCGGCTGGCCATCCCGTTCGGAATAGATCCGGATGCCGTTGACTGGCAGCCAGAGCTGTTCCTGACAGGCGAGGAAAAATCGCGCGCTGAGGAGAAATGGAGAGAAGCGGCAATTCACGTCGCGCAACCCGGCTCGACCGAGAGCGGTGTCGGAAAGCGTCTACTCGTCAATCTCTCCGCCTCGGAGCCGAAGCGAAGATGGCCCGACGGAAAATTCATCGCCGCACTTCAGACTGCGCGGGTGCTGGCGCCCAACATGCCGATCGTAGTGATGGGCCTGCCAAGCGAATGGTCGAGCGTTCAGAAAGTCGCGGCCGAGGTCAGCGCCGTGCCGGCGCAGACTCCCCAGCTACGGGACGCATTGGCGCTGGTCGGAACGGCCGACCTCGTCCTCACGCCCGACACCAGCATCTCCCACGCTGCCTCGGCCTTCCGCAGGCCGACGGTGGTGCTGCTCAAGCGCGAGCACAGGAACTATCGCCCCTACAACACTCCGGGAGAGATCGTGTCCTGGGGCGAGGACGAGATCAAGCAGCTTCCGCACGAGCGCGTATCGGCGGCGCTGGCGAAGCTGATCGCCGAGTTCGGGGGTTAACGATAGGTCTTTCCAGTCGTCTAACAATGGATAGACGCACTCTCTTCAGCGCCGAGTCAACAATGCCCCGGTCGATCCTGGCTGCAGCGCTCATTCTCGCCATGTCCGCACCTCTTTCCGCGCAGCACGCGCATGACCCCGCGGCCCCAGCGTCCAGCGCGCCAGCGAAGAAATCCTATTCCGCCGACTGGAAGATGGAAGCGATGGCCAGCCACATGGCCTACAGCGGCAGTCGGCCGCTCACCCCGGCCGATTCTGTCCACGCGGCTCAGGTGATCCACGAGCTCCGGCAGGCGGTAGTGAAATACCAGGACGCCAAAGCCGCCGAAGCAGATGGCTACAAGATGTTCGCGCCACAGATCAAAAATCAGCCGCAGTATCACTTCACCAAAAACTGGAACGCGATCCGCAACAGCTTCGGCTTCGACCCGGCGCGTCCGACCTCACTGCTCTACAAGCGAAGCACAACGGGTGAGCTCGTTCTCACCGGCGCGATGTACACCGCATCGAAGCGCACATCGGAAGAAGAGCTCGATAAACGGGTCCCGCTCAGTGTCGCTCGCTGGCACCGCCACGTGAACTGGTGCATCCCCAAACGGTCGGACAAAGAGCGTTGGTCCGAGCTGAAGGACGGGCGTCCGGCGTTCGGTCCGCTGGGCGTGGCGACGAAAGCGGAGTGTGACGCCCTGGGCGGTCGATTCATCGAGCAGGCATTCGGCTGGATGGTCCACGCCAACGTCTTCGCCGGAAACGATCTGCGCTCCATATGGCACGACGACCACATGGAGCACGATCACGACGCAATGCTGGGAACGCCGGGCCCGAACTAGCCCCAGCGTTTGCAGCTCCCGCTAGAGCACGCGTTTCGGCGCCAGGATTTTCTCGCGGCCGGTGAGATACAACACCACCACCAGTATCGCGAACGGGATCAGCGACAGGAAATCGGACGCCGCTCCGGCGCGTAGCGGATTGCTTTCGCTTATGCTGGTTATTCGCTCGTTGAAGCCGGCCATCGCCGGAACTCCGGCCAGAAACGCGATGATGATTCCGGCGATCGCCCCACCGGCGATGTAGCCCGACGCCATCAGCACACCCGGACTCTTGTCACCCTCGGCAACCAGCTGATCCTTAGTGAGCTGAGAGCCGGCGTGCTTCCGGGCGATCCACTTGTCGACGAGCCAGCGGATCAAGCCGCCGATGAAGATCGGCGTCGATGTAGAGAGCGGCAGATAGACGCCGACTGCAAACGCAAGCGAGGGAATGCTGGCCATCTCCAGGGTGATAGCGATCATCGCACCCAGGAGCACCAGGCCCCATGGCAGCTGGCCGCCGAGGATTCCCTTGATGATGTACGACATGAGTGTCGCCTTGGGCGCATCGAACTTGGGAACGTCGGTGCCGTTGGGAAGCTTTCGGATAGTCCCGTTGATGCCCGGGTCGACGAAGAACACGGGAGTCCCGCTGTCATCGACGAGATACTTCTCGGCGTTCCCGCCTGACGGATCCTGGCGGTGCCAGACGAAATACTCCTTCGTGTCAGCCGCTCCGCTGGCAAGCGTGCCTTCGACTTTTTCTTTGCGGGTGAGCGTGCTCACATCGACCCGCTCTCCAGGCTGCAGCCCACCGATGGAGAGGCCGGCGGCAGGCGCGGAGACGGGGACGTACACCGAGCCGGCGGAATTCAGCTTGAGCAGAATCGGGCCGAGCGCGAGCGCGGAGACGAGCGCTCCGATGAGAATGGCGATCTGCTGCGAGCGCGGCGTCGCGCCCACCAGGAAGCCGGTCTTGAGATCCTGGGCCGTGGTGCCACCGTTGGACGCGGCAATGCAGACGATGGCGCCGATGGAGAGCGCGGTCACGTAGTAATTGCTGCCGGTCCAGCCGAGGACCACGAACGTAAGACAGGTGAGCAACAGCGTCGCGACCGTCATGCCGGAGATCGGATTCGAGGACGAGCCGATCTCGCCAGTGAGCCGTGCCGACACCGTGACGAAGAGGAATCCGAAGACGACGATGAGCACCGCCGCGGCCAGTCTGGCCGCTACCGGCGTTCCGCCGATGTAAAGCGGGCTGGCGAAGGCGATCGCCAGGACCAGCGCAATGATTCCGATGAGGACGATCTTCAGCGACAGATCCCGGTTGGTTCTCACGGTTGTGGGCGCACCCGAAGCCTTCGAGGACTTGAAGTCGCTCATGCCACCGCGAATGCCGTGCAGGATCGTGGGGAGCGACCGGAACACGCTGATGAGACCACCCGCTGCGACAGCGCCTGCGCCGATATAAAGGATGTAGGCATTCCTGATGTCTCCGGGGCTCATGTCGCGAATCAGAGCCGCGCCCTCCGGAGCGAGCGGAGCACCCAGCGACTGGCCGAAGAAGCTGATCATCGGGATCAAGACCAGGTATGCGAGCACTCCTCCCGCGCACATGATGCCGGCGATGCGGGGCCCGATGATGTAGCCGACGCCAAGGAGCTCGGGGGAGATCTCGGCCGAGACGGATGCGCCACGGAACGGCGCGCCGAAGATCTTTTCAGGGACTTCCTTCCAGGAATGGAAGGCGACCATCGCCGTCTTGTAGGCGAGGGCAATGCCGAAGCCGGTGAAGATCGTTCGCGCGCTCATCGCTCCGCCCAGTTTTTCGCGCTCCCGGCGCGCTTCCGGCGAAGCCGCCGCCTGCGATTCCGGAGATGCCCCGGCCTTGAGAACTTCGGCGCAGGCAGTGCCTTCGGGATACTTGAGGATCCCGTGTTGCGCCACGATCAGCGCGCGCCGAAGTGGAATCATCATCAGGATTCCGAGCAGTCCGCCAAGGATCGCGACGAGCATCACGCGAGTGATCTCGAGGTCGAAGCCGAGGATGAGGATTGCCGGCATGGTGACGCCAATGCCGAAGGCGATCGACTCTCCCGCCGATCCCGCCGTCTGCACGATGTTGTGCTCGAGGATCGTGGCTTCGCGGGCGCCCAGTCGCGCCAGCAGCTTGAAGACCGTGAGCGAGATCACCGCCACCGGGATCGACGCGCTGACAGTCAGGCCAACCTTGAGCACCAGGTAGAGCGAAGAGGCGCCAAAGATGAGTCCGAGCAGGGCGCCGACGATCAGAGGAACCGGCGTCAGCTCGCGGAGCTGAGTCTCGGCGGCGATGTAAGGCTTGAACGGTGGCGGGCCGTCGGGCTGGAATCCGATTCTGTCGGGGAGATCTTTGACGGGAGCAGTCATTCGGTCGCACCTCTATGCTGGTGAGCTTACGTGCGCATGCGCCTGGGCGAGGTCATCGCAAAGGAGAAGCCGCCCGGCGGATAATGTAGGCTCTCCTGGCCGGTCGTACACGGCAGTTACGTAAACGTTTGCCAAGGGTGGCGCCCGGCCCTACCTTCGATTCCGCCCGTGTTCCACCGGCAAGCAAACCGGAAGCCAACCCATCACCGGAATCCACCCATGAAACGTCTCGCATTGCTTCTCACAGTCGTTCTCGCCACGCCCATTGCCGCGCAGCAGGCGGCGAGTGCGAATCCCGGCTTTGCAGTCGGCGCCGCCAAAGACACGTGGCAGCGGATGACTGGATTCATCACGACTGCCGCCGAACAAATGCCCGAGAAGGACTATGCCTTCCGCCCCACGCACGATGTTCGGACCTTCGGCCAGCAGGTCGCGCACGTCGCTGGTGCCCAGAGGATGATGTGTGCAGCGGCGCTGGGCGAAAAGAGCGGTGGGGAAGACGAGATCGAGAAGACCGTCACAACCAAGGCGGGACTGGTTGCCGCGCTCAAGTCGTCCACGCAATACTGCGAGCGAGCCTACGCACAGACAGATGCGGCAAGCGTTGCATCCGCCTCGCTTTTCGGAATGACAATGCCGCGTCTGAACGTGCTCGTGCTCAACGGCGGTCACAACGCCGAGCACTACGGAAACATCGTGACCTATCTGCGCATCAGAGGAATGGTACCGCCGTCGAGCCAGCCAGCTCCGCCGCGCACGTAGGCGAGCGAGGCCAACCCATGCTCAGGGAATTCAAGTCGTTCCTGGTCAAGCAAAACGTGCTGGCGCTGGCGATCGCGGTTGTGATCGGCACCGCGCTCAACACGCTCATAAAGGCGCTGGTCGACGATTTCATCATGCCGATCGTCGCCGCCTTCATGCCGGGAGGAGAATGGCAAACAGCGACCTGGGATCTGGGTCCGGTCAAGTTCGGAGTCGGCGACTTTCTGGCGGCGCTCCTGAACTTCGTCATCATCGGCTTCGTGGCCTGGCGCATTTCGAAGGCGTTGATCAAGCCTGATCCGGAGACTCCGAAAAAGGACTGTCCGCATTGTCGAATGTCGGTCGATGCCGCGGCGACCCGTTGCGCGTACTGTACGAGCGACCTGACGAGAGCATGAGGTTCGTCTAACGGAAGTCAATCCAGCGAGATGCGCCGACTGAATCCGGCTGCTAGCGGACGTCGATGCGCTGGCGACGCTTCGACCCCTTCGGTCCGCCGGGGCCATCGATCAGGAGAGAGTATTCTCCTCGCTCCGGTGGCCGGAACTCGAAGTCGAACGTCTCGCCGACAAAGACAGACTGCTCCGCACCGCGTACGGTAGCCTGGGACGAGGGCAGATCGGCGCCGTCCTTGGCGATCGCCTTCCACGTTACGAGCGTTGTATCTCGCCGCAGGGCGAATCGAACCGGGCCAGCGACACCGATGTTGATGAAGCGAAAGCGGTGAATCGCATCCAGCGCCATCGCCACCGGCGGGGGTGAGGAATCTCCATTCACGATGAGATGCGTCGGATTTCCGGTTCCGTCCCAGCCAGCGAGATAGACGTGATCGGTGCGGGGGTCGAAGCGCTTTCCCGGCTCGAGCACGATGATCGCGCCATACAAACCCGATGTGAGTTGCTCCAGGTCGTTCAAGTGGGTGTGGTACATGAACGTCCCCGCTCTGGGGAGTGTGAGATGCGCGGTGAAGGAGTCACGGGGCGCAATGAGCGGAGCCACCTTCTTTCCCATCCCGCTCCAGCCCACGACCCCATCGGAGTAGCTTTCGAGCTCGATCCCGTGCCAGTGAACACCGGTTGCTTCCGTCAGTCTGTTGACGACCGTGATGTCAGTGGGCTCGCCACGTGTGAGGATTAGAGTCGAGCTCGGCATCTCTACCGAATCCGGAGCGGGGATGCCTAGGTCCCGTTGGAGGACGAAGGCCATCGACCGAGCCGCGCGTCCGCGTTTCAATCCCTCTTGAACCATAAGTCGCAGCTGCCGCGCCGCCGGTCCGTTGACTGGCTTCCATCGCCGTCCCGGCTCCACCACGATTCCCATGATCAGGCCCGCCATGTGCTGCGCTGGGTCGTGGGCGTAGTTGGACCCGTGTCGATGTGGCGGTGCGTCGAGTCGCGCCTCAGGGATCACATGAAATCCCAGGTGGCAATGAAACAGCCAGTTTCCGGGGCGATCCGGGCTCCACGTCATGGCCATCGTCCGATTCGGCAGCAGCAGCTCGGTCGCCACGAGACGGCGCTGCTCGCGAAGGTACAGCGTATCGCGTCGGCTATCGCCTCGCGAGTCGACCCGGAAGTAGAAGCCATGGAGGTGCATGGGATGTCCCCGGCCACTCGCGTTGACGACTCGCCACCGGAGGGTATCGCCGACGCTCGCGGTGAGCCGCTCGGTATGTGGCCATGACATCCCATTGATCGTGAGTGCGTTGCGGTAGTCGATGGTATCCTTCCAATCGCCCCAGATGTTGATGACCAGAACGCGATCGTCGGTGCGGGGACCCGCGGAGTCGACGACGAGCGCACCGGCCAGCTGCTCGCGCTCGTGGACGTCGCGGGTGATCGGCCCGCTCCTCTCACGATAGTGCCCGACGACGCCGCGATACAGGTAAGTGCCCGGCTCTCCGGCGGCAAACCGCAACGTGCGCACCTCACCCGGCGCGAGACGAATGCTGTCCACGGTCGTCGCGGGACGGGCTTGAAATCCATGCAACGTGACGGTCGAATCCGGGAGCGCGTTTCGGATTGTTGCCTCGACGATCGTCCCGGTCGGAACACGGATGAGCGGCGCGGGGATGGTCGGCGTCCGCCCTTCCTCTGCGAACGTCTCTACGTCTACCCAGGGTCCGCGGCGAGACTGTGGATACCAGCGGGCCATCACCACAACCAGCTTGATCGTGAGGACACCGTCGCGAAGCCGGCCTGCCGAAGACCGGTTGTCGTTCGCCTTGACGACCAGGAGCTCGGGCGCGCGCGTATTTCCTGTCAACCCCAGGAGCGCGGGAGCCAGCAGCAGAAGCGTTACTTGACCCGCGGAAAATCGGGGCAGTCGGAGCATGGTGTTTCCCCTTGAGCCGAGCGCCTAACATAGGTGTTCCGGCGGCGCGGGCAAGGAGCCGGTTACTTTGTCCCCATGCCTCCACAGTTCATCTATGTAATGAAGGACCTGCGCAAGGTCGTCCCGCCATCGCGGGAAATCCTGCGCGGTATCTGGCTCTCGTTTTATCCCGGCGCCAAGATCGGCGTGCTGGGCGCCAACGGTGCCGGCAAGTCGTCGCTGCTCAAGATCATGGCGGGTGTCGATCAGGATTTTCAGGGCGAAGCGTGGCCCCACGCCGGGACACGGATCGGGTTTCTGTCACAGGTCCCACACCTCGACGAGTCGAAGAACGTTCGCGAGAACGTCGAGTAAGCGGTGAAGCCGACGGGGGATCTGCTCCGGAAATTCGAAGAGATCTCGATAAAATTCGCGGAGCCGATGTCAGACGACGAGATGACGAAGCTGCTGGACCAGCAGTCTAAGGTTCAGGAGAAGATCGACGCCGCGAACGCGTGGGATCTGGACCGGAAAATCGAAGTTGCGATGGATGCGCTCCGCCTGCCGCCCCCTGACGCCGATGTGCGGACGCTGTCAGGCGGCGAGCAGCGCCGTGTCGCGCTCTGCCGGACGTTGCTCGAAGAGCCGGACATGCTCCTGCTCGATGAGCCGACCAATCACCTCGATGCGGAATCCGTCGCCTGGCTGGAGAGATATCTCGCCGAGTTCCCCGGCACGGTGGTAGCGGTGACGCACGACCGGTATTTCCTGGACAACGTTGCGGGGTGGATCCTCGAGCTCGATCGCGGGGCGGGGATCCCCTACGAAGGCAATTATACGTCGTGGCTGGAGCAGAAGCGCACGCGTCTCGCCACCGAGGAGAAGCAGGCTTCGGCTCGTCAAAGAACTCTCGAGCGCGAGCTGGAGTGGGTGAGGATGTCTCCCCGCGCGAGGCAATCGAAGAGCAAGGCGCGCATCCAGAAGTACGAAGAGATGGCGAGCGCCGCCGGTGACGAAAAGGTGATGCAGAACGAGATCGTCATTCCGCCACCGGCCCGGCTCGGCAACGATGTAGTGATCGCCAAGGGACTGAAGAAGGCGTATGGCGACAAGGTGCTGTTCGAAGACCTCTCGTTCTCACTCCCGCGTGGAGGGATCGTCGGGATCATCGGCGCGAACGGAGCCGGGAAGACGACGCTGTTCAGGATGATTGCGGGGAAGGAGAAAGCCGATGGTGGCACGCTGACGGTCGGAGATACGGTGCAGATCGCGTACATCGATCAGGGGCGCGAGCTGAATGAAGACAACACCGTGTACAAGGAAGTGAGTGAAGGCCGCGATGTCATTCAGGTGGGGAAGCGGGAGATGCAGGCGCGCGCCTATCTCGCCAGCTTCAACTTCAAGGGACCGGATCAACAGAAGAAAGTGAAGGATCTGTCCGGCGGGGAGAGAAACCGGCTGCACCTGTCCAAGCTGCTCAAGTCCGGCGGCAACCTCCTGCTGCTGGACGAGCCGACCAACGATCTCGACGTCGACACGCTCCGGGCGCTGGAGGAAGCGCTGGTTGATTTCGCCGGCTGCGCGGTGGTGATCACCCACGACCGGTGGTTCCTGGATCGCATCGCGACGCACATCCTGGCCTTTGAAGGCAATTCGGAGACGGTGTGGTTCGAGGGCTCCTATCGCGATTACGCCGAGGACTTCAGGAAGCGGAAGGGAGCGGATGCGGACAGGCCGCATCGGATTGCATACAGGAAACTGGTGCGGAGTTAGCGCCCAGCTGGTGTGCCGCGTCTGAGAAACCGTTGCCTGACTCTCGGGGCCGTGGGGCGGCCGGGACGGAGATAGATTCCAGCCAATGCTCCTGCCAATGCTCCTGCCAATGCTGGCTACAGTGGCTTTGCTTCAGGATTCGGCCTCGATATACGACGGCCGCGCGAACCGCATTCACGTCGATGTCCCGCGCATTGATACCGTCGCGAGCATCGATGGTGCACTGAACGATCCGGTCTGGGCACACGCAGCGCGCCTCACCGGATTCTCTCAATACCAGCCGGTCGATGGGCGTGCCGCCGAGGAGCCGACCGAAGTTCTGGTGTGGTACTCTCCCGAAGCCATCTACTTCGGCATCCGCGCCCGCGAGATCCATGGCAGCGTCGTGCGGGCGACGCGTGCCAATCGGGACAACATCGAAAGTGAAGATCAGATCCAGATCCTGCTCGATACCGAGAATGCCCGTCAGCTCTCGTTCCTGTTCGGCGTCAACCCGCTCGGCGTTCAGCAGGATGGGACACGGAGCTCGCAGTTCGGCGGCAGAGCGGGCGGCTTTTCCGCCACCGGTGGCGGGTTCCGCAACATCAATCCGCTCGAGGGAAGCGTCGATCTGAATCCGGATTACTTCTTCGAGTCTCGTGGACGCCTGGTCGAGGGCGGCTACGAGGTCGAGGTCCGGATACCATTCAAGAGTCTGCGCTACCAGGACGAGAGAGTGCAGAGCTGGGGAATCCACATCCTGCGCCGGGTGCAGCACTCGGGATTTCAGGATACCTGGGCGCCCGCTGTCCGCGCCAATGCAAACTTCCTCGCCCAGTCCGGCACTCTCGATGGTCTGCGCGACATGAAACGCGGGCTTGTCCTCGAGGCAACACCGACGGCAACGGCTCGCATGGATCGCGCGCCGACGATCGGCAATGGCCGGGACTACGAGCGCCGCAGTGAGCTGGGCGGCGACATCCGGTGGGGAATCCGTCAGAACATCAACCTGAATGGAACTATCAACCCGGATTTTTCGCAGGTCGAAGCTGATGTCGGCCAGGTACTGCTCAACGAGCGGTTCGCGCTCTTCTATCCCGAGAAGCGGCCATTCTTTCTCGACGGACTCGAGCTGTTCGACACACCGAATCAACTGATCTACACGAGGCGTATCGTTGCGCCAACGGCGGGGCTCAAGCTCACCGGGAAGCTCGCCGGGGCCAATATGGCCGCGATGGTCGTGGGCGAAGACAATGACTATTCGTGGAGCGGAGCTCACGCACCGCTCTTCGGTGTCGCCCGACTGCGGCGCGATCTTGGGCGCAGTCTCACGCTGGGAACCGTGTTCACTGCCCGCGAGGACGGAGATGATCATTCGCGACTCGCTGCTGCCGATCTCCGCTTCTACCACTCGAAACTCTACTTCGCCGCCTTCCAGGCGGCGAAGTCATGGACCGACAGCCTGCAGAATCGCCTGGCCGGATCGCTGCTGCAGGCGGACTGGGATCGCACCGGCCGCGCCTGGGGCTTCCATTATACTCTCGCGGCAGTTGATCCGGATTTCAACGCTGCTGCTGGCTTCGTGAATCGAACCGGGTTCCTCAATGCCAGGGCGTTCAACCGCATCAGCTTTTATGGAAAGCAGGGAGCTCTGGTCCAGACTTACGGTGCGTTCTTCGGTCTCGACCGAATATGGGACAATTCCGGCTCGGGGCATGCGCTGGTCGAGGCCAGCGAATCGATAACGCCGAGCGCGACACTCCGCGGCGGGTGGCAGGTGAGCGGCGCGATAACGCGCGCCTTTTTTGCTTTTGACCCTTCGCTCTATGCCGGTCACGAGGTCGAAAGGACAGTCGGGACAGTGATCGATACGACGGTATTCATCGTACCAGGCCCGGAGCGGGATCAATTCGGCGGGTCACTTCGAGTAACGACTCCGACCTATCGATTCTTCAAGGGCGCTGCCGGCATGACCAGAGGTGAGGTGCCGATTTTTAGTGAGGCTGCTCCCGGGCGCAGCACCAGAATCGATGCGGCCCTCGATTTCCGCCCGACGTCGGCGCTCCGGAGCTCGCTGCAGGTTTCGCGGCTGACCCTCGTCCGCAAGACGGACGGCTCACGATTCTCCGCGGAAACGATCCCACGGCTCAAGATGGAATACCAGGTGAGCCCGCCGATCTTCCTGCGATTGGTGGGGCAGTATTCGGCGCGGTCGCGGTCACCATTCGAGGACCGGAGCGGCAATCCCATTCTAGCAGGCGGCATCAAGGATGTCGGCAGCACGACAAACGAGCTCTCGATGGACTGGCTATTCAGCTACCGGCCGGTACCGGGCACGCTGATGTATCTGGGCTATGGCTCAACGCTGGAAGAGCCCCGGGAATTCCGGTTCCAGGAGCTGCGGCGAACGAGGGACGGTTTTTTCGGGAAGATCAGCTATCTCTTTCGGTTGTGAGAAATCCCGGAGCGATCGTCGCAAAACCAGGCGGGGAATCGGGTTGCTATCATGCAGGGGGCGGTTCCGGGGTGGACGCCCGGGGGGACCATGACGGT
>JBKKAY010000166.1:0-12578 GCA_046714195.1 Gemmatimonadaceae bacterium
CAGGAGATCCTGATCAGCACCCGTTTCGGAAATACGGCGCAAATCCATCGGGTCAGGACTCCGCTGGGCGCACGCGCTCAGCTGACGTTCTTCGACGAGCCAATCGCTGGCGCAACATACGAACCGACCCAGGGCCGCTATTTCCTTTTCACCCGAGACATTGGCGGCAACGAGTTCGGACAGATCTACCGCTATGATGTCGCGACGGGCGTTGTGACACTCCTCACCGATGGCGGCCGCTCGCAAAACGGGGGAATTAGCTGGAGCACGCGCGGCGACCGCGTTCTTTACGGCAGCACCCGGCGCAACGGGACGGATCGCGACATCTACGTCATGAATCCGCTCAATCCAGCCGACACACGGCGGCTGCTGGAAGTTCAAGGCGGCGGGTGGTTCGCCCTCGATTGGTCACCGGATGATCGGCAGGTGCTCGTCGCCGAGTACCTGTCGGTGGCTCAGAGCCGCCTGCACCTGGTCGACGTCGCCACCGGTCAGCGCACGCCTCTAGTCGCGGACCGGGACACAGTCTCATACGGCAGTGCGCAATTCAGCCGCGACGGGCGTGGGGTTTATCTGACTACCGATGCCGGCTCCGTGTTTCAGCGCCTCGCATATCTCGACCTCGCAACGCGGCGCATCACGCCCCTGACGGCGTCGATCAACTGGGATGTGGACGGATTCGACCTCTCACCTGACGGCCGGACGATCGCGTTCTCGGCAAACGAAGCAGGTGTCTCCCGCCTATACCTAATGGACACCCGGTCGCGGCGAGTGCGTCCGGTGGCCAACATTCCCGTTGGGAATCTCGGCGTCGCCAACTGGCATCAGCGCCTGCCATTGCTTGGCTTCACAGTTTCGTCAGCGCGGAGCCCAAGTGACGTCTATTCGCTCAACACGTTGACGGGCGCTGTTTCCCGCTGGACCGAAAGCGAGCTCGGGGGGCTCATCGCCACGGATCTGGTGGAGCCGTCTTTGATCCGGTGGCGAAGCTTCGACGGGCGTGAAATCACAGGCTTCTACTACCGCCCCCCTCTCCGCTTCGCGGGAAAGCGGCCCGTGATCATCAACATTCACGGCGGACCGGAAGGACAATACCAACCGGGGTTTCTCGGTCGCAACAACTATTTCCTGAACGAGCTCGGCGTCGCCATCATCTTCCCGAACGTCCGGGGATCCACAGGTTACGGGAAGGAGTTCGTGAAGCTCGACAACGGAATGAAGCGGGAAGACTCGGTAAAGGACATCGGCGCGCTGTTCGACTGGATCGCGCAGCAGCCCGAGCTCGACGCCGGCCGGGTGATGGTCACGGGTGGCAGCTACGGTGGCTACATGACGCTGGCCGTGGCGACGAATTACGGCGACAAGATCTGCTGTGCGCTGGACATCGTCGGTATCTCCAACTTCAACACCTTCCTCAAGAACACCGAGTCATATCGCCGAGATCTGCGACGGGTCGAGTACGGCGACGAGCGGGACCCGCAAATGCAGGCGTTCTTCGAGCGTATCGCGCCGCTCAACAACGCCGGCAAGATTTCAAAGCCGCTGTTCGTGATTCAGGGCGGGAACGATCCTCGCGTACCGCGGACCGAAGCCGAGCAGATGGTGGCCCGCGTCAAGCAGAACGGGAGCCCCGTCTGGTATCTGATGGCGAAGGACGAGGGTCATGGATTCCGGAAGAAGAACAACGTGGATTTCCAGTTTTACTCCACTGTGGAGTTCGTGCGGAGATATCTCCTCGGCGCCACCGCGACCGCGGCTCGGTAACGCCCGGGCGTAGGTCTGGAACCTCCGCGATGCAAAATGGCCCCCGATGATCGGGGGCCATTTTTTTGTGTCAGAGCGCCGCTGTACCGCTAGTCGGCGGCGGCCCGCGCCGAGCGTCTGGCTTTCGGCGCCGCGTCCTGCGCCTGCTGATACCAGTTGTCCAGCGACTTCTGGGCGAGGTCGCGCCCACCCAGACCGAACGCCAGCCCCGCCGCCAGCGCCAGCGCTCCGACGAAACCGGTGAATAGCGTGTTGATCAGGTTGGATGCGATTCCGAGCTGATTCACCGCGATGACGATAGCGAAAGCCCACACCGCGGTCCGCGCCACATTGGAAAGCGTCTCGGGATTTCTGAATCCGCCTTCAGCCGTTGCGCCGCGAACGATGTTGCCAAGCGCCCGCGCGGCAATTCCGCCGATGAAGAGGATCACCATCGCGACGATGAGATTTGGCAGCCACAGCAGGAGCTCGCTCATGACGTCGGACACGGCGGGCAAGCCCAGCGTATCGAACGCGACCAGTAACACCACGATGCGAATGAGCCATTTCACCAGCGTCGCCACCATCGTTGCCGGATCGGTCCCGGTTCCCATCTTCGCCATGAAATCCGCCAGCCCCGACCGCTGCATTAGCTCGTCGAAGCGGATGGCGCGGAGCAGAGTCATCACTCCCTTCGCCAGCAGCGATGACACGAACCAACCGATCGCTACGATGACGATGAAGCCGAGGATCCGCGGGATCGCGCCGAGGATCATCGAGAACGCGTCGCGGAACGACGCCATGAGTGTGTCGCCGAAGGATGGCTCGACGATCAAGGGTTCTGGAGCCGGTTGAGCTGGAGCGTTCTGGATCGGACTTTGAAAAGCGGGTTGAATCAGCATTCACCCTCCCTTTGGATAGTGGCTACTCGGTCACCCCGAGCTGGCTTTTCAACGACAGGAGCCCTTCGCGAGCACGCGCAGCAATGCCTGTGTCCGGATACGTATCGATCAGCCGCCGAAGCTCGCGCAGCCCCTTTGTCTCGTGACCCGGCCACGTCAGGTACAGATCGACGAGGCGGTTAGAGGCATAGACGTCGTCCCTGGTCCTGACCTGCGACAACCGTTGCACGCCACGGAACAGCGCTTCGGCTCTCTCGTTCATCTTCGATTTCACACAGACTTCGGCGGCGCGGAGTCGAGGCTGCGCCTCATTCGGCACTTCGGCGATTATCCGCTCGTACGACGCCAGCGCACCCGGGATGTCGCCCCGCATCACCAGGGAATCCTCATAGGAATACTGCCGCTCGTACGGCGTCCCGGATCCACTCGGTTGGAGGAACGACCCGAACGCGTCGCCCGCCCCCCGTGAAACAGAGATGACGAACAGCGCCGTGGTTGCTCCCGCGAGAACCCCGCCGACGAGAGTGGCAAGCACGACCCCGGTCGTCACGAACCCCGCTCTGATCGATAGCGCACATCCGGTGAATGCCCCCGCGACAATAGGAACGATCAACCAGCTGCCAATCTTGTAAAGATCGGTGGCCTCCGGACCAAGCTTGTCGAAGAGAGTTCGCCGGTACTCGCTCAAGAAATCGTCATGTTTCCTTCACTGCCCGGTAATGCTGCCGCGGGTCGAGCGCATCGCGCAGCGCATCGCCCAACAGGTTGAAGCCGAGCACCGCGGCTCCGATCGCCACTCCAGGGAAGACCGAGGTCCACGGCGCACGTCGAAGTTGCTCAAGATCGCGCCCATCTGCAATCATGGATCCCCAACTCGGCGCCGGAGGGGGGACGCCGAGTCCGAGGAAGGAAAGCGCCGCCTCAGCCATGATCGCGCCCGCTACGCCAAGGGTGGCGGCGATCACAACCGGAGCGATCACGTTGGGAAGAACGTGCTGGACCATGATGCGCAGATCGCCGGCACCGAGCGCGCGGATGGCCTGAATGTATTCCAGCTGGCGCACCACCAGCACCTGTCCGCGCACCAGCCTCGCCATTCCCGCCCAGCCGACGACACCGATCGTCGCGAACACGACGCCCATCGACGGCTCGAGCGCCGCGACCATTGCGATGAGCAGGAGCAGCGTCGGGAAAGCGAGCGTGACGTCGGCGAGTCGCATCACCACTTCGTCCACCCATTTTCCATAGTATCCGGCGAGCAGACCGAGCGAGACGCCCAGCACGAGCGCGATCCCCTGCGAGATCAGGCCGACGGTGAGAGAGACGCGCGCGCCGTAGACCAGACGCGACCAGACGTCACGCCCCTGGATGTCGGTGCCAAGCCAGTGGTCGCCCGAAGGGCTCTCGAGCAAGTGCATGAGGTCGATCGCGACCGGATCCTGTCTGGCGATCAGCGGCGCGAACAGCGCCGCCAGGGTCATGATCACGACGACGACGATCCCGATCCGCGCGCGGTTGTCGCGCATGAACCTCTTTCGCTGTGCGGGATCGAGCATCACCCTCCTCTGACTGAGCTACTCATGCCGACGGATCCCTGAGCTCGCGCGGCGTGCCCGGAGGCTGCCGTCTCCAACGGCGGTGCTGCCAGAAATACTGCGCCGGTACCACCCGCACCCATTTCTCCAGAAGCTGCGTGAAGCGCGCGACGATCGCATCGACATCGCGGTCCTTGTCGCCCGTTTCGGTAACCTCGATGCGCTCGACGACAATTCTATATCGTCCGTTCGGCTTCCGGAGCGCGACGACGAACAGAACGGGCACCGCGAAACGCAAGGCGAATACCGCGGCCCCGCGCGGAGTCTTGGCCGGGCGCCCGAAGAACGGGACAAAGGTCGAGGCGAGCCCGCGCACTCCCTGGTCCGCAACGAATGCCACCGCGCGCCCGGCCTTGAGCGATCGCGGCGTGCGCCGGACGGCTTCGGAGTCGTGGACCACCGTCATTCCCATCTCTTCGCGCGTTTTGTTGAGCCACGCCTCGAACAGCGGATTGGCCATTCCCCGCGCAATTGCATCCAGCGGCACTCCGCGCGCGGCGACGTACGCTCCCGCCAGCTCCCAGTTCCCGATGTGACCGGTGACGAGAACCGCGCCCTTCCCGCTCGCCATCGCCTCTTCCATCAGCTCCCAGCCCTCGACGGTCTCCGCCAGCGCCTGAAGCCCGTCTGGTCCGATCGACCCGAGCAGCGCGGTCTCGATCGACGATCGCCCCAGGTGCTCGTAGGATTCGCGCGAGAGCTTCGCGACTGCTGCCGGCGAAAGCTCAGGAAAAGCCGCGGCGATCTGCCGCTCGACGACGTGCTTCCGGATGCCGAGCGGGCGATAACCGAGCGCGCCGATTCTCTGACCCACCTGGCAGGCGCGCTCCCAGCTCAACGAGCTCAGCGCCGCAATCGTCGCGCGCAGCGAGTAATACTCGGCGCGATGCGCCAGCGTCGGCCGTTTCGTCTTCGGCTTGCGCTTGCTCGCGGCTGGACTCACGACGCGCCGCCCCCGGTTGCCAGCACGCGGTGGGTGAATTCACGCGTGTCTTTTGCGACCCGGTCCCAGTTGTAGTGCGTCTCCACCGCCCGGCGGGCGGCATGGCCCATTCGAGCGCGACGATCGGGGTTGAGCAACAGCGACTGGATCGCTTCGACAATTGCTTCAGGATCGGTCGGTGGAACGAGGACTCCCGTCTCACCATCGCGCACGGCGCTGCGCACTCCTCCGGAATCGCCCGCGACGGACGGGATTCCCGACGCTGCCGCTTCGAGAAAAGAGATCCCGAATCCCTCGACGCTCACTTCCTCGTCCACTCTGGATGCGCCGAGGTAGATGGTCGAGGTGGCGTACGCCTCCGGGAGCTCGTCGTCGCGCATCGCTCCGACGAAGCCAACCCGGCCGGCAACGCCGAGCTCCTGGGCCAGCGCGCGCAAGCGCGATTCGTCCGGACCTTCACCGACCAGAATGTACCGCAGCGCGGGAAATTCCCGCGCCAGCATCGCCAGGGCGCGTATTCCCATGTCCTGACCTTTGTGCGGAACCAGTCTGGCGACGGTCAGAATGAGAGGCGCGTCACCGACGCCCCAGCGCCGCCTGAGCGCGCCGGAATCGCGCGAAGGGTGGAAGTGCACCGGATCGGTGCCCAGGTCGAGCGCCGCAACCGGCGGAGGATTCTCGACGCCCACTTCGCGCATCACATCCGTGGCGAGCTGCCCCACCCATTTCGATGTGCCGACGATCCCCGCCGCGTTCCCCAGGATGTATCGCGCCGTGCGCCGTTTGAGATTGCTGCGCGCGCATTTCGCGCGCTCCACCAGCAGGTCGCGCCCATTCACGTAGACGAGATACGGCGTTCCCCGCCTGTAGTGCGCCCACGCCACCGGGTAGCCCGCCGGTCTGATGTTACCGCAATGCAACACATCGTAGGGAGCCGATCGCTCCGAAGTCAGCCACTTCGCCCAGCGGATCTGGTTGGCGAACATCTTCGCCTTCGTGAACGGGAATGGCTGGCGGAAGATCCTGTAGTTCTCCGCTTCGTCGAACTCGGCGATTCCAGCCCCGGCAACGGTGGACACGCTCATCGTATCCTCGTCATCGCCGAAGCGTCGCGCCAGCTCGACGTGTCTCCTCGCCATCCCGCCAAGGTCCGGCGCGAAGTCCTGCGTAACGAACAGGTGGTTCATCTACCCGAGAGGGTTGATGAACTCTTGACCGGAGAGGAGGTTGCGGACCCGCTGATCGAAAGTGTGATGTTCCGAGACGAAGTGGTGCCCCTGCCTCCGGATGCGCTCTCGGGTGGCCGAGTTGGCCAGGTAGTGGATGCTGCGGGCGATGCACGATTCCAGATCGGTGTACCAGGCGCAGTGGTCGCCCTCCATCAGCATCGAGGTGACCCCATCGGTGCCGTGTCCGAGATAGAATCCTCCCGCCTGCAACACCGTCCACGGCCTATTGGAGGTGTAGTTGGTCGCGCCCTTGGCGATCGCCGGATTGATTCCAAGGACAATCTTCGCGCTCGAGCACACTCTGGCGTAGGCCGGGCCATAGACGCCGCCGCCGTTCCAGCGCAGCTCTTTCCGATATTCCTCCCACCCTGGCCCCCAGACCTTCAGATCGAACTTGTGCGCGAGCTTGATGAGGAATCGCGCGCGCGACGCATCGTAGCCCGTGCCGATGAACGCGAGGTCGGACGCACTCCGCTTGTCGGGCTTCTGCGGGCCGAGCTCGAGATCGGCCGCGGCGGGGAGAAACTTTGCTGGAAGCCCGAGGGCCCGCCATTCGTCGATGAAGCCGGAAGTGAAGAACGTCTTCGACATCCGGCCGACCGCGGCCACGTGCGCGACATCCGGGCGCTTGATGTTCTTGTAGGAAGGCGGATCGAGGTACCACACCGCGTTGTCGCGGCCGTCGATGATCTCTCCGACAGTCTCGAGATCGAGACCGAGACATTTCGACAGAAACACGAAGTCCGGCTTGAACCGGCGCGCCTGGGCAAGCGCCAGGCGCTGAGTGAGCTTGCGTCCGAGGAGTCGCTTGATGCGGCGGTCGTCGAACAGCTTGGTCTGGTAGCCGTCTCGCTTGAGCGCCCGCTGGATTCCCTTTTCCATTCGCCAGCGGTTGTCACTACCGATGATCAGAACTTTCACTTCCCTTCCCTGCGTTCCGGGCTCATCGCGTGCCGCGACTCCGGTTGCGGGCGATGTTCATGGCGTTGGAGAAGCCGTCTACCATCCGCTGCTCGGGGAACTCACGCGCCACGCGCGTCCTCGACGCACTGCCCATCGCGTCACGCTGCTCCTCGCTGACCAGAAGGCCCGCCACCGCCGCCGCCGTGGCGGCTGAATCATCGGGCGGGTAAAGCGCGCCGCTGATGCCGGGAGCGATGTAGCGCTCCGCGATTCCGCCTTCGCTGGCAACGGTGGGGACCCCGAGGGCCATCAGATCGAGAATCCCATAGACGGCGGTGTCACCGTCGGCCACCACCCACCCCAGATGCGCGTCCTGCATGATACGGATCTCATCGCCGCGCTCGCCGAGAAAGCTGACGAGGTGCAGCACCCGAAGGGCCGCGGCCTGCATGCGCAGGTCTTCATCGTCCGAGCCGGCGCCCACGATGATCAACCGAAGATTCGGGTGCCGCGGCGTCAACATCGAGATGGTGCGGATCGCCGTCGCGGCGCGCCCGCGAGACGAAGGATCGTAGACGCAGACGATGTATTTGAGAGCTGGGGCCTGCGTCTCGTCGCCCTCGTGCTCGGCGGCATCCTCGGGCGCCGTGTAGGTCGGGTATTCGTCGACGTTCACCCCGATCTCCGCCACCCCCGACTCGAGCGCATTCTTCGGAAGTGATGCAGCATGACGGTCGGCCTCGCTGGCGAACAGAAACGCTGTCTTGGCTATGCGCGACGCCCACTTTCCTGCCGTTCCCATCTCGAGCTGCTTGCCGGCCGGAGTCCAACGCACCACCGACCCGCTCTTCGCCAGCCACACCGCGGTCGCGGCGACGAGGTGCTCCCTGTCGGTGGATGCGAAAACAGCATCAACGTCCCAGCGGCGGAAGATTTTTCTCAGCCGCCGCGCAGCGGAGAAGAAGAAGCCGTCGGTCGAGAAAGGAATGATCTCGAACGGCTCCGTAATCGGGGTGTTGCGTGCCTGTCCCGGCTCACGACGCGGGGAGACCGCCAGGTGGACGTTGGTGTCGGGGGTGACGAGCAGCGACACCTTTGCGCCTTGCTCGGATATCCCTCGGGCGGCTCTGGCGAACACGCGCGCCGTGCCAGACCAGTCCCGAGCCGAATGAATGAAGAGAGCGTGCAATTTATTTCTTACCGTTAGCCTGCTGAAGGAACCATTCGTTGCGACGCCGCGGCGCCAGTGCCGTCGTCTTCTCCGCCCTCCGCCCCCCCGCCGAACTGCATCGAGTGCAGCCGGTGGTACGCGCCACGCCTCGCCAGAAGCTCGGCGTGCGTACCGCGCTCTACGATCTCACCGCGGTCCAGGAACACGATCTGATCCGCGTGCGCGATTGTCGACAGCCGGTGCGCGATGACGAAGACCGTCCTCCCTTGCAAGAGTCGGTCAACCGCCTCCTGCACCAGCCGTTCCGACTCGGTATCGAGGGCGGAGGTGGCCTCATCCAGAATGAGGATCGGCGGATCACTGAGCAAGGCCCGTGCGATGGCGATCCGCTGCCGCTGGCCGCCGGAAAGCCTGGTGCCCCGCTCCCCAAGGATCGTGTCGTAGCCCTGAGGCAGAGCCATGATGAATTCGTGGGCGTTCCCGGCCTTGGCCGCTGCCTCGATCTGCTCGTTGGTGTAACGGTCGGCGGCCCCGTAAGCGATGTTGTTCCGCACCGTATCGTTGAATAGCACTGTCTCCTGACTCACTATGCCGGTGAGGGCCCTTAGGGCGGGGAGCTTGATCTCGCGGGTATCGACTCCGTCCAGGAGAATGCGGCCGCTTGCCGGCTGATAAAACCGCGGAATCAGGTCGGCCAGGGTGCTCTTCCCCGCCCCGCTCGGCCCCACCAGCGCGACCACTTCGCCCTTTCGGACGGTGAGGTCGATGTTGGAGAGAACGGGATCTCCATCGTACGCGAAGCTGACCTTGTCGAAGCGGATCTCGCGCTCGAAGCTGGCGCGGTCGCGATTGCCGGTGTCGCTCTGGAATTCGGCGGGTGAGTCGAGGATCTCGAACAGGCGCTCGGCAGATGCGAGCGACGACTGCGCGGTCGCGCGCATGGCGGAGAGCTGCTTGAGCGGCTGCAGCATCCGGAGCACGACAGTGAGAAAAGCCAGCAGCATCGCGCCGGTCATCTGGCCGGTGACGAGCACCTCGCGGGCACCCAGCCAGAGCACCGTCACGGCGATGACCGTGCCCAGGATCTCGGTGATCGGCTGGGCCACCAGCGCCAGTCGCGTGATCTTCACGCTGCTCCGCGCGTACTTGTTGCTTCCCTCGCCGAATCGCTTTTCCTCATACGCTTCGGTGCCGAACGATTTGACGATTCTGATTCCCGCGATCGTCTCCTGGAGCACGCTCGTCATCTCACCGTGGACGTTGCCGCGACGGAGATTCCCCTTTCTCAGCCTCTTCAGCATCGGCTGCAGGACCACCGCCAGCAGCGGAAGAATCACAAGGGCCACGAGCGCAAGCTTCCACGAGATGCTGAACATGATCGCGATGTAGACGACGACGAGCGAAGCGCTCTGCATCGACTGCGTGACGATCTGGGTCAGGATCAGGCGCGTCTCGAAGGTGTCGTTGATCACGCGCGACAGTATCTGACCGGCCTTCATCTGCGTGAAGTATCCGAGCGGCAGATGCGCGAGATGGCGGTACACCGCGTTCCGCAGGTCGCGGGTGACGTACTCCTGGAGCGTCGCGCCAAATTGTCCTGCGATCCAGACCAGGATGTTCTTCGCTACGACCGCGGCAAGCACGATGATGATGACGTTTCTGAGCGACGCCATCTCGTCGCCCGGGACGATGCGCGATCCGACGACGGAGTTCAGAAGGCCGGCCACCCAGCCTTTCTCCAGTCCGACGGGAGGCTGGTGGAACAGGATGTTGAGAAACGGGATGAGGAGCGCGATCGCGAAACCATCGAGCAGGGCGGCGGCGAGGTTGCCGGTCACCGTGACGCTCATGCGCCACCCGTGAGGGCGGAGGAAAGGGAGGAGCTTTTTGTAGACGCCTGTTGCCACTACCGGCGGGGCGTGAGCAGCGCCAGCGGCAGGATCACTTCCTCAGGTGTCACGCCGCCGTGCAGGAACGATCCGCGGTAGCGACTCTGATACTCGCGCAGCTTGGTCGGGTAGACGAAGAAGCAGTCGTTGGTCGCGAGGAGCGTGTTGCCGCCGGCGCCGCGGCGCGGCAGCCGCAGCATGTCTTCGTTCGAGAAGAGCAGCGCCTGATCGGGCCGCTCGGCGCGGAGGTCCTCGCCGAACTTGTAGCGCAGATTGGCGCTCGCGTCGCGCTTGGCGAAGACCGTCGCCGGAGTGTTGCAATGGATGGAGCCGTGATCCGTCGTGAGCAACACCGAGATTCGACGGCGCGAGGCTTCCTTGAGCACGCTGAAGAGGGCCGAGCGCTGGAACCACTGGCGGGTGATCTGCCTGAGTGCGATCTCGTCGCGCGCGACCTCGAACAGAATCTGCGATTCGCTCCGCCCGTGAGTGAGCAGGTCGACGAAGTTGAACACGAACGCGCTCACTCCTTCGGGCCCGATGGCGGTGCCGAGGTGGCGCTCCAGCTCGTCGGAGTTGGCGGAGGTGGAGATCTTCTGATAGCGAACCGGCGTCTTTCCGCAAAGCTCCTCGAGGTGGTTCTCCAGCAGCTCGCGCTCATGCGCGTTCAGCGACTCGTCTTCGCGGTCGGCGTTGCCCCACCAGTCGGGGAGTCGTGCCGCGATCTCGCCGGGGAAAAGCCCGCTGAACAGCGAGTTGCGCGAGTATGGCGTGGCGGTGGGGAGGACCGCGAAGTAGTGCGTGGTCTCGACATCGAAGAAGGGAGCGAGCAACGGCTCCAGAACCCGCCATTGGTCGAGGCGGAGACAGTCGACGACGATGAAGACCGCGGCCTTGTCGCGCTGGAGGATCGGGAGCAGGAACTCGCCGACGATGTCGATCGACAATGGAGGCCGGTTTCCCTCCAGATCCTTGAGCCACGCCGGGTAATTGTCCTTCATGTACGCGGCGAACTCGCGGTGCATGTCCGGATAGAGTCCGCGCAGCGACTCGTAGAGGCCCATCTCTCCGGCGGCTGCGAGGTCGACGTCCCAGCGCATCAACTCGTCGAAGCGGTCTATCCAGCCGCGCCAGTCGAGATTGCGGTCGCGCTCGAGCTCTATCGCGCGGAAGCGCTCGACGAAGCTTCGCGCGATGGCCTGCTGCCGAATGCGCGGGCCGTCGAGGATGCGCGTCACCACGGTCAGTACCTGGCGCGGATTGATCGGCTTTACCAGGTAGTCGCGGATGTTGACGCCGATGGCCTCCTTGAGGGTGGAGTCCTCTTCGCTCTTGGTCACCATCACTACCGGAAGGTTAGGCGCCATCTCGCGCACCTCGCGATAGACCTCTAGTCCCCGCTTCCCCGGCATCTGCTCGTCGAGCAGCAGGATGTCGAACGGGCGGCGCCTGAGCAGCTCCACCGCGTCGTCGGCGTTGGATGCCCACTCTACGGTATAGCCCTTGGAGCGCAGGAAGATGCGGTGAGGCTCCAGGAGCTCACCTTCATCGTCTACCCAGAGTATCGATTTTGGGGGGTTCAGGACCGGAGCGGCCATAAGTCGGAATGTAGCCGGGAGCCAACTCCATGCCTAGATTCGGAGAGTGATCGGTCAGCCGCCTCGTTACGCACTTACGACGCCCGTTTTTCGCTTTCGCGCGCTCGCCGCGCTGAGTGCGCGGGCGCCTTTGGGCGGTGATCGGGAAACGGTCCTGGCGTGTCTCCAGCTCGGGCGCCTGTGCGCCGGACTGATGCCTCCCTACAACATGTCGCGCGAGCTGACTGTTGAGCGGATCGAGCAGACCAAGCAGTGGGTTTCCGCGCTGGCCGTCCCGACGGGAGTGCGGGCCGTCACTTTTGGCATTTTCGGCGCGCTGAACGGCTTCGACCGGTCACGCGCTGCCCTTTCGCTCGCCGATCTTGTGAAAGCCGCGGCCGGGCAGTTAGATGAGGGATCACGCGCCGAGCTCGAGACACTGAGGCAGGAGCTTGCGGCGTCCACGGTGGCGCATTCCCGGCACACCACCTCGCAGCCCAATCCGCCTCAGTCGGCGACGCATCCTCGCCCCAATCCTCACCCATACCAAGCCTGATCATGGCCGGTCACAGTAAGTGGAAACAGATAAAGCATTACAAGGCGGCGACCGACGCCAAGCGCGGCGC
>JBKKAY010000167.1:0-9655 GCA_046714195.1 Gemmatimonadaceae bacterium
ATCTCCATGGATTGTCGCGAGTTTTCCGAAAAGCACCTTGCATTCGTAGACGATACTCTCGCTGGTATCGAGCTGGTTCGCATGCAGTGCCACACAGCGGAATGTGAGAGCTGTGCCAGGCAGGACGCCAAAGTCCGCCGCGCCCTACTCCTGTTCAGAAACCTGCCCGCGATCGAGCCCTCGGCGGGCTTCTCCGACCGTCTCGAGGCGCGCCTCCACGAAGCTCAGGATGACGATCTTCTCGCGGCCGTCACTCGTACCAATCTGAAGCGAGGCGCCGTCGCCGCGACTATCGCCAGCGTCGCCATGCTCGCCTACATCGGCAGCACTCTTTACAAGACGGATATGCCTCGCGATCTCATGATGGCACCTGTTATTGCGACTGCCACGGAGTCCGAGTTCACGCCGCTCGCGACCTCCACCCCAGCCATTGTCGCCTCTGCTCCCGCCGGCCTCTCGATCTGGCCCGTAGCGCTGTTCGCGGAAGAGGCTCCGGTACGCTTCGCCCACTCGCGGTTCGAGCTGGCGAACAGCACCCGCTAGCGCGATTCCGACGGCAGCCCCACCAAGGGCTGCTCTATATTTCGAGGATGTCCGTCTCCTCGCTCAAGACACTTCGCGAAGCCCTCAAGCGTCGCTCTTTCGACGGCGCTTATTACATCACGGGCGAGGACGACTATCAGAAGGATGATGCGGTCAGGCAGCTGGTCGACGCCGCACTCGATCCGGCGTCCCGGGACTTTAATTTTGACATCAGGAGAGCGCTCGATCTGGACGCCGAGACCCTCGGGAGCCTGCTCAGCACCCCTCCGATGATGGCCGAGCGGCGGGTGATAGTGATTCGGGACGCGGGCGCGCTGAAAAAAGACGCCAGAAAAGCGCTCGATCACTACCTGAAGACCCCGGCCCCCGATCTCCTGCTCATACTCACAGCGGCGGCAGGGTCAAAGGTCGACAGCGGTCTGTCCGGAGCGGCGACCCTGCTCCAGTTCGATCCATTGACGGGTGACCGGATCCCCAAGTGGATCGCGCACCATGCAACGAGCGCCCTCGGTGTCAAAATCACAGAGCCGGCTGTCGAGCTCCTCCAGGCAGCGGTGGGGAGCGATCTCCACCAGCTCGCCGCCGAGCTGGACAAGCTTGCCAGCTTCTCGCAGGGTAACGAGATAACCGAAGATGCAGTATCGGCGATCGTGGGTGTGCGTCGTGGAGAAACCCAGGCCGATCTGCTCGATGCGGTCGCCGAGCGCAACGTGTCACGCGCGCTCGAGCTGATACCTCATATACTCTCGCAACCGAAAACTACGGCCGTCTCGATCGTCATGGCATTGTCTACCCAGATGATCGCGATTGCCTGGGGACGCGCCAGACTGGACGACGGCGCTTCGCGCGGGCAGCTGGCCAAAGAGTACTTCGACCTGCTCAAGGAGACCGGAGCCTTTACCGGGAGATCCTGGGGCTCGGCGACCGCGGTATGGAGTCGCGCCGCGGAACGATGGAGCGCTCAGGGGATCGATTATGCGCTCGATGCAATGCTCGAGGCGGATGTAGCCCTCAAGGAAAGCAAGGTCTCCTCGGAAGAACAAATATTGGCTACAGTAGTACTCAGCTTGTGTGCGGCCGAGGAGACGAGCGCCGCGGCATAGGTCTCAACTGGAGTGGTGAGAGATGCTAAGACAGGCATGCCTTTCAGGTGCATTGATATTTTGTGCGGCAACGGCAGCTGGTGCTCAATCGGCCGCCCGGGGCGCGGACGCAGCTTTTGCGAAGGCCCAAGAGCTGGCGAGCGAAGGGAATAGCGCCGCGGGAAGGGCGCTGATCGATTCCATCGTCAAAGCCACTTCTCCGACTTCGCCGGTCTATCCGCAGGCTCTCTACTGGCGCGCGACGCTTGCCACCAACGCCGCTGATGCGGAGAGCGATTACCGGCACATCGTAGTCGACTACCCGCTCGCGCCGCAGGCCGAAGATGCGCTCTTGCGGCTCGCCCAGCTCGAGCTGGCGCGGGGCGACCGAGACGATGCACTCGCACACCTCCAGCGCATCCCGAAGGACTATCCGCGAAGCAAATCCATAGCGCGGGCGAGCTACTGGACAGCGCGGGTCCTCTTCGAGAAGAACGACATCGCGGGCGGGTGCGCCGCGAATGCGAATGCGCTCGCCCAGGCTGCCGCGGGCGAGATCGAGCTGAGGAACCAGATCCAGTACCAAGCCCAGAGGTGCGCATCGTATGCGGCATCGACAGCCCCGGCGTCACCGGTACCTCAGTCGACTTCAACCCCCGCGGAAGTCACGCCTCCGGTCGCACCCGCCGAACCAGCTATTACGCCCGCACGTGTCCCTGTTGCCCCGGTAACCTCGGCCAAGCCGGTTGAAGAAGTTTCGGCGCCGCCGACAGTCGAACCGAAAAAATCGCCAGCGACGGCATCACCGCCGGCCAGCCGCGCGTGGTCGGTACAGGTAGCAGCCTACAGCCGAAAAGCACAGGCTGACCAGCTCGCGGCGACACTGGGGAAGCGCGGCTATTCGGCGCGAGTGGACGGAACTACTGCTCCGTTTCGGGTGAGGATCGGTCGCTACGCTAGTGTCAAGGACGCGGAAGCTGCGCTCAAGGAGATCAAGTCGAGACGCATGGCCGGCTTCGTGGTGAGAGCGCCCTAAAGGTGGCAAGCGGCACCTCGACGCCCCTGATGCAGCAGTACCGGGAGATCAAATCGCGTCACCAGGACGCGATTCTGTTCTTCCGGATGGGTGATTTCTACGAGATGTTCTACGAGGATGCTGAAGTAGCATCGAGAACGCTCGGTCTCACTCTGACGTCGAGAAACAATGGCGGAGCCAGCGAAGTCCCTCTCGCGGGCGTGCCGGTAAAGGCGGCCGGCGAGTATCTCCGCCGCCTCGTCCAGCACGGCTTCAGGGTCTCGATCTGCGAGCAGACGGAAGATCCGCGGCTCGCCAAGGGAATCGTAAAGCGGGAAGTGGTCGAGACCATCACGCCCGGCGCAGCGTACTCCGACGCCCTGCTCGACGGCACCCGCAACAACTATCTGTGCGCCTTGAACCGCTCCGGAAACGCGATTGGCTTCGCGGCGGCAGATCTGTCCACCGGTGAGCTGCGGCTCACCGAAGCGACCTTGTCGGACGCGGAATCCGTTCTGTCGAGGCTCACTCCCCGCGAGGTGATCGTCTCCCGGGCGCCGGGATCTGACAACCTGGACCAGATCCTCAAGGCACCACCGGGAGAGGAAGGGCCGCTCCTCACCGAGCGCGAATCGTGGGAATTCGATCCCGCCCTCGGGCGCGACATGCTGCAACAGCGATTTCGGGTGAGCTCGCTCGAAGCTTTCGGCATCGAAGAAAGAGACTCAGCTATTCTTGGCGCCGCCGGCGCGCTCCTCCGCTACATCGACGAGCTGCAGCCGTCGGGAACGCCCCACCTCACCCGGCCGAAGATCGAGCGTGCCGCCGGAACGATGCCGCTCGACGAGATGACACGCCGCAATCTCGAGCTGGTGGAATCCATGCGCGGCGCCGAAACATCAGGCACGCTGCTCAGTGTTCTCGACAAGACGCTCACTCCAATGGGTGCGAGGATGCTCAGGCAGTGGCTGCTCGCCCCTCTGGTCGATCGCGCGCGCATCGAGGCCAGGCTCAACGCGGTGGAGAGTCTTGGACCGGTCCTCGTCCGTAGCGCTCTGCGCGAAGCGCTGGACGGCGTTCGCGACATAGAGAGACTCGGTGGAAAAGCGGCGACAGGACGGGCGACGCCGCGAGAGCTGAGGGCGCTGGGCGATTCGATGGGACGGCTCCCCTCCGTCTACGCGGCGCTCGAGCGCGCATGCACCACAGTCGTCGCGGGCGCGGGGGAGGCCGGGGCCGGCATGCTCGGCGGACACGCGCAGGCATGGGATGGGTGCGCCGATCTGTGCGAGGAGATTCAAACCCTGCTGGTGGATCGGCCGCCCATAGCCATCGGTGACGAGCCCAGCATCAGGGACGGCGTAGACACGGCACTCGACGAATGGCGCGTGCTGAGAGATGGCGGCAAGGACGGAATCGCCCGCATCCAGTCGGAGGAGCGGACGCGCACCGGCATCGGCTCGCTCAAGGTTGGTTACAACAAAGTTTTCGGCTACTTCATCGAAGTCACCAACAGCAACTCGCACCTGGTGCCAGCCGACTATCAGCGTCGACAGACTCTGACGGGTGCCGAGCGCTATGTGACGGCCTCGCTCAAGGAGTACGAGGAGCGCGTGCTGACGGCGGCGGAGCGCGTCGAGGAACGGGAGCGGGAGCTGTTCGACAAGCTGCGGAGCAGGGTGGGATCCCAGATCTCACGGCTGCAATCAGTGGCGCTGGCGATCGCCGAGCTGGATGTGCTCTCGACTCTGGCGGAAGTCGCGTCGAGCGAATCGTACGTGAAGCCCGAGCTCACCGATGGATTCGATCTCGAGATTGTGGCGGGCCGGCACCCGGTGGTGGAGCGCATGATGCCGCGCGAAAAGTTCATCCCGAACGATCTCGCCCTGACGCAGGAAGCTAGGATGATGATTCTCACGGGCCCGAACATGGCCGGAAAATCAACGATTCTGCGCCAGGTCGGGCTCATCGCTCTGATGGCGCAGGTGGGAAGCTTCGTCCCCGCGGCGCGGGCGAGAATCGGCGTCGTAGACCGCCTTTTCACCCGCGTCGGCGCCAGCGACAACCTGGTGCGGGGGCAGTCCACGTTCATGGTGGAGATGTCGGAGACGAGCGCCATCCTGCACACCGCAACCGGACGAAGCCTGGTGCTGCTCGACGAGATCGGCCGCGGGACTTCCACCTACGACGGGATCTCGATCGCCTGGTCGGTGAGCGAGCACCTGCACGATCAGGTGGGTTGCAAGACGATCTTCGCCACTCACTACCACGAGCTGACCCAGCTCGCCGACAATTTAGTAGCAGTTCGCAACTATAATGTGAGGGTACGCGAGGTGGGCGATCAGGTGCTATTCCTGCACCGTCTCGAGCCGGGAGGCGCCGACCGGTCGTACGGGATCGAAGTCGGGAGGCTTGCTGGTCTGCCTACTTCCGTTCTGGCGCGCGCCAAGGAGCTTCTACAGGTGCTGGAAGCGGAACAGATCGTGCCCCGTTCGCACCGACCGGCCGAGGCCGCCCAGCAGCTCGCGCTCTTCAACTCCGTTCCTCATCCGGTCGTGGACAAACTCTCCAAGATGGACACCAATTCGATGACACCTCTTCAGGCTCTCGACGCACTCGCCCGACTCGTCGACCAAGTCAAGGGTGGAAAGGAAACCTGACCATGAGCTCGAGAATCAATTCCGTCGGAGGCCTGCTCGTCGCCATGGTGCTCTCCGCGTGCGGAGACGGCAATGGAAAGGGACTGCCGTTTCAGACGGTTGGCAGGCAGCCGGACATCGCGCCCGTCATGCTCAACAACGAGCTGCCGTTCAGGTATCCGCCCGCGCTGTACGCGCAGCGGGTGCAGGGGAACGTGACCCTCCGCATCTACATCGATGGCAACGGAGAGATCGTGGCGGACTCGACGCGGGTGGCCGAGACTTCGGGGTTCAACGCGCTCGACTCCGCGGCGATGAAGGGATCGCGCGATCTCAGGTTCGAGCCGGCCAAGACGCAGGGCCAGGCGGTGCCGGTTTCGATTCTGCTTCCCGTCTTTTTCCGGCACCCTGACGCCGCGCCCCTGGCCGGTGACTCCATCATCAAACGCGATTCGTCCCCGATATCCAAAGTTGATTCATCGAGGCGCGCCGATTCCGTGAGGAAAGCGGATTCCCTGCAAAAGGCCGCGGATCGGAATGCCGCCAAGACGCCGATCAAGAGACCGGCTTCGAGACGCGGCAGCTCACGCTAGATGAAGAACGAACGAAATCGCCGCCCGTACGACAACGTTCTGGACACCATCGGGTGGACTCCGTTGATCCGGCTCAACAGCGTCACGCGCGGAATACGCACGCCGGTTTACGCCAAAGCGGAATTCTTCAATCCCGGTGGATCGGTCAAGGATCGCATCGGGCTTCCGATCATCGAGCGCGCGGAAAAAGAAGGGAAGCTCAAACCGGGTGGGACGATCGTCGAAGGTACGAGCGGCAACACCGGAGTGGGCCTGGCGATAGCGGCGGCGCTTCGCGGCTACAAGTGCATCTTCACGATGCCGGACAAGATGTCCCAGGAAAAAGTGCGGCTCCTCAAGGCCTTCGGCGCGGAGGTCATCATCACGCCCACGGCGGTCCCGCCAGACCATCCGGACAACTACGTGATGATGGCAAAAAAGATCGCGGCGGAAACTCCGAACGCGATCCTGGCGGATCAGTTTTACAACGACGCAAATCCCGAAGCGCACTATGCCACGACGGGTCCCGAGCTCTGGGAGCAGACCGAGGGGAAGATCACTCACTTCGTCGCTTCGGCGGGGACAGGTGGCACTTTAACTGGCGCTGGTAGATACCTTAAGGAGCGGAATCCGAAGGTTAAGGTGATTGCGGGAGATCCTGCCGGCTCGATACTGGCTGAGTACTGGCGTAGCAAGGGAAAGAACAAGATCGAAGGGACGCCCTACAAAATCGAAGGGATCGGACAGGACAAGCTCCCCGGCACGCTCGACTTGGGGCTCATCGACGACTACCGGACCGTGAGCGACAAGGATGCCTTCGCGATGGCGCGGCGGCTCACCCGGGAAGAGGGTCTGTTCGTGGGCGGCTCGTCCGGGCTCATCACTTCCATCGCCCTGGATGTGGCGAGGGAAGTCAACGACCCGAAAGCGCTCGTCGTCACCTTCCTGTGCGACACAGGGGAGCGATATCTCTCCAAGCTTTACAGCGACGAATGGATGCGCGAAAACCAGATGCTGGATATCCCGAGGGTCGCGCTCCATCACGTGCTGGGCAGAAAGAATGGAGGCGCGCCCGCGGTAATCAGCGTCGGTCCCGCCGCCTCCGTCCGGCAGGCGATCGGACTGATGACTCTTCACGACGTGTCACAGCTGCCGGTGATGGACGGCGCCAATTGTGTCGGTTCGGTGAGCGACTGGTCCCTGTCGCAGAAGAGTCTCGAGAATCCGAAGCTGCTCGAGACCACCGTCAGCGAGATAATGGATTCGCCGTTTCCGATGGTGTCGTCGGATCAGCCGGTGGACAACGTGGTGAAGCTCCTGTCCAAATCGAATCCGGCCGTGCTCGTTCAGGAGCAGGGCACAGTTCAGGGGATCGTCACCCGGTCCGACATGCTGCACTTCATGATGTCCCGCTAGGGAAAAATCACCGAAATGAAAATCACGGTACTTATGGGCGGCACTTCCTCCGAGCGTAACGTCTCGCTCGCGTCGGGCATCCGCATCGTGCAGGCTCTCCGCGCCAAAGGACACCAGGTAATCGTGCTCGACCCCGCGTACGGAGTGATCGATGCCGCGCGCGAGAAGGAGCTGAGCTCGGGCACGGTGGGAACCGCGCCCCCATCTCTCGAGTCGCTATCCAAGGTGGCGGAGGGAGCATTCCTTCCCAACCTCACCACGATGAAGGAGATCACCGGAGCGGACGTCGTCTTTCTCGGTCTCCACGGCGGGCAGGGAGAGGACGGAACGATTCAGGCGCTGCTCGGCATGGCCGGCGTCAAATACACCGGGAGCGGACACCTCTCCAGCGCGCTGGCGATGGACAAGGATCTCTCCAAGAAGCTGTTTCGGGCCGCCGACGTGCAGACCGCCGACTGGCTGATGGCGCCGGCGACGATCGAGCAGGTGGAGGGCATTCTCGATCTGCCGGTCATCGTCAAGCCCTCGAAGCAGGGATCGACGGTCGGCCTCACCCTGGTCAAGAAGCGCGAAGACATCCAGTCGGCAGTGACGGAAGCGTTCAAGTACGACGACGAAGTGATGATCGAGCGCTTTATCCCCGGCCGCGAGCTCACCGTCGGCGTCCTCGGCGAGATAGCGCTTCCGGTCGGCGAGATCATCTCGAAGCACGAGATCTACGATTACGAGTGCAAGTACACAGCGGGAATGGCGGTCGAGGAATTTCCCGCCAAGATCTCGCCCGCCGCGACCCATCGGGTTCAGGAACAGGCGCTGGCCGCATTCAAATCCCTCAAGCTCAAGGGATGCGCCCGAATCGATTTCAGGCTGACGACGGAGGGCGAGTTCTACTGCCTGGAGGCCAATACGTTGCCCGGCATGACCCAGCTCAGTCTGATTCCGCAGGGTGCGGCAGCCATGGGAATCGATTTTCCCGACCTCTGCGAGCGGATTGCGAAGCTCGCGCTCGACTGAGGAGGTCCCCAGAGGGGTCCCCGAGGAACCCTTCGGCCCGCGCTGTGTCTTAAAACAGTAGTCCTTCGCGTCAGGCCGATATGTCGAACCAGCTGTACGAGGAACAGGAATCTCCGGGAATGACCCCCGCCGTTCAGTGGCTGCTGGCGCTGAACGTGGGCGTGTATTTCCTGCAGGTCATGCTCTTCGGGGCGAAGGGAATGTTCTCTCTCTTTGCGCTGGATCCCTCGCGTTTTCCGGCTACCTGGTGGACGATAGTCACCTACATGTTCGTCCACGCGTGGCTGGCGCACCTCGCGTTCAACATGTTCACTCTGTGGATGTTCGGGCCGCGGCTGGAGCAGGTGTGGGGAACGCGGAGCTTCACGCATTTCTTCCTGTGGTGCGGAGTCGGTGGAGCGATCGCACACCTGATCTTCGCGGCGAATACTTCAGTGGTGGGGGCCTCGGGAGCGATCAGCGGAGTGCTGGTCGCGTACGCGCTGCGCTGGCCGGATGATGAGATCTACGTCTTCGGCGTGATCCCGATGAAGTCGCGCTGGCTCATAGCCGCGATGATCGCGATGAACATCATGTTTGCGCTTTCTCCCGGCTCGGGCATCGACTGGAGCGCGCACCTGGGCGGAATGTCAGCCGGATGGATGCTCCTCAAGCTCTCCTCGGTGGGCGGATTGAGCCGCGTTCGCGGCTGGGTATCCGCCACTCCGGAAGAGTCGGAAGACATGCCCCGCGCCGTTCCCAGAGCGAGGCCGCCCATGCGCGATCGCGCGCGCGGAGGCGATCAGGGGGAGCGGGGCGTGGACGAAGTCGTAGCACGGAGCAACGCCGTGGTTCTCCGCGAGAGCAAGCCGCTCCAGCACGTTCCGCGGCAGGAATCGCCCAAGGAACACGCCGCGCGCGTCAACCTGGTGCTCGACAAGATCTCCGAGCGGGGAATCGGCAGCCTCACACGGGATGAGCTCAGGCTGCTCGAGGAAATGTCGCGGAAGCTGCGCGACACCTAGTAGTCGAGGCGATTGATCCACGCCGGGCGCTGGTGCATCGTTCGGGCATGCCCAGGCCCGAGCTCCTCGAGACATTCGACAATCCATATGCCGACCGCGACTACGAGATCCACATGGATTGCTCGGAGTTCACGTCGCTCTGCCCACTCGGCGGGATCGAGAGCGATGCGGAGGAGCTCGCGCTCTTGAAAGGCGGCGCACCCGATTTCGGCACGATCCGCATCACCTACATGCCGGGCAAGAAATGCCTCGAGCTCAAGAGCCTCAAGCTCTATCTGTGGAGCTACAGAAACGACGGGATTTTCTACGAGCGGGCGGTCAATCGCATCCTCGACGACATCGCCGACAAAGTCGCACCCAAATGGATGCG
>JBKKAY010000168.1:0-3371 GCA_046714195.1 Gemmatimonadaceae bacterium
CACCGGACTGATAGGCATGTGGAAGGCGTTCGACGAGATGCAGCAGCTGGGATGGATCGACGACAAGCGCCCTCGAATGGTGTCGGTTCAGGCCGAGGGCTGTGCGCCGATAGTTCGAGCTTTCGCGGCCGGCCAGCGCTTCGCAGAGGAGTTTCCGAATGCCGCTACGGTCGCGTCCGGACTCAGAGTCCCTAGAGCGATCGGGGATTTTCTTATTCTCGACATCCTCAAGGAATCGCGAGGGGCGGCGATCTCGGTGAGCGATGAGGAGCTGCTCGACGGCGTGAAGCAGCTGGCGAGGACGGAAGGGATTTTCGCCGCTCCCGAGGGCGGCGCCTGCGTGCCGGCGCTCCGGAAGCTGTTGGACACCGGGCAAATCGAAAAGAGCGAGAAGGTTGTCCTGTTCAACACCGGTGCGGGAGTGAAATATCTCGCCGCGTTCGACGCGAATACGAGGTAAGTGGGATCACCGAGCGAAAAGAGGCGGCCCGTTCGGGCCGCCCCTCGAGACCTCAACTCCTCGGGTTCCGCCTACGCAAGGAAGGGCGTCACGATCGTAGTGACTTCAGCCTTGGTGAGAGGCTCGTCAAACGCCTCCGTTACGGCTTCGGGCCCGCCATTGCCATTTCCCAGCGCCGTGATGTTCATCCCCGCCTGACTGGCGTTGTTCTCATTGGCATAGATCCCCTGGGTGAAAGCAGGAAGATCGTCCCTGCTGTTCCCGGTGATCCAGCCTTTCAGATTCCGGAGCCGCCGGATCTCCGACGCGTGCCGCGCCTCTACCGAGTGAATCGTAAGCGCGGCGGTGAGCGCCGCCTTGTCGTTGATCAGTCGGCCGGCCTGGCCTTTGTAAGCGCGGACACCGGTGTCCTCGAACGCCTGGGCGAGCACCTGGAAGGTGGCGTACTGCCCCGCCCCGAAATTGAAGCCCGGGACGTTACCCTTTGCCGTGAAATCGAAATTCGGCTTCGCATTCGGAGTGGCGCTGCGCGCGGTGATCATGACGCGGAGCGCGTCCACGTGGGCATTCTCGTGCGCCTGGATCGTGGTGAAGATCGGAAGGTCGGCCGCGGGCATGCCCATCAGCGTCGCGGCGGCGACGCCGCGGTTATAGAACTCCGCTTCGAGATACTCGAGCAGCAGCGCGAACTGGAGCACGTCCACGACGTCGGTGGAAGTCTGGCCGTAGACGTCCTTGCTGAGGGCGGCTAGAGCGACGGGAATCGATCCGAGCGCCAGCGCGGCGGTGAGTTTCGAGCTCGCGCTTGCCCCTTTGGCGATCTCATCCCGGCGAGCCGCCAGAGTCTCGATGATCTCTGGGTCGATGGAATCGAGGAGAGTTGTGTTCTGGGTTGTCATAAGGGAATTGCTCCTTAGCCGTTGTTGTTGGGACCCTGCACGAAGTTCGCAGGCGCATTTTGGGGGGTGAGGACTTCGACCACGAACGGCTGGGCGAGCGGTACCACCTTGCCGGGCCTGAATGCATCGTCGAACGATTTTGGCGCGAAGCTCGTCCCCAGGTCGCCCTGGCTGCTCGACTTGGGAGCGATGAGATCGCGAATCGCGGCGGCGTGGCGTGCTTCGACGGAAACGATCTTGCCCGCCAGCTCGAGGTTCGTACCTACGGTCAGATACTGCGCCGCCCCATTGTAAGCCGCGACTCCCAGATCCTCGAACGTTTTGGCCGTCGCAAGAACCGTGGCGCGATCGGCGAAGTTCAGACTGCCGTAGGTCGTGTTGAGGGTGAAGCCGTTGGAGGTCCCGAGAATCGCCTTGAACGCCTCCCGGTGAATTACCTCGTGGTATTTCACATCTGACAGAATGATCTTCTCGCTTGCCGAGAAGTTGCTCGCCCCAAACGCAGCCATGACTCTGGTATAGAAGTCCGCTTCGAGCTGCTCGAGCGCGTAGGCATACTGCAGAATGGCGGTGTCGCCCCTCGCGAAATCGATCACCACGGCTGAGCCACTGCCGGGAGGGCTGCCAAACCCAGGCCCCGTGATGTCGTCGTTGTCGTCGCAGCTCGTCAGGACGCTGGGAAGAAAGAACACCGCGCCGCCGGCGCCAATAAGCTTCAGAAAGTTGCGGCGTGTCTTACCGTCCAGCAGCTGGTCCGCGCTGGATATGACCATTGTCTTCTTGTCAGGCATGAGCCTGCTCCTCCGTTGGCACTAGCCTAATCGTCGCCGTGCGCGGCTAGTACGCGAACGACGTCTTATTTCTCACGACCGCTGATTAGCAGAGGGGGGGCCGTCGATTTTGTAATGCCGTGCATTCGTGGCGCAGTCTCTGCTTATGTGTAGCAGATGGCGTCGCTGAATTCGGGCTGGTGCACGATGAGAGCGCTATTCCCGGGCGATATTGCACCCAAGCTCATCAGTTGCCGATACACTATACGAACTGAACTCATATGCCTTTACGACGTCGAGAAGAAATTGCCTCCATGCTCAGGGCGCGGATCGAGCGTGCCGTGACTGCTCGCGCCGTCGTTCGTGGCGACCGACTCCCGAGCACTCGGGAAATGGCGAAGGAAATCGGGGTCGATCCACGCACGATCGCGGCTGCTTATCGCGCGCTCGCCGATGACGGGTTGGTAGAATTGCGACAGCGATCGGGTGTCTACGTTTCGCCGCAGACCATGGTGGATGGCGAAGCGCGCCCGCCGGCACCCACCTGGCTGGCAAAAATCCTCGCCGAGGGAATTCATCACGGATATTCGACCAGGGACCTTTGCGACTATCTCCGCGAGGCTGCGCTCGCGAGGAAGCTGCGCGCCGTAGTAATCGCGTCGACAAAAGACCAGACCGCGGGGATGTGCCGGGAGCTGCGCGTCGACTACGGCCTCGAAGCCCGAGGCGTGCTTGCCCATACACTGAAGCGACGCTCGCCTGTCCCGGCCACCGTGAGGCAGGCCCACCTGCTCGTCACCACCGGCGCCCACAGAGACCGCGTCGACGAGCTATCCCGCAGTCTCGGCAAGCCGTTCGTTCTCACCGATGTCCGAACCGAGATTTTCGCCGAGTGGCAGACCTTCATGCGGCGCGAGGTATTCGTGATTGGAACGGACCCGCATTTTCTGGCGATGGTGGAACACAGCCTGGCGACGGTTCCGGGAGGGAAGAACGTGACCTGTCTGGTCGCCGGCCGCGACGACCTCTCGAGAATTTCTGCGGGCGCCCCCACGTATGTGACGCAGGCAGCGCGCGATGTGCTCGGTAGAACACGTATCCCCGGACGCCTGATTCCACCCACACGCTTCTTCGATGCGCGGAGCGTCGATCAGCTTCTCTCGGCCATCGTCCAGATCAACACCGCCGCCTGACAAGTGCGGCGCTGGCGCTATCTCAGTCCCAGGAGCTTGTGGGTCTGAA
>JBKKAY010000169.1:0-4849 GCA_046714195.1 Gemmatimonadaceae bacterium
GCGATGTTCTCGAGCCGCTCGCGCGAGCACAGCACTCCCGGATCGAGCTCGAGATTCTTGGCCACCTCGTCCCGAACGCCCTTGAGGCGCAGGACCCTGGCGTCGAAATCCTGATCTTTGTTCCAGCGCTGGGGTTTGGGAAACCGCGGCAAATTGGCCTCGGTCACTTCCAGGCCGCGTCGAATTGCCGCGATGATGTCCGGCCCGGCGCGGTCCAGCATTCCCTTCGGCATTCCCTTAACCGCGCTCAGCTCGGAGACGTTCTGCGGCGGGCGGCGTGACAGCTCGAGCAGAACCTCGTTGCCGACTATCCGGAACGTAGCGCGATCGAGCTGGGCCGCCACTGTGTCGCGCCATTTGACCAGCTCTCGGAGCACCGCCAGCTCCTGACGGGTGAGCTCCCGTGCGCCCTTGAGCCTGAAGAAGCTCTCGGTTGCATCCTCGGAATCCCACCTCGTGCCCTCGAGCCTCAGGAACTCCTCCGCGGCCCAGTGAAGACGCCCACGGCGCTCGAGGTCAGCCTTCATGTGATCCTTCAGCTGAAGGAGATAGCGCGTGTCCTGAGCGGCGTACTCCAGCATGTCGCGAGGGAGAGGCCGCATCGACCAATCCGCCCGCTGGTGCTTCTTGTCCAGCTTCACATCGAAGAATTGCTCCAGCAGCGCGGCCAGCCCGAACGACTTGATGCCCAGCAGCTGCGAAGCGATGCGGGTGTCGAAGATGTTGGTGACGTGCCAGCCGTAGTCCTGGTGGAGGAGCCGCAAATCGTAGTCGGCATCGTGGAAGACGACCTCGACGGATTTGCTCTCGAGCAGGGCGCCAAGCCTGGCAGCCGCTCCGATCGGGAGGGGATCGATGATCGCGCTCTTGTCGCGCGCGGAGATCTGAAGGAGGTAGATCCGGTCGAGAAACCGGTGGAAGCTCGCGCCTTCCGTATCGAGCGCGAGCTCGGTCACGTGCGCGATCTCCCCCAGGAACCGGTCTACCGTGTCCGAGGTGTCGAGGTAGACCGCCGTGTCCGTTTCAGTGGGTGCCATCCGCCAAATCTAGTGCCTCGTGTTGCCTGGCTCCTGGAGGATTAACTTTCCGTGTCCCTGGCGGTCGCGCTCCGCCCATTTTACGAGACCGATGACTGACGACTTCAAGGTTCACATCTATCCGAGCGACTGCGATTCCGTGGGGCACGTGAACCACGCGCACATGCTCACTCTGCTCGAGCGGGCGAGGTGGTCGGCGCTGGAGCGTCACATGTCGTATCGCGAGTACATGAAGTCGAAGCTGTGGGCGGTGGTGCGGAAGGTCGAGGCTTCGTACAACGCGCAGACTTTTCCCGGCGACGACCTGAGCATCAGGACCGGCCTCGTCTCGGTGGGCAACACGAGCTTCGTCGTGAAACAGGAAGTCCGCAATCAGGGTGGAGCGCTCGTTTGCGACGCGTCGTTCGTTTACGTGACCGTGGCGCCCGACGGGAAGCCGATTCCAGTACCCGATGCATGGCGAACGTTGTTCCCGCCATGGGAGTAAGCGCCGCCGAGCAGTCACTGGCCGCCCAAATCGGCGCCAGACTGTTCCGCCAGCGCGGCTGGCTGCCCCTGCTCTTCCTCGGCATCCCGCTGGTGATGCCGGGATCAACGTCGCCGTTGCGCTGGTTCATCGGCCTCGCGCTCATCGCCATCGGTGAGGCGATCCGACTCGCCGGGGTAGCGGCCGCCGGCAGCGTCACGCGTCGCCGCTCGCGCAACGTGCAGCGCCTGGTCACGTACGGGATCTTCGCGTGGTGCCGGAACCCGCTCTATGTCGGAAACTTTTTGATCTGGATGGGATTCGTCACCATCTCGGGAGTGCTGTGGTTCCTTCCGATCGCCGTGGTGCTGTTCGCCGTCGAGTACGAGCTGATCGTGCGATACGAGGAGGGAGTTCTGGAGTCGACGTTCGGACAGGAGTACCTGTCCTACAAGAGCCGAACGCCGAGATGGCTTCCCCGCCCTCCCGGCGGCGCCGCGGAGACCGGCGAGCACGACTGGGGCGAGGCGTGGAAGAGCGAGATCAGCACGTTTCTTCAGTACGCGGTGCTTATCCTGGCGTTCTACCTGAAGAGTCGTCTGACATTCGGTGCCTGAGCAGAACTGCAACTGAGCACGAGGTCCGCTGCGGAGAACTGCAACTGAACACGAGGTCCGCTGGGAGCAAAACAAGTTGACCGCTCCCGGCTGCCTACCTTCTGACAGTCTGATTGGCATTCGGAGAAACCGCTTGCGCCAATCGTAACGTCCCGACGTAGGCAGCGGACAGCTGTCAGCGTTTCAGCGGGCAGCGGAAAACGTGTTCAGTTGCAGTTGCCCTTAACTTGCCTTGCCAGTATGCCTGCACTCCGGGCAAATGACTCTCTCGCTCGAGAAAGCGCTCTTTATCCTGGCGAAGATCGAATCGTAGAGATGCGCGTTGCACAGCGCGCGCTGGCACGACGGGCAAACACCGCCCTTGCCGGCGGCGAAGAAAACCCCGCAGCGGTCGCATTGCCACTTGAACGCCGACTGGCGGAACACGGCCATGTCAAAGCAGGGTCAGCGTCTGCGATCCGCTCCATGCGGCATTCGGCTTCAGCTTGACCGACGACCCGATCTGCGCCGATTCGATGCAGATCATTTTGGCGTAATCGTCGTTGTCGAGTCCGATGAACCCCGTCACTTTCTCCGCCCACGGGTTCCAGATCACGGCGTCCTTGAAGCCGGCCGCGCGCACCTCTATGCGCCGGGAATTTCCGCGGTCCTCCACTTCGATCTTCTTGGGCGCCCCCAGGTATACCCTGTCGATCTCGTCGGCGACTACGAGCTTCTTCGCCTCGTCCTTCGCCTCGATCCCGCCCTGCGTCTTGTCCACGTACCACTTTCCGGTCAGCCCGCGAATGGCCGACTCGCGAATGTCCGCCAACGCGAGATAGGTATGGAGCGCGGCGGTAAAGGCGAAGTGATCGTCGCCGATGTTCTTCACGTCGAGCTTGACCTCGAGTGAGCGCTCGCCGAGCGAGACGGTGAGCTCGGTGCGGAAATGGTGATCCCACAGCTCGCGGGTCTTGTGGTCATCCTGGAGCACCAGCTTGACCTTCACCTGATCGCTGGCTTCATCCTCCTCCGCTACCTTCCATTCCGATTTGCGCGCAAAGCCATGCTGCGGCAGCGGGCCCGTGTTCGCGAACTGGGGGAACACGACTGGTATCCCGCCCCGAATGGGATCGCCGGGCGCGAACGCGGCTGTCTTGCCCATGAACAGCACGTCTGTCCCGCCGGCCGGGATCCACGAGGTGGTGTGCCCACCATTCAGGTAGATCTCCGCAGTCCCGCCCGACGGGTGCGAGAGCACCACCTTGGGCATTCCGTTCTTTCCGCTTTCGATTCGTGTCGTCATTGTGAGAGAAAACTACGTCTTTGCGCGCAAAAAGCCCCACACAAGTTCCGTGCGGGGCCAAAAGGTCGGGTCGCTGCCGTGAAAACCCTAGCGGTTCGGCCTTCCCGGCGGGTTGTCGCTCTTGAATACGTCGCGGTTGATCTGGACGTATTCCTTGAGATTGCCAGGCACATCCTCTTCCGGAAAGATCGCCGTCACCGGGCATTCGGGCTCGCAGGCGCCGCAGTCGATGCACTCGTCCGGATGGATATAAAGCTGGTCAGGCCCCTCGTAGATGCAGTCGACTGGACAGACGTCGACGCACGCGCGGTCCTTTGTGTTTTTGCAGGCTTCGGTGATTACGTACGGCATGTCGTTCCTGGTAGTGCGCCTTTCCTTTGCGAAAAATAGACCGGCAGGGTCTATCTCCGCCACGGCGGAAGATCGCCGCGTTTCTTATTGAGGTCGGGGTTCTCCCGAAACAGCGTGGCTGTCTTTCCTATCACCTGGACCACCGCGGAGTTGGTGGCGAGGGCGAGCGCGTTGGCGGCGTCCTTGGGCTTGACGTCGTCCTTGTTTCCCAGCTTCACCTTCACCAGCTCGCGCGTGCGCAGCGCATCGTCCAGCGAGCCGATCAGGGTCGGCGTGAGACCGTGCTGCCCCACGTGAACGGTGGGATTCAGGTGGTGCGCCTCCGCGCGCAGCTCGGCGCGCTCGCGACCTTTCACTGCCGCATCCTTCCCGGTTTGGTCATGAAAGGCCGGACGTCGATCGGAGTGCCGTTCCAGTAAACCTTGTCGGCGCGCATTACCTGGTAGTGAAGATGCGGAGCGTTGGGCGGTGCGTTTCCCGTCGTGCCGACGAATCCGATAACCTGGCCTTCCCTCACCTTGAGCCCCTCCTTCACGTCCTGGGCGTAACCGTCGAGGTGGCCGTAATAGTGGAGATAGCGCCCGCTGGCGTCGGCGACGTAGATCGTGATGCCGCCGGCTCCTCCCGTCGACAGCTTGATGATGCGACCATCCGACGCCGAGAGTATCGGGGTCCCGCGCATGGCCAATATGTCGGTCGCCATGTGTATTCGTCCGCCGCTGCGCGGCTCGTGGAAGGTATCCTTGAGACTCCGGGGCTCGACACCCTCGATCGGCACCATCAGCGGGTACGCCCGGAAGTAAGCCGAGTCCGAGCCGAGCATGGGGCGAAGCTCGGGCCTTGCGGGTGCCGGGCGGCCCTCCGGCGTCGTGACGATAACGGGAGGCAGCTTGGTCTCCGTGGCATCGGTCGGCGCGCGCAGATTCACGCACGCGGTCCCGAGAACGACGCACATCACCACCACGGGCCGAATCAGCTGATACCGGCCAGCTGGGGTTTGTCGTGCTGCCCGGCATCCCGCCCGAGCTCCTCCGCCATCTTTGCGATTCCCTCTTCGATCGTTTTCGAGTGGTGCATCGAGCAGAACTTGGGA
>JBKKAY010000170.1:0-2896 GCA_046714195.1 Gemmatimonadaceae bacterium
ATCATCGTCTGCGATTTCATAGACATGGAAACCAAGGCGAACCGCGACCGCGTGCTTCAGGAGCTGAGGCAGCACCTGTCACGCGATCGCGCGCGGACCAAGGCTTTCGCGGTGAGCGACCTCGGTCTCATCGAGATGACGCGGCAGCGGGTGAGGCAGAGCCACTACCAGAGCTCCACCGAGGCATGTCAGACCTGCAACGGCACCGGCCGGGTGCTGACGCCCGAGACGATCGTACGGCGGATGGAGAGGTCGGTGAAGCGGATGGCGGTAGAGGGACGCCGCGACAATCTACTCATCAAGCTCCACCCCGACGTCGCCATGTACGTCCTCGAGCAGGAGCGCGACCTGGCCCAGAAGCTTCAAAAGGCCGCGAACTTCTCGCTTGAGTTCCGGGACGATCCTCTGCTCAAGCCCGACGAGTTCAAGCTGGTGGTGAAGTCCCAGGGCAGGGATGTGACCCAGCAATACGCGCTCGCGTAGAGGTTGACCTCAGCTCGCAGTTTACTTAACTTTTAAGGCTGTACCGCTCTATCTAACCGCAATCAGTACCATGGCTTACGCAATCATTCGCACCGGCGGCAAGCAGTACCGCGCCGAGTCCGGCAAGACAATTAGAATCCCCTCGCTTCCCGGCGACGCCGGATCCAAGGTCACCTTCAGTGATGTCATCCTCGGCTCCGATGGCGACAAGACGCACGTCGGCGTGCCGTCGCTCAAGGGCGCCAACGTCACCGGCGAGATCGTGAAGCAGGGGAAGGGCGACAAGATCGTGGTCTTCAAGATGAAGCGCCGTAAGAACTACGCGAAGAAGCAGGGACACCGGCAGGGCTTCACCGAAGTCCGCATCAACGACATCTCGTTCGGCAGCAAGAAGACCGGCGGGGGAGACAAGTAATGGCACACAAGAAAGGCGTAGGCTCATCGCGCAACGGACGCGACAGCAATCCGCAGTACCGCGGAGTCAAGAAGTTCGGCGGCGAGAAGGTAGTCGCCGGCAACATCATCGTCCGTCAGTGCGGGACGAAGTGGCACCCTGGCCGTAACGTCGGGCTCGGCACCGATTTCACGATCTATTCGCTGATCGACGGCGTGGTGAAGTTCGAGCACAAGAGCCGGACCCGCTACAAGGTGAGCGTCTATCCGGACCTGGCCGAGACCAGCGCCGCCTGATTTTCAGCTGATTTCAGGCACGGCCCTTCGGGGCCTTTTTTTTGTTGCACCCAGACGCGCGTCAGGGCATACTGACACGAAACAACACCGCCCCCGCGTACGTACGATTGGATAGAGACAACCCCATCAAGAGACGACCATGGCATTGCTCGACCGACTGAAACAGGAGCTCGACCGCGCCGGCAAAGTTGCGCAGGACGCCTTCGACGACGGCAAGACGCGGCTGGAAGCGTTTCGCATGCGCCAGCTGGCGGACAAGGCCGCTCAGGCGCTCGGATATGCCGTCTACCGCGCCAAGAAGGGTGGCGCCGAGCTCGACGCGGCGACTTCGGAGCGCCTGCGCGCTACTCTGGACACCCACGACACCGAGGCCGCGCGGCTCGAAGCCGAGATCGAGCTCCGCCGCCAGCAGTCCAACCCGACGACAAACGCCGATAGCGCTACCGGCTGAGCGGGTTGTTGTACGGGGGCGGTAAGCGCTTGTAACGCTCCGTCAGCATGTCCTGCCTCGTCATCCCCGGATACTCGCGGCCGCGTATGAATACCCGCTCGGCCCGAGTGACGAACTCGAACGGGTCCCCGCTCCAGATCACGATGTTCGCATCGCGGCCAGCCTGAAGTGAGCCGATGCGGCCCGAGACTCCGAACAGCTCGGCCGGCGCCAGAGTGACGGCTCGGAGCGCGTCGTCCCACGACATTCCGTAGGCGACGGCGTTGCCTGCTTCGTACTTGAGGTTGCGCACATTGAATCCTTCTTCGTCACCGCCGCCGTTCCCAATCAGTGCGACCGTAACTCCGGCCCGCCGGAGCAGAGCAGCGTTCTCCTGCCGCTGTCCGAGCGCCGAGAACCCGCTCGGAATGTTGTTCATGGCCCCGGTCAACACGGGAACGCGAGCAGCGGCGAGCCTGTCTGCCACCATCCACGCCTCGGCGCCGCCGCCGATCATGATCTTGAGGTTGTACTCGCGGGCGATTCTGAGCGCCGCGTCAATGTCGGAGGCGCGATCGGCGACGATGATGAGTGGCAGTGTTCCCTCTACTACGGGAATCATCGCCTGTAGATCGAGCCGGCTTGCGGAAAAGTCCCTCGTCTCGGCGCGGTCGTACGCGGCCCTCCGTGTCTGGAAGAACTTGGTGTCCTCCAGCAGCTCGCGGAGCTTGACGATGAGCTCGCCTCGCGAACCGACACCGGCCGCATCCGAGTTGCCAATCGTCGCGACCATGGCAACGGGCGCCCTGAGGAGCATGTCGGTGGTGGTTCCGGGAACGACGTTGAGCAACGCCGCCTGTCCGGACACGAGTCCGCCAGAGGGGACTACGACCACCGAGGTGATTCCTTCACTCCGGGCCGGCGCGAGCATGACCGAGTTGGGATTCACGCCATCCCACACCGTGAACGCGGCCGCGATGTTGTCCTTGCCGCGCGCCGTCATGTCACGAGTGCTATTGATCTGGGAAACTTCGATGAGACCGAGCTCGGTCGAGGAGTTGATGAAACCGGGCGTCACCCATTTCCCCGACGCATCGATTCGTTGAGCGGCGGCGGGAATCGCGATATTGGCACCGACCGCGGTGATCCGTCCGTCGGTCATGATTACGGTTCCGCCATCGATGGGTGGTCCGCTGACCGGGAATACTCTCCCACCGGTGATGGCGATGGTCTGCGCTCCAGCAGGAACAACGGCTGCCAGCGCGAACGCCGCAATCGCGAGCAGAGAGAAGC
>JBKKAY010000171.1:0-6040 GCA_046714195.1 Gemmatimonadaceae bacterium
GAGTCCCGATTTGAAGCTCGAGTTCATCCGCAACTTCTGCATTGTCGCGCACATCGATCACGGCAAATCGACTCTCGCCGATCGGCTGATCGAGGCCACGGGGATGCTGCAGAAGCGTGAGATGAAGGCTCAGGTCCTCGATACTCTCGACCTCGAGCGCGAACGCGGGATCACCATCAAGCTGAACGCCGTCCGCATGTCCTACACACGGCCCGACGGGCAGGAATACGAGCTGAACCTCATCGACACTCCGGGCCACGTCGATTTCACCTACGAGGTGTCGCGCTCCCTGGCCGCGTGCGAGGGAGCAATTCTCGTCGTCGACGCGTCGCAGGGGATCCAGGCTCAGACTCTGTCCAACCTTTTCCTGGCGATGAACGCGGGACTCGAGATCATCCCGATCCTCAACAAGATCGACCTGCCCGGCGCGGAGCCCGAGCGGCGCAAGCAGGAGGTCCACGATCTGCTCGGAGTCGATCCCGACGAGATCCTGCTCGTCAGCGCGAAGGAAGGAATCGGCATCAAGGAACTTCTCGAAGAGATTATCCGTAAGGTGCCGCCGCCCGAGGGCGACGAGAACGCGCCACTGCGCGCGCTCATCTACGACTCCTACTACGACAAATACCGCGGCGCGATTCCAAGCGTTCGCGTGGTCGATGGCGTGATCAAGAAAGGCACTCACATCACCTTCGGGGCGAGCGAGTCCGTCTACGAGGTGGATGAGGTCGGCTACAACCAGCTGCGCCAGGTGCCGACCGACCAGCTCGGTCCTGGCGAAGTCGGATACGTCGTAGCGAGCGTGCGATCGGTGAGCGAGACCCGCGCGGGCGATACGATCTTCGACGCGGACAACCACGCCAAGGAAGCGCTTCCGGGCTACCAGGAAGTGCGCTCGTTCGTGTTCGCCGGCCTCTACCCGACCGACACCCAGCAATACGAGACCCTGCGCGACGCGCTCGAGAAGCTCAAGCTCAATGACGCTTCCCTCAACTACGAGCCTGAGACGTCGACCGCTCTCGGATTCGGGTTCCGCGCCGGATTTCTCGGACTGCTCCACATGGAGATAGTCCAGGAGAGACTGACTCGCGAATTCGACCTCGAGCTCGTGACGACGGTGCCGAGCGTCGAGTACAAGGTCTACCTGACCGACGGAACGATGAAGCTGATCGAGAACCCGTCGTTGATGCCGCCGGCCGCGGTCATCGATTACGTCGAAGAGCCGTTCGTGAAGGCGCGCATAATGATGCCGGCGGAATACATCGGCCCGATCATGACACTCGGCACCGATCGCCGTGGCGTCTACAAGAACATGACCTATCTGGACACCACCCGTGTCGAGCTCGACTGGGAGTTTCCGCTCGGCGAGATCATCCTCGACTTCTTCGACAAGCTGAAGACGGTGAGCCGCGGCTACGCGTCGCTCGACTACGACATGCTCGAGTACCGCCAGAGCGACCTGGTGAAGCTCGACATGCTCATCAACGGCGATCCGGTCGACGCGTTCAGCGTCATCATCCACGAGGACAAGGCCTACGAGTGGGGCCGCAAGATCGCCGACAAGCTCAAGGAGCTGATTCCGCGACAGTTGTTCGAGGTCGCGATTCAGGCCGCCATCGGATCGAAGATCATCGCCCGCACCAGCGTGAAGCCGCTGCGCAAGGATGTGCTCGCCAAGTGCTACGGCGGCGACATTTCGCGCAAGCGCAAGCTGCTCGAGAAGCAGAAAGAAGGAAAGAAGCGCATGAAACAGGTGGGCTCCGTGGAAATTCCACAGGAGGCGTTCCTCGCGGTGCTCCAGGTCGATTGATCGAGCGCGCGGCGGTCGGCGAGACGCGGGACGCGCTCAGCCCGGACGCGTCCACGATCATACGGGCGCCGAATCACCTCGGCGATCTGATCATGGCGCTGCCCGCGCTCGAGGCGGCCGGAGGTGCTGACGTGATGCTCCCGCAGGGCTTGGCGCCGCTGCTCGCGCTCTCCGCTTCGCGCGGGAAGACGCTGCGCTTCGAACGAGGCCCACGCGGTTATGCACGGGCGGTGCGCGCATTGCGCCGCGGGCGGTATGCGCGCGGAGTGCTGCTCCCGCCGTCGTTCTCTTCGGCATTACTGTTCGCCGTGGGTGGAGTGCGTGAGCGGCGCGGGGCGGACACCCACCAACGGCAACTCCTTCTCACCGACATCGTGACGGTGGAGGAATTGACCGGGTTCCACCGAAGGGCGCAGTACTACATGCTCGCGACGGGCAAGCCTCCTGCCGGCGCGCTGGTACCGCGGCTCACTCTCACCGACGAGTCACGAGCTCGCTTCCGGGCACTGCTGCCCCCCGGCGACACCGTGCGCCTGGTGGGAATTTTCCCCGGCAGCAATGCTCCTTCACGCCGATGGACGCCGAGTCGCTTCAGGGAGCTGGTCGCCCGCCTGACGGCTGGCGGGTATCGCGTGGTGGTCTTCGGCGGCCCAACTGAGCTCGGCCTTTCCGCTGAAGCAGCGGCGGGCGGCGGCATCGACCTGGGCGGGCGCACGGATCTCGTCCTTCTCGCCGCCGGTCTGGCGGAGTGCGAGCTTGTGGTCTCCAATGACAGCGGTCCGCTGCACTTGGCGGCTGCGGTCGGCACACGGACCGTTTCTCTGTGGGGAGCGGGCAACCCGACGGTTACCGGGCCGCCGCCGGGAGATCATCGCGCGATACGCCACCCTGAGCTTTACTGCGTGCCGTGCGTGAAGAACGTGTGCCCACGGCGCGGTCGGGGAGAATTTCTCCCCGATGCGCACGACGAATGCATGCACCTGATTGGCGTCGACGAAGTCGCGGCCGCCGCGTCCCAAGCCCTCAACCCATCGGTATCAGTATGAGCGTGAAGGAGCGTTACATCGTCGGAGTGGATCTGGGAGGCACTAACATCGTCGCCGGCGCGATGCCGCTCGATGGGAGTCGTGAGATTGCGATGAGGACCGCCTTGACCCTCGCGGACGGCGGTGCCGACTCCGTCGTCGACCGGATCGCGGCGATGATCGAAGAGGTGATCGCGCAAACCATGGCGGAGACGGGGGCAGAGCGCCCGGATTTTCTCGGCGTCGGCATCGGCTCGCCTGGCCCGCTCGACCGCGAGAAGGGCATCGTCATCATCACACCCAACCTCGGCTGGAAGAATTTTCCGCTGCGCGACGAAGTATCCAAGCGGGTCAAGCTCGATGCGACACTCGACAACGATGCCAATTGCGCCACGCTCGGGGAGTTCTGGTGCGGCGCCGCGGTCGGCGGAAGAAACGTCATCGGCATGACGCTCGGAACGGGCATCGGCGGCGGACTCATCCTCGACGGAAAGCTGTACCACGGCTCGTCCGACTCCGCAGGCGAGATCGGGCACACCACCATCGATTCCACTGGCCGGCGTTGCAAGTGCGGGAACTACGGATGCCTCGAGGCTTACGCTTCGGGCCCCGCCATCGCCGAGCGCGCCAGAGAAGCCCTTCGCGGAGACGAGACGGACTCCGTTCTTCAGACCATGGTGGATGGCGACCTCAAACGCATCACGGCTCAGACAGTTTACGAAGCGTCGAAGCGAGGTGACGCCGTGGCGCGCGAAGTCGTGCGTGAAACGGCGAGACTACTCGGTGCCGGCGTCTCCAACCTGATCAATCTCTTCAATCCCGATGTCGTCGTGCTCGCCGGCGGTGTCACGCAGGCAGGTGATGCGCTGTTCGAGCCGTTGCGGGCCGAGGTCCGCCGGAGGGCGTTCAAACCTGCAGTCGAGGCGTGTCGCATCGTTCCCGGCCTGCTTCCACTCTCGGCGGGTGTCGTCGGCGCGATAGCGACGTTCAAGATGAAAACCCTCGGCGAGCTTTGATGGTGCGCAAGCGCCGCGTCGGCGTAATCGGCACCTTCGTGTGGGACGTGATCCACGGACGCGACCCGCGCGACGCTCCCGTCGAGGAATGGGGTGGCATCACCTACGCGCTCGGCGCGTTCGACGCCGCCTTGTCCGACGATTGGGAGATGGTGCCGATCCTCAAGGTCGGCAACGATCTCGCCGACTCCGCGCGGCGATTTGTCGGCGCGCTCGACAAGGCCGCACCGGGAGCCGCGCCGATAGCGGTCCCCCACCCCAACAATCGCGTCGCGATTCACTACCAGAGCGCGGAACGGCGGTGTGAGCGCCTGACGGGTGGTGTTCCCCCCTGGAGCTGGCTGGGTCTCAAGCCTCTGCTTGCCGACATCGATGCGCTCTACATCAATCTGATCAGCGGATTCGAGCTGGATCTGGAGACCGCACAGCTCATTCGACAGCATTTCCGCGGCCCGATTTATTGCGACCTACACTCGCTCCTTCTCGCGCTCCAGCCCGATGGATTGCGCGCGCCACAGCCGCTCGCCAATCCCGCCGCGTGGTGTCGCTGCTTCGACCTCGTTCAGGTGAACGAAGAAGAGATGTCCATGATGGCGCCCGACGCGATGGGTCTGGCAGCGCTCGCGATCGCCAATGGAGTCAGCACCTTGTCGGTGACACTCGGCAGTCGCGGGGTGGTGTATTTCGCCGCACCCGGCTTCGATGACCTGGGCGGGATTGATCGGCGTACCACGACGGGTGCGATCCGCACCTCGCTCGTTCCCGCCAAGCCCCCGCGACACGGCTCTTTGGGAGATCCGACCGGGTGCGGCGACGTATGGGGCGCAACCTATTTCTCCAGGCTGCTCGCGGGTGATAAGTTAGACCCGGCACTCGACCGCGCGATGGACGCGGCCGCCCGGAACGTGGACCACCGCGGCGCTACCGGTCTCGCCGACTACCTGCGTGGAGAGCTCAGCACAAAGTGACGACAATCATCAACGTCCCGCATTCGCTCGAGGACAAGTCTTTCGAGCAGGTGTTGGATCAGGTTGCCACGCTCCCGCTGGACGAGAAGATCATCGTCGACACCAGGCACACGAGGTGGGCTTCTCCATACGGCCTCACCGCCCTGCTCGCCCTGGCGCAGTCCCGCGTCGAGCGGCCCGTTCTCTACCTGCCGGAGGCGGAGAACGTCAACACCTACTGGTCGCGGATGGATTTCTTCAAGCACGCGGCTGAGCTGTACGAGCTCCAGGGACGGGTGATCAAGACCAAGGCCGCCGAGACGAGCGTGCTGCTCGAGGTCACCTCGATCTCCAAGAGCGGCGACGTCCATACCGTAGTCGACAAGATTCAGCAGCGCGCTCAGGATGCGCTGGTCAAGAATCTGAATCTCGATGCCAAGATCACGATGCGATTCACCATGGCGCTTTCCGAGGTTTGCCAGAACATTATCGAGCACGCCGGGCGCGGCGGCTGGGTCGCGGTGCAGACTTACACCTGGCGGGTGCGCTTGGGTGGACGGAAAGTGGTGGTCATCGCCGTCTGCGACCCGGGCATCGGGTTCAGGCAGTCGCTCGAGTCGGCGCCCGGATTTCACAAGAATGACCGCTGGGACGATGGCCTCGCGCTGGAAGAGACCGTGATGAGGGGGGCTTCCCGGTTCAGGGATCCCGGCCGAGGTCAAGGGCTTGCGGGCGTCCGGCGTTTCGTGGGAAACTGGGATGGCAAGCTTTCTATCCGAAGCGGCACGGCCCGGATCGCGGTGCTTCCCAAAGGTGACTGGGACGAGGACGAGCCGCTTCATGAGAACCTTTCATATTTTCCCGGAGCGCAGGTGCAGATCACGATTCCGGAGCGCGTGACTTGATCAATCATATCGACGTGAGCTCGATGCTCAGGAAGAGCGTATGCGAGCTCTACTCCAACCTCGTAACCCGGCCGACCGGAGCCGCGGTGCGCTGCGAGATAGAGCAGGAGCTCGACCGCATTGGCGACCGCGCTCTGACCGTGATCGACTTCTCGCACGTCGGACTGCTCGATTTCTCCTGCGCGGACGAGATCGTCGCCAAGCTCCTGTTGCAGTACGTCAGCGTGGATGCCCCCCGACGTGAGGTGTATTTCATTTTCAGGGGTATCAGCGACTCACACATGGACGCGATCGAAGCGGTGCTCGAGCGCCACAACCTCGCGCTGGTCACTCAACAGGC
>JBKKAY010000172.1:0-10214 GCA_046714195.1 Gemmatimonadaceae bacterium
TGAGATCTTCGTCGAAGACGCGTGTCATACGTCAGTCACTGGGGAGAAGTGGCGACCGGGCGACCGGGAATGGCAGCCGATTGCCGGAGAAGTTAACCAATAAGCGGTCGCGCATCATGCGTCCGACCAAGCCCAAGCCGACTAAATTACGGTGCTCCAGTCACACTACCGAGAGGCGGATCGCGAATGGCTTACGAAGGTCTGATGGTGAGCGTTTCCGGCGTGCGAGGCCGCGTCGGCGGGGCGTTGACTCCGGAAGTGGTCGCCAAGTATGCGGCGGGGTTCGGAGCCTGGGCGCTCGCGCGCGGCGGATCCGGGCACGCCACCATCATCGTCGGCCGGGACAGTCGCGTATCGGGGCCGATGTTCCAGTCCGTCGTCCACGCCGCCCTTCAATCAGTAGGATGCAATGTCATCGACATCGGCATGGTCCCCACGCCGACGGTGCAGCTCGCGGTCGAGCACCACCACGCCGCCGGGGGGCTCGCCATCACCGCCAGCCACAATCCGATCGAGTGGAACGCCCTCAAGTTCATCGGGCCGTCGGGGCTGTTTCTTGACAACGCCGAGGCGGCGGAGATGCTCAGGGTCGTGGACGGGGAAATTCCGCGTGCGACCTGGGACAAGCTCGGCACCATCGCTTCCGACAAGGAGGCCGCCGGCCGTCACATCGATCAGATCCTCGCCCTGCCGTTTCTCGACGTCCAAGGAATTCAGAAGCGGAAATTCCGCGTCGCGCTCGACTGCGTTCGCGGCGCCGGGGGATCGTTCATGCCGGTTCTCCTCGAGTTTCTGGGCTGCAAGCTGGCAACGATCAACATGGAGACCGACGGAAAGTTTCCGCGCTCTCCGGAGCCGACGGCGGAGAATCTGGGTGAGCTTCAGGCGCTCGTACGAGACTCGAGGTCGGAGATCGGGATGGCGGTGGACCCGGATGTTGACAGACTCGCCCTCGTATCGGACGAGGGCGTCGCCATCGGCGAAGACTATACGTTGGCGCTCGCTGCCAAAGTGGTGTTGCGCCACCGTAAGGGCGTGGTCGTGACGAACCTCTCGACGTCGCGGATTCTGGACGACATTGCGGCCGAGGCGGGCTCGCGCGTGATCCGCGCTCCCGTCGGCGAAGTGAACGTCGCTACCCGGATGCGGGCCGAGGGAGCGCCGATCGGCGGGGAGGGGAACGGCGGGGTCATATTGACCGAGCTCCATCTGGGCCGCGACGCGCCGGTGGGAGCGGCGCTGATCCTCCAGCTTCTGCTCGAGGCGGGTGAGGACAAGCCGCTCTCGAAAATCATCTCGGCTTACCCCAGATACGTTATCGTAAAGGACAAGCTCGACCGTCCGAACGGGCCGCTCGACAAAGTGTATGAAGCACTGAGGCGGGCCTTTCCTGATGCAGAGGTGGATACCCAGGACGGCCTGAGACTCAGCTGGCCCGACAGGTGGGTCCACGTCAGGCCTTCCGGGACGGAACCGATTGTGCGGGTAATAGCCGAAGCGCCGAGCGCGCCGGAGGCGGAGAAGCTGGTTTCGGACTGCAGGAGACCCCTGGAGGCACTCGGGGTCGGGACGGCCAAAGAGTAGCCGGCGCGGCAAGTCACACTTTCAACAGAAGATCATATGTGTGGAATAATCGGATACATCGGGTCACGCGGCGCCACGCCGCTCCTCCTCGAGGGATTGCGGAGGATGGAGTACCGCGGCTACGACTCGGCGGGCGTCGCCGTGATGAACGGCAAGGGAGTCGAGACCCGGAAAGCGGCTGGCAAGATCTCCGAGCTCGAAGCGGCACTGGGGGCGAGCCCCGTCGAGGGAGACCTGGGGATCGGCCACACCAGGTGGGCGACTCACGGTGCTCCCAACGAGTGCAACGCCCACCCGCACATCGACTGCAAAGGCCACATCGCCGTGGTGCACAACGGCATCATCGAGAACTCGGGTACGCTCAAGACGGGACTCATGGCCAGGGGCCACAAGTTCGTCTCCGAAACCGACACTGAGGTTATCGCCCACCTCATCGAGGATGCATTCGACGGGAGCCTCGAGGACGCGGTGATCGAGGCGCTGTGGCAGATCGAGGGCACCTACGGCATCGCTGTCGTCTCGAGTCTCGACAAGAACAAGATCGTGGCGGCGCGGAAGGGAAGCCCGCTCCTGATCGGACTCGGAGACGGCGAGTTTTACGTCGCCAGCGACGTGTCGGCGATTCTGGCTCAGACGCGCGAAGTCGTGTACCTGGACGATGGCGATGTCGCCGTTCTCACCCGGGAGGGTTACACCGTTCTCAATCAGCGCGCCCAGCAGCTGGAGAAGGGCGTCAGCAAGATCGACTGGGACCTCGACCAGATCGAGCGCGGCGGCTTCGACCACTTCATGCTCAAGGAGATCTTCGAGCAGCCGGCGACGATCGAGAACTGCATGCGCGGGCGCCTGCTTCTCGACCAGGGAACGTCCAAGCTCGGCGGCATCAATCTCACCGACGAGCAGCTTCTCAAGTTCGATAACATCCTCATCACAGCCTGCGGCACCAGCTGGCACTCGGCGCTGATCGGCGAGCACATGCTGGAGGACCTGGCGCGGATTCCGGTGGAAGTGGAATACGCGTCGGAGCTGCGCTATCGAAATCCGATCATCACGGACAAGACCCTCTGCATCGTCATCTCGCAGTCGGGCGAAACCGCCGACACCCTGGCGGCGATGCGGGAAGCCAAGGCGCGTGGCGCGTTCACCTATGGAATCGTGAATGTCGTCGGCTCGACAATCGCGCGGGAGAGCGACGGCGGCATCTACGTCCACGCCGGTCCGGAAATCGGTGTCGCTTCGACAAAGGCGTTCACCAGCCAGGTGATCGCGCTCCTGCTCTTCACCCTCAAGCTGGCCCGCCTTCGGAATCTCTCGATGGTGCAGGGCCGCGAGATCATCGAGGAGATGCTGTCGCTCCCGCGAAAGATCGAGAGCATCCTCGAGCGCGCGCACGAGATCGAGACCATCGCCGACGCGTTCAAGGATGCGACGAACTTTCTGTATCTCGGCCGCGGCTACAGCTTTCCGACCGCGCTCGAGGGAGCCCTCAAGCTGAAGGAGATCAGCTACATCCACGCCGAGGGTTATCCGGCCGCCGAGATGAAGCACGGCCCGATCGCGCTCATCGACGAGGAGATGCCGGTGGCCTTCATCGCACCGCACGACGCAGTGTTCGACAAGGTCGTGTCGAACGTGCAGGAGGTAAAGGCGCGAGGCGGGCGCGTGATCGCCATTACCAGCCGCGAGGAGAAGGTGCTGGAAGGCAAGCTGGACTACGAGTTCCGGATTCCGGAAACGGCGGATCTGCTGACCCCGGTGCTCGCATCCGTTCCGCTGCAGCTCCTCGCCTATTACATCGCGGTGAAGCGTGGCGCGAACGTGGACCAGCCGCGCAACCTCGCCAAGTCGGTGACGGTGGAGTAGGGCTGAGAGTTCTGCTCCAGCGGGTCTCGCGGGCTCAGGTCCGCATAGAAGGACGCACCACCGGCAGCATCGATCGCGGCTTTCTGCTGCTCACCGGCTTCAATCAATCGGACACTCCGGAGAAAGTGGACTGGATGGCTGAGAAGACGTCCGGGCTCCGGCTCTTCGGCGATGCCGACGGCAAGATGAACCTGTCGCTGTCCGACGTTGGTGGCGCCGTGCTGGTCGTGTCGCAGTTCACTCTTTACGGAAACGCCGACAAGGGCAAGCGGCCCAGCTTCATCGAGGCGGCGCGTCCGGAGATCGCTATCTCGCTCTATGAGCGGTTCATCGGCGCGCTGCGGGACAAGGGACTGCGGGTCGAGACCGGCGAGTTCGGCGCGATGATGGAAGTCGAGCTGGTCAACGACGGACCAGTGACGCTTTGGCTGGAGCGATGAGCGGCGGCGGGTTTCGAATCGTCCTCGCGTCCCGCTCGCCACGCCGGCACGATCTGCTCAATCTGATCGGCATAGAGCACGATGTCGTGCCCGCGGACATCGACGAGCGCGTGCGTGGCCGTGAGCGCCCAAGCAGGCACGCCGAGCGGTTGGCGCGCGAAAAGGCGGCGGCCGCAGCCGCGGATCGTGATGAGAACCTCATCGCGATCGGAGCGGATACCATCGTGCTCATCGACGGGAAGATTCTCGGCAAGCCCACCAGCGCGGTCGATGCCGGCTCGATGCTGAGCCTCTTGAGCGGTCGCGAGCATACGGTGGTCACCGCCGTGGCGGTGGCGCGGGGTCGCAAGGTTCGCTCGGCAGTCGAGGAAGTGCTGGTGAAATTCCGGAAGCTGAGCGACGAGGAGATCGACGCCTACATCGCCACCGGCGAGCCGATGGACAAAGCCGGCGCTTATGGTATTCAGGGATACGGCGCGACGATCGTCGAGCGCATCAAGGGCGACTACTTCGCGGTGATGGGACTTCCCCTCGTCACGCTGGTGACACTGCTGGGAGAAGTTGGGGTCGGCTACAGGTTCGGCAATCTCAGCCCGCTTCAGCCGGCTGCTTCAGCATCTCCTTCGCCTTCTCCACGACGCGCCGCTCACCGACGAAAGCGAGCTGGCTGAAGGCTTCCTCGATCGGGATCCACCTCGCCTCGTTGACCTCGGCGTCGTGGTCACGGGTATCGCCCGAGATGTACTCGAGCAGATAGAAGTGGACGCGCTTGTGGAAGCGGACGCGAATCCCGCCCTCGAGCCCGGCGTACCAGTACTCGATCGTCTCGACGTGGGATTTGACCCGGGTGTCGGCTCCCGCTTCCTCGCGGGCTTCGCGCACGGCAGTCACTTCGGGCTTTTCCCCGGCGTCGACCATGCCTTTGGGGAGCTGCCAGCGTCGCTGGGGTCCAACCGAGATTATCGCGATCTCGATCCGCCCTGAGGCGTCGTCGCGGCGGAACACTACGCCACCCGAGGATTCCTGATCCCTCACCGGAATCTTTATGGCCGGCGGTTTTGCCGCAGCCTGGCCGGATTTTCTTAGAGGCGTCACGCGCTCGCCCTGCTGGCGTAGCGGTTGCGCCAGAGCTGGATCTTCTCAAGAACGTGGTGCGTCTCGATCTTCTTCATCCTTCCAGGACGATTTTCCATGGAGATAGGATAATCCTCGCCCGGATCGCCGTAAGCATCGATGATGAGGTCGTGAAACCGGCGATACGGGCCGGTGCGCCTGGGGTTGGTGTATCCCAACAGACTTATCACGGGACGATCGAGAGCTACGCTCATGTGAAGGGGCCCGGTATCGGGTGAAAGCACCAGAGCCGATGCATCGAGGATAGAAACCAGCGGCCGGAGCCCGCTCCCGAGCTCGGATCGCGGCTTGTTCCTCGCTCGCTCAGTGACTATGCGGGCGGCTTCGACCTCGCGCTTCGATTGTCCGCCGACGAGCACGACCTGAAGCCCGAAGTCATCGTGCAAGGTATCGGCGACTTCGGCCCACCGCTCGGGCAACCAGTCCTTCTCCGGCTTGCTGGTTCCGACCACGATCGAGGCTAGCGGTCGAGTGAAGGACGACGCGAATCTATCGCGCCATTCCCGTTCCTCGGGCCACGGACCGAGATCCCACTCGACCGGCTCCGCCGGTACGCCCAGCGCGGCGAGAAACTCGAAGTACTGATCCTGCACGTGCTGCACGGGGCGCGCGGGAATCTTGCGGTTGGTGAACAGCCAGTTGAAATCGCGTGCCCGGGCGCGGTCGAATCCAAGCTTCACCGGCGCCCTGGTGAATGTGGTGACGATGCCGGCCTTGAAGTACACCTGCAGGTTGATCACCAGGTCGAACGAACGACGCGCGAGCTCATCGCGCACGGCGGCGAATGCCTGCCACCCCCGGGCTCGGTCGAACAGAATGATCTCATCGATCGATCGGTGTCCTCTGACCAGATTCGCCGCGCCGGGCTGGAGCACCCAGGTGATGCTGACGGAGGGATTCACCCGCTTGAGCGCGTTGACGACGGGGAGCACGTGAACGGCGTCCCCGACGGCGCTCATCATCACGATGCAAATCCTGTCCGGCACTCCAGCCAGAACAGACTTTTCCAAGCTCAATCGATGCTCCGGAGGCGCAGATATTCCTCGTCTTCCGCGGAGAAGGGCAGGTTGTGGAGATCCCTCCATTTCCGAAGCGAGCGGAACAGGCGATCGAGGTTGGCCTTGGCCACCAGGGGCGATCCCGGCGAGTGGAACTGCACGCGGTCCACGTCCAGCACATGCGCGTCCAGGCCTTCTCCCTCACCCGCAGTCATCAGGACGTTCTTGAGGTTCAGATCCTGGTGGTGCGCGCCGGCGTGAAAGAGCGCGCGAAGCAATCTGGCGATCGAATCGAGAACCATCACACGGTGGTCGTAATCGGTCACTTCGGCCAGCACTACGGAGAGGTCGTGCCCATTCGATATCTCGCGCGTGGCGACGTCGAATCGTCGAAAGACGTAGCCGGTTGGATAGGAGACGTACGCCAGAACCTCCGGCGTGCTCACCCCGAGCGAGCGCAGCCGGAGCGACGTCATGAGCTCGCGCAATCCGCGGGTGGGAAGGAAAAAGAGATCCTTGCTCAGCTTCGCCATCCACCCGCCGCGCATGCTGTGGCGCACCACAGCGCGGCCACACCCGGGGAGGGTCACCGCGAATACCGGCGCGCGCCCGATGAGCGGCGATGCGTCGGGCTGCCGCTGCGCGTAGTCGTAGAGGGTCTCCCGCTCGAGCACTGCCTTGAGCCCCGCCGAGCAGCTTTTCGCGGAGAGAACGCGCGCGCCCCCGACCGTAAATCGCTCGTAGGAGGGAATGGAGATACCGATCATCGCTTGAAGTAACTTTCCATCATGCGGTCTTCTCGTTGTCGAATGGCACTTTTCCTCTGCCTCGCGCTGCCGGCGAGCGCGATGAGCGCGCTCGCCCAGCAGCCATGGAATGATACCCGCACGCTGGTGCTGGTGGGGCGCGCCACGGAGCGCCGCGCCCTCCAGCTGGCCGACACCGCGCTCGTGGACTACAAGGCGAAAGCGCACGGATACCTGACTTTTCTGGCGCAGTTCGGTGAGGGTTTTACGGAGCCGCCCAAGATCGTCAAGGCGGACGAGCTGGGGCTGGAAGTCTACTGGCGGGCTCCGGACCTGAGCAAGCAGCGCATCGTCGGACGCCGCGACACGCTGCTCCTGCCGACGGACATCAACTACCATCGCGATCACTTCGGCATAGTACAGAACAATTTCAAGAGCATCATCCGGCTCGGCGATGGCGACGAAGTCCAGGATGTGCCGCATCCGCTCTCGGCGGACGGCCTGGCCCAGTACGACTACGCCATCCGCGACTCACTCCAGATCCGACTGGGGCCGCGCGTGCTCGACGTATATGAGGTGCGCGTCAGGCCTAAGGATGACAGGCAGCCACGTGCGGTTGGCGCCGTCTACATCGATCGTGAGACCGGTGAAGTGGTGCGGATGGCCTTCAGCTTCACCCGTTCCGCCTTGAAGGACAAGCTCCTCGAGGACGTATCGGTGGTGTTGGAGAACGGACTCATCGATGGCCGGTTCTGGCTTCCCCGCCGGCAGGAGATCGAGATCCGCCGCGCCGGCTCTTGGCTCGACTATCCCGTGCGCGGAATTATCCGCGGACGCTGGGAGGTGTGCTGCTACGAGGTGAACAGGGGAATACCGCTCGAGCTTTTCACCGGCCCCGAGATCGTGATGGCTCCGAGCATCGAGCGCCAGCAGAATCCATATCCATTCGTCGGGCAGGTCCTCGACTCGCTGCCGAGCGATGTGCGGGCGGTGACGGACGAAGATGTGAGGAAGGTGCAGGAGGAAGCCCGCGCGCTCGTTCGCGCCCAGGCACTGGCGCGTGGCCGGACGCTGGCGCTTTCGGCGGGCCGAATCTCGGATATCGTTCGATTCAACAGAGTCGAGGGCCTGGCTCTGGGAGGCGGACTGGTCCAGCGGCTTGGCAACGGATTCTCCCTTGGTCTCTCCGGACGCTATGGCTTCAGTGACAACGAGCCCAAGGGGCGCGGGGCACTCGAGTACAGGACCGGTGCCGGATCTTCGCTCACGCTGACTGTGGAGCGGCTTTACCGCGATGCCGGCGACGAGCCGGAGACCTCGCTCCTTCGGAACACCATCGCGGCGCAGGAATTCGCTAGCGATTACACGGATCCGTACGATGTCAGGCGTGTCGCGATGAGCGGAACTCTGGCCCGCACCGGCTGGCGTCCGACAATCGCCTTCGCGGTCGAGCGTCACGGCCCGCTGGCGGTCAATGCCACGCCCTCGAACGGGGAGTTCGAGCCGACCATTCCGGCGACGTCACTCCGCGAGCGCCGCGTGACCATCGCATTGGAGCGTCCGACCAGTCTCACCTTCAGAGGGTTCGAACTAGGTGCACGGGTTGCGGCGATCGGGATCAGAAGGGTCTCCAGTATCGCTGCCGATCGCGGAGACATCTTGCGGCCTTCGGTGATGATCGATCTCCAGCGGCCCTTCGGTTCGCGCCGCTTGATCTTTCACACGGTTGCGTCGGGTACCCTGAGCGGAGATTCCGTTTCGCCACAGCACTACACTTTTCTTGGTGGCCCCACCACCGGGCCCGGTTACGAATTCCATGAGTTCGTCGGACGTGGCGGTTTGAGCCAGCGCATCGAGTGGCGAACGACAGCGCCATTTTTCCCGATTCCGCTGGGTCGCTACGGGAAAGCGCCCGGATCGATCACGCTTGCACCGTTCGCCACCGCGGTGTGGATCGACCGCTCTCCGTCGTTCAAGGACTCGCGACAGGGCTGGTATCCGGCCCTCGGCCTGGGCGCGCTCACAGTGTTCGAGTTCCTCAGATTCGACGTCGCTCGCGGACTTCGTGGCGGTCGGTGGACGTTCTCAGTCGATGTCGGACGCGATTTCTGGAGCGTGCTGTAGGCGATCCGGTGCCGGGTGAAATGGATCGACTCCATTCCCACGCGAGGGCCGGCTAGTCTGAGGCGTGACTACTTCTCTCCGCCCGAGCCCGATCGATAGCTGGCTGCTCGACACCCTCAAGGCACTGCTCCCGCAATCGGCGATCGAGGAGCTGGAATCGAAAGCCGGTCGAAGCCTCTGGGATGCGGCCATAGACGCGCACCTCGTCACCGAGGAGGAAATCCTCGAGCAGCTATCGTCACGCACCCACGTCAGAATTGCGAGCGACCTTCTGGTCAGCTCCGCCGCACGCGACGCCGTTTCCGAGACCTTCGCCCGCCGTTTTCGTATCCTGCCGCTCTCGATCTCCGAATCGCTGCTCGACATCGCGACAGCCAATCCGTACGACCTCGATTGCGAGCAGACCCTCGCCTTCGCTACCGGCCGGTGGATTCGGATGTCGCTGGCGTCGCCCCTCCGCATCGCAGAGCGGATCGAAGAAGTCTATGCGCCGGTGGAGCGCGTGAGCCGGATGCTGGATAAATCGCCGAGGTCATCGGGGCAGCCTGTTCTGGAGAAAGTGGACGACTCCGATAGCCACATCGACGAGAAGGAAGCAGAGCGGCCTATCATCAAGCTGGTCGATCACATCGTCGCCGAGGGAATCGCGGGCGGCGCCAGCGACATCCATTTGGAAGCCGGAGAGCACGGCATCTCCGTGCGTTACCGCATCGACGGGATGCTGCGGGAAGTGATGTCGCTGCCCAAGGCCGTGGGCGTGCCCCTGGTATCGCGCATCAAGATCATGTCGCAGATGGATATCGCCGACCGGCTGCGTCCACAGGGAGGCCGCGCGCGGGTGGCGATCAATGGAGCGAGGGTGGACCTGAGGGTGTCGACGCTTCCGGCCTCTCACGGCGAAAAGGTCGTCATCCGCATACTCGACTCTCGCGCCGGTCTCCGGTCAATCGGGTCTCTGGGCCTCGATCCAGTGGACGGCCCGCGCATGCAGAAGCTTCTCGAGGTGAGGGAAGGCCTCGTGCTGGTGACCGGACCCACCGGATCAGGGAAGACGACGACGCTCTACGCCGCGCTCCGCGTGCTGCAGCAACGCGGGGTGAACATCATCACCGTCGAGGATCCGGTCGAGTACCGCATTCCCGGGATCGTACAGGTCCAGATCCACGAGAAGGCTGGTCTCACCTTCGCTTCGGCGCTGAGGTCGGTGCTGCGCCAGGATCCGGACGTGGTGCTGATCGGTGAGATCCGGGACCGTGAGACCGCGGCGATCGCGCTCCAGGCATCTCTCACCGGCCACCTCGTGTTCGCGACGCTTCACACCAACG
>JBKKAY010000173.1:0-3925 GCA_046714195.1 Gemmatimonadaceae bacterium
TTCAGCACCACGTTCACCGCCAGCCGGTGCAGCCAGGTCGAGAACGCGCTCTCTCCCCTGAACTGCGGCAGCTTCTCCCAGGTTCTCACGAAAACGTCCTGAGTCAGCTCCTCTCCCCTGGTCCGGCTCCCCGACATCCGCGCACACAGCGAGTACACCCGGTTGACGTGCGTCCGGTAGAGACGCTCGAACGCCAGGCTATCGCCGCCTGCGGCCAGCGCCACGTCCGCGGAATCACTCATTTGCTGGGGCACCGCTCTCGAGACCGCCAAACCCATTCTATCGTTGTCCCTTGGTTGCAAGATTGGATAGCGGGCGGGTGGTTAAGGTTTGAACGCCTGGAAAAATGACCCACTTTTTCCTCTGCAGATATGACAGGCCCGCGCCTGGATTGGTTTGGACGCCTGTTTGAGGCCGGCAGGACCGCGGGAAGGCGCATTAGAGGGGGTCAACCGGGCCCGAGCACTTGGGCCAGCGCGGTCATGCGCTGATCGATAGCCTCGGGAGAATCTGCCACCACGGTCACGTGGCCGAGTTTTCTCCGTTCGGTCGGCGACTTCCCGTAGAGGTGGAGATGGGCGCCATCGATGGCGAGCACCGCTTCGCGCGGTGGGAGGTGGCCAATGATGTTCATCATCGCCGAGCGGCCTCTGAGCGCTGTCGATCCGAGCGGCAGGGAGAGAATCGCGCGGAGATGATTCTCGAACTGACTGGTCTCCGAGCCCTCGATCGTCCAATGACCGGAGTTGTGCACCCTCGGCGCCATCTCGTTGGCCAACAGCGCGCCACCTACGGAAAAGAGCTCCAGCGCCAGGACACCGACGTAGTCGAAGTGGTCCATGATCCGCCGGGAATACTCGATCGCGGCATCGGCCTGGTCCCGGCTGACATTGCGTGAGGGAGCGGTCGCAGTCCGCAGAATGCCGTCGCGATGCACGTTCTCGACGGGCGGATAAAACACAGCGCGCCCTTTTCCGTCCCGAACCCCGATGATCGACGCCTCGTACTCGAACGCGACGTACTTCTCGATGATGAGTGGCGACCCGGCAAGCGCCTTCCACGCCGTCTCCAGCGACGAAGCATCCCTGATTACGACCTGGCCCTTGCCGTCGTAACCCAGCCGGCGCGTCTTGAGCACCACGGGAAAACCGATTCGCGATGCCTCCTGTCCGAGCTGACTCGCGCTCTCCACCGCGGAGAATTCGGGCACTGGAATTCCCAGCTCGCGAAAGAGCTGCTTCTCGAGGAGCCGGTCCTGGGCGATTTCCAGCGCCCGCAAGGGAGGATAAACCGGAATGCGATCCGCGACGAAGCGCACGGCTTCGAGCGGGATGCTCTCGAACTCGTAGGTGGCTACATCGGTGCCGTCGAGAAACCGCGAGAGCGCGTCGTGATCGTCGTAGCGGGCAGCGATTAGCTCGCCGATCTGTCCTACCGGCGCGCCCGAGCTCGGATCAAAAAAACGGAACTGAACTCCAAGCTGGTAACCGGCGAGCGCCAGCATCCGGCCCAGCTGACCGCCGCCGAGTACTCCGACTCTCACTCTGTCGCGGCTGGGTCGGGGTCGGGCTGCGCCAGCACGGCATTCGTCTGCTCGGCGCGGAGGGTTCGGAGCGCTTCGCGCACATCCGGCCGTGTCGTGCCGATGATGGAAGCGGCGAGGAGAGCGGCATTGATCGCTCCCGGCTTTCCGATCGCCAGCGTGCCTACTGGAACACCTGCCGGCATCTGTACGATCGAGAGAAGAGAGTCGATCCCCTGGAGCGCCTTGGATTCCACCGGGACGCCAAGCACCGGTAGAATCGTCTTCGCAGCCGTCATTCCCGGGAGGTGGGCGGAGCCGCCGGCGCCGGCGATTATCACCTGGATTCCGCGCGACTCCGCCGACTCGGCGTACTCGAACAGCAGATCGGGGGTGCGGTGGGCGGAGACCACCTTGGTCTCGTGGGGAATGCCGAGCGCGGTGAGCATCTGCGCGGCGTGCTGCATGGTATCCCAGTCCGATTTGGATCCCATTATCAGCGCGACCAGCGGCTCAGTCACTTCGTTGTCTCCCTGATCCGTGTGGGGGGGGTCAGCTCTGCTCGAGCTCATCGAGCTCGAAGTCGTCTTCATCCGGCAGTCCGACGTCGTCCAGAACCCTGTCCCGCCCCTCGGTTTCCGCCTGGTGCTCGATCTCGAGGATGAGATCGCTGATGCGGCAGAAGCTCTTTCGATGGTGCGGCGTTATGCCGTGCGATGTAAGGCCCGCCACGTGCTCGCGTGTAGTGTAGCCCGCGTTGTGGTCCCAAATATAGTGCGGATAGCGGCGGCCGAGCCGCGTCATGAGGAGATCCCGGGTCACTTTGGCGAGAATCGACGCGCAGGCAATGCTGAAGCAGCGCGCGTCGCCGTGGACGACCGCGGTGTGGGGAATTGGGAGGGTGCGCATCGCGCGGCCATCGATCACCACGTGATCGGGCGTTACTCCGAGCCGTCCAAGCGCGCGCCGCATCGCCAGCACGCTCGCCTGGTAGATGTTGATCCGGTCGATCTCGTGCACCGACGCCGCGCCGATCGCGAATGACACCGCGCGCTCGCGGATCTTGACGGCGAGGCGCACGCGCTGGTCGTGGGTGAGGCGCTTGGAGTCGTCGACACCGGCTATCGCGCGGGCGTCGGGAGGCATTATTACCGCGCAGGCAACGACGGGGCCGGCGATAGGACCTCGTCCTACTTCATCGACCCCGGCGAGAAGGGGTCCCTTTTCGGCGCGGAGGTCGCGCTCGATGGTCGTCCAACGCTTCCGCCGCGGAACTAGCCTGCGGCGGGTGGGGATGCCCAGGGGCGGAACAGACACATCGCGCTGCGACTCTGGAGAGTCGCGGTGGCCCTCTTCCCGCATGCTGTCAGCTCGCGAGAGAGGTGCCGCTGACTGCTACGCCTCTGCTCCGGCTGGCGCCTCTGTGCCCGGAACGACGACCTTTGCCTTCTTTTCCTTGATGCGGGTCGCCTTGCCGGTGAGGTGGCGGAGGTAGTACAGCTTGGCCCGGCGCACGCGTCCGCGGCGGATGACGTTGATGTCGGAGATCATCGGGCTGTGCACCGGGAAGATGCGCTCGACGCCGATGCCGTTGGAGATCTTCCGGACCGTAAAAGTCGCGCTGACTCCACTGCCGCGCTTGGCAATGCACACGCCCTCGAAAGCCTGGAGCCTCTCCTTGTCGCCTTCACGGACGCGCACGTTGACGCGGAGCGTGTCACCCGCGCGGAATGGGGGGACATTGTCGCGGAGCCACTGTTTCTGGGTTTCGATGAAGGGATGCATATGTCGCTCGGGGGCTGGGGGGACAGCCTGTGTAAAGACGTGTTTAGGCAGTTCTTGGGAAGCCTCCTAACGTAACTATTTGGCGGGGGTAATGCCAGCCAGGCGGGCGGGCTGAACTGCGACTGCGGACTTACTGCGGACTGCGGACTTACTGCGGACTGCGGACAAACGCCGAGCCGGCGAGCTATCAGCCGAAGGCACGCCGCTCGTAGGTTAAGTCCGCAATCCGCAATTGGTCCGCAATCCGCAATTAGTCCGTAATCCGCAATTAGTTGGAGTTCGCAGTCAGTTCGCAGTCCGCAGTCCCAGTTTACCGGGGCCGATCTCCGCGCTTTTCACTGAGACGCTTCCCTTCTTCGATCCTCCACCGCTCAATCCGCGCATGGTCCCCGGATAACAAGATGTCGGGCACCGCGTGTCCGCGGAATTCGGGAGGCCGAGTGTAGCTAGGGGCGCTCAGTTGCCTGCCGAAAAACGAATCGCCGCGAGCGCTGTCGAGATCCGACATCGCGCCGGGTAGCAGGCGCACCGTCGCGTCGATGATGGCGAGTGCGGCGGCCTCTCCACCGCTGAGGACGAAATCGCCGAGCGAGATCTCCTCCGTCGCGAGGTTGTCGG
>JBKKAY010000174.1:0-3748 GCA_046714195.1 Gemmatimonadaceae bacterium
CGAAGTGCATCGGCTTCTGCCTTGAAAGGAATCGCGAGCCCCACCACATGATCGGGCAGGGAGAGCAGCGACAGCTCCGCGCCTACGATTATCCCGAGCGTCCCTTCGCTGCCGATGAACCAGTCTATCGGGTCGTGGGCGAAGGCATAGCCGACTGTATTCTTTTCCAGCTCGCTGCGCCGAAACTCTTGCGATTCTCCGCTCGCCAGCACGACAGAGAGCGAGCGAACATGCTTGCGCGTAGCGCCGTACTTGTAAGTGCGCGCGCCTGAGGCGTTACAGGCGATCGCTCCACCTATCGTCGACTCTTCCTCGCTGGTCGGATCGGGGGCGAACAGAAGTCCGGCTTGGGCGGCGGTGCGCTTGATCTCTCCGACGAGCGCGCCCGGACCGACTCTGATTGTCCTTGCCGAGCGGTCCACCTCGCCGATCCGATTCAATCCGCGAAGCGAGAGGAGGAGACCCTTGTCGGTGATCGACGACGCGGTGGTGCTGGTCTGGGCGCCCGCACAGGTGATGGGGATGCGGTCGATTCCCGCGCGCTTGACGAGCTCGACCACGTCTTCAACGCCGTCGGGACGAGCCACCAGGTCCGGCCGCAGGTGGAGGCCTGAGGCATCCGTCTCGTACGCCTCGCGGACAGCGGGATCGCTCGAGACCCCTGTACTCACCCTATGTGAAAGCAGACGACAGCAGCCGACAAGACGTCCGGCAGTTTGAGCAGCGATTCCCGAATAGACTCGCTCACGTCACCATCCACCGACACCGCTGCCAGTGCCTGCCCGCCCTGCGCCAGGCGCGCCTGATGGTACTCGGCGATGTTCACTCCCGCTTCGCCGAGCAGCGTGCCGACTCGCCCGATGACACCAGGCACATCGTTATTGGTGAGGATGAGGAGCGTGTCTCGCGGCTGCACATCCACGTGAAATGCGCCGATCTTCGTCAGGCGCGGTGCTGCTCCGGGCTGCGCTACTCCGGCGATGGCGATCTCCTGCATCCCGCCGCTCAGCCTGACCTCAACCGCGTACGGATTTTCCTGAGTGGGAGTCTCGGTCGTCGAGAGATCGATGCCCCGAACTTCCGCCATCGCGCGAGCGTTGATCAGGTTCAGTCGTTCCTGCTCTACCGTTCCCTCGAGGAGTCCGCGCGCCGCCGATGCGAGAAGGACGCTTCGCGCACTGAGGAGGGCAGACCCGGTGCGGAGATCGAGCCTCTGCACCGCGCGTGTGCCCTTGGTGGCGAGAATGGCTCGCCCAACCGCGGCTGCACGGCGGACGAGGGTCAGGGCCTGCTGAATCTCCGACCATTCTCCGCCGGCGTCGGCGACGTTAATCGAGCGGGAAAGCTCGCCACTCAGGAGCGCGTCGCGAACGGCGACGCACACATCCACCGACACATTGCGTTGTGCTTCGCTGGTGGATGCGCCGATGTGCGGGGTGAGAACGACATTCGACAGCGCTCGGAGCGGATGGTCGGGCCCGAGCGGCTCTTTTTCGAAGGCATCGATGACAGCGCCTCCCAGGTGCTTCTGCTGGAGAGATTCGAGCAGCGCCGCTTCATCGACGATGCCGCCGCGCGCCATGTTGACGACGATCGACCGCTGCGGGAGACGCGCCAGCTCACGCCGCCCGATCATTCCGGTGGTCTCTTCGGTAAGGGGCGTGTGCAGCGTCAAAATCGCGGACTGCTCGAGGAGCGCGTCGAGCGATGTCGCCTGCTTGACGCGCAGCGACTCGAAACGGGACGGAGCGACATACGGATCATACGCCAGCACATCCATTCCGAATGCGCGGGCACGAGTCGCTACTTCGCCGCCGATTCGGCCCAGCCCGAGGATCCCCAGGGTCCGGCCCTTGAGCTCCGAGCCGAGCAGCGAAGATCTCTCCCATTTTCCGGAGTGCATCGAGCTGTCGGCCCGCGGGATGTGCCGAAGCAGAGCGATCACGGCGCCGAAGAAAAGCTCGACCACCGCTATCGTGTTTCCCGCCGGCGCGTTGATCACCGCAATGCCGAGCGAGGTCGCGACATCGAGCGCGATGTTGTCGACGCCCACGCCGGCGCGGCCCACCACCTTGAGCTTGCGAGCTTTCTCGAGGAGCTCGGCGGAGATGCGCGTGGCGCTCCGGCCCACGATCGCGTCGTAGTCGCCGATGCGGCGCAGCAGCTCGTCGGCGGGGAGAGTCGGCACCTCGTCGACACGCAGCCGCGGGTCCGCGGCCAGAATTGCCACGCCCTCGGCGTCGATCTCGTCGGTGACGAGTACGTTATGAATCACTGACTATCCATTTTTTCCAGATCGCTTCGTCAGCTCCGATCATCACCTGGTTTCCGTTTCGTACGAGCGGAAGCTTCAGAAGCAAAGGCTCCTCCGCCAACTTGGACAGCCACTGAATGTCCGACATCCGGGCGTATTGAAGCCCGAGCTCTCCCATGCGTCTCGAGTCCTTGTCGATCATGGCGGTTACGCCGAACTTCTGTGCGAACCGCCGGAGCTCGCCCGGTGAGGCCGGCTTCTCCATCAGGTCCACGAAATGTGTCCTGATGCGGCGCTCGGCGAAGAATCTGAGCGCCTTGCGGGTTTCAGCACTCTTCTTGATCCCGAAAATCTGTACTTCCAGACCGTACTCTCCGATTGATGTACAAATGCCTGCTCGCGCCCAAGTGAGCCATGACGCCTGAGGTAATCTATTCGCCCGCCTGGTGGGTTCCCGGCGGGCATCTCCAGACTCTGTGGGGAAAACTGTTCCGAAAGCAGGTCCCGGCACCCACCAAACTGGAGCGCTGGGATACCCCGGACGGAGATTTCGTCGAGGTCCACCGCCTGAGCGGACCGGAAGGCTCGCCGCGACTGGTGCTGCTTCACGGGCTGGAAGGAACGGTTCGTTCCCACTACGCGCAGGGCCTGCTGGCTGAAGCCGGGCGGCGTGGGTGGGCGGCGGACCTGTTGATCTTTCGCTCCTGCGGCACCGAGATGAACCGCACCAAGCGGTTCTACCACTCGGGTGAAACCACCGACCTCACCTTCGTTCTGGATCGGATCGTAGACGAGTTCCCGGCGGTACCGATAGCTCTGGCTGGCGTTTCGCTCGGTGGGAACGTCCTGCTCAAATTCCTCGGCGAGAGAGGTGACGATCTTCCCTCGCACGTCGTGGTGGCGGCCGCGATTTCGGTTCCGTTCGACCTCGGTCGCTCGGGCCAGCGGATCAATCGTGGGTTCTCTACGATTTACCAGCGATTCTTCCTCAAGTCCCTTAAACGGAAGGCTCTGGAGAAGCTGGCGAAGTTTCCCGAATTGGCTGACCGTGGCAAGGTATCCGCAGTCAAGACGCTCGAGGACTTCGACAACGTCGTTACCGCGCCACTCCATGGTTACCGCGACGCGGCTGATTACTACGATCGCGCCAGCTCGCTGCGCTATCTGGCCGGAATTAGACTCAATACGTTACTATTAAGCGCCGTCGATGATCCGATGCTGCCGAGCGAAGTTCTCGACGAGGTTCGCGATGTGGCCCGGACCAATCCGGCGCTTCGCATCGAGTTCGTCGGGAAAGGCGGTCATGCCGGGTTCGTCACTGGCTCGCGGCCGTGGCGCCCATTTTATTATGCCGAGTATCGGGTCGGCGAGTTCTTCGCGGACTGCTTTCGACGGGCGGCCTCAAAGCCCCTCACCAAACAACGGAGTCGATGATGCGTTTTCATTTTGCGCGCGTGGTCCTGCTCGGCGTGCTTGCCGCCGGCTGCACAACCA
>JBKKAY010000175.1:0-2887 GCA_046714195.1 Gemmatimonadaceae bacterium
CGCGGCGTTGCGGAGCCACCCCCCGAAGGATAAAGATTGGAGGAATACTCTTGGGGAGTGTAAAATGGCCGACGTGGGAATCTTCCGAACAGCCGCGCGTCGAGCGGGCTATTGGCTTTGCGATCATCCACGCTGGCGGGGTCACGACCGCGGATCACGTCGTCTTTGCTGAGGAAGGCGACATGACCATGCTCGGGGTGCGGTCGCTCGAAGGGCTGAACCTGCGGGTGGATGTGGTCGGAAAACGGTTTATTGACGCGGGGCCGATCATTACCGGGAGCGCGGCGTAGAGCGCATCTCGGCTATATTTCAGCATGTCCGATCCAGCGAACCGTAGCCGCATCCGCGACCTCCACGAACGCGCCAACGACCGTAACTTCGTCCTGATGACGCCTGCGGAGCGCCTTGGAATGATGTGGCAGCTCGCCCTGGATGCTTGGGCATTTCTTGGCTCGGGTGATGCTCAATCCAGACTTCCACGACATATTGTCAGCATTCAACGCCGAGCGCGTTGAATACCTGCTGGTTGGTGCCTACGCCGTAGCAGCGCACGGGCTGCCACGGGCAACCGGCGACATCGACCTCTGGATCCGTCCGTCGAAATCAAACGCGAACCTCGTGTGGCGCGCTCTCGAGAGTTTCGGCGCGGCTCTGGACGGAATCTCGATTCGCGACCTGGAGACGCCCGAGCTCGTTGTCCAGCTTGGCCTTCCGCCAAGACGGATAGATCTGATGACCTCGATCGACGGAGTCGATTTTGACACCGCCTGGGGCGAGAAGGTGATGATACGAGTCGACGGAATCGACGTGCCGACTATCAGCCGAAGGACTCTGATGGTCAACAAACGCGCGAGTGGCCGACCGCAGGACCTCGCCGATGTTTCTCGCTTGACGGAGCAGGAATCCTAGGCGGAAGCCGAACCGAACGCCCACATCGGCTCACCCCACCCCAACCACCCACGATGCGGCATAGTACAACGCGCACCCGAGAAAAAAGCTAGCCGGGAGCCGCCAGCCCTTTTTCGCCTGGAATTCCGGGACTAGGTTCGACGCCCCCACGTAGAGCGTTACCCCAGCCGCCAGCGGCAGGCCGTAGCGGCCGAGTATCGGAAGGTGCTGGGTGAGGAACGCCCCGACTATGCTCGACACCGCCAGCGCCCCGCCTGCGGCCAGGGCTCGCTGCCTGCTTTCCCCCGCGGCGATGAAGAGGCTCGAGATCGCGAGGCCTTCGGGCAGCTTGTGTAGCAGGATCGCCACGAATACCAGGAATCCCAGCTCGTTGCTCACCCCAAACCCGCTCGCGATCGCGACGCCATCCACGAAGGTGTGAAGCATCAGCCCGGCGAGGGCCGAGAAGCTGACGGCCTTCGTTACCGCGTGGACTTCCTCGCCGAAATGGAAATGCGGGGCGAGGGTGTGCTGAGTCAGATGGACCAGCAGGTACCCTATCAGGATCACCAGGGGCGCGGTGGAGCCATGAGTTGCGATGGACTCAGGGGCCAGGTCCAGGATCGCTACCGAGACCATGAAGCCGGCGGACAGAGCCACCATCGTCTCGAGGGCGCGGACGCTCCATCGCTGTCTTGAAACGACGGCGGCGGCGCCCAGGACGTTGGCGCTGGCGGCTACTGCGGTATAGACCAGGGCGGGGTCGATCATCGACTGCAAGAGAGAACTGACAGGCTGCCCGCTGACCGCTGACCGCTGTCCGCCACCCGCGAGTTAGCCAGTTTTGATGGAGAGTCTTTCGGCAGCAGCTGCTACTGCATCGCTCAACGACGGGGCGGGGGCGCGCTCCCATGATTGCATTCCCCACAGTCTTTCTTCGATCGACGAACGCTCTTCCAGATTCATGCTGGTCAGTAGATAAACCCAGCGGTCAGATCTCGAGTAAATGAACAGCTCGAGCTGGGGAGTCAGCGTCATCTGATCGTCGGGAGTGTAGAGCGTTACCTCCACTCCGCCGTAGGTCGAGAGCGGGACCTTGAGTCTCGCCACCGCGTCGCGGATGTCGGGGAGCGCAACGGTCTCGCCGGACCATGTCGTCTTGGATCGCATGTCCTTGATGTACACATCCACAGCCGGCGCCATCACCTCGCTCAGCGTGAAAAAGAGATCCACCACACGCTCGGCGTTCGCCACCACCTTCGCCTCGTAGATGTCGCCGGTGCGGGTGAAGGTGAATCCGTCGTGCCCCGATCGGAATCGCTTCCACACCGTCGGATCCGGCCGTTTGCCGCGAAAAAGCATCGTGTGCCGCGCTGGGGTTTCTAGGGTTTGGACTCTGATTTCACGATCGCCAGGAGCTGGTCCCTGGTGTTCATGCCCGGTTCATTTATAACCACTTCCAGCAGCTTTCGTAATGTCGCGCCGAGGGCCGGGCCTTTCACTCCGAGCTGCTGCAAATCGTCGCCATCGACGGCCAGGTCCGAGATCTCGATCGGGTCGTTGTACGCGATCCGAACCGCGCGACGGTAGACGGCGGCGACCTTTTCCTTTTTCGGCGCAGACTCCCCCCCGCCCGCCTGGCGACTGGCCCACCAGAATGCGTCGGCCAGCCGGAACAGGGAGGCAAATCGCGTGCGACCGGCTGCCGCAGCCCACCGGCGCAGCGTCGCATCGTCGGGACCATCGGGATCCAGCATCGCTTCGGTCATTCGCGCACCCATCGTGTGCCACTTCGTCACCAGTGTCCCGATCCAATCGGCTTCGGCATTCGAGAAGCGGAGAGCCTTGAGAATCGGCCGCAGATCGAATGGGAGATGGTGGAGCTGCCGCTGCACTTCCGCGGCCCGCTGCTCCTCGGTGGCAAAGGGCGGCGCCGCCAGACTGAATAGCGCCCCGATACGCGTGATGCGCCGGTGCGGACGGCCCGGCAACGTCCGAC
>JBKKAY010000176.1:0-8907 GCA_046714195.1 Gemmatimonadaceae bacterium
GACCGCCGGCCTGGAGTCGATCGAGTTCGGCGCGCCCATGGACGTCCTCTGGATGCGGCTCTCGCGAAAGCCCACCGACCCCGGCCAGCTGTTCGGACGGATCGACTTCGGCAGGATCTTCGTCATGATCGACCGCGGGGACTACTGGCAGTGCGCGCTCGTAATCCGAAAAGGCGCATTCGACGGAATCCAGAGCCGCGGTATCGGTTCGCTTCGCGCGGACATCGTCCAGATGAATCCGTTCCTGAGCGACCGCGTAGAGGAGCTCAAGACATGGGATGACGTCAAGCTCCTCACGGTCCAGGTCGATCGCCTGCGCAATTGGTATCGCGACGGACTCCTCTGCATCGGCGACGCCGCGCACGCGATGTCCCCGGTCGCCGGAGTCGGAATCAATCTCGCCATCCAGGACGCGGTCGCCGCGGCGAACGTCCTCATCCCGGCATTTCGAAAGGGCGCGCGCATTTCTCCCGACATCCTGGAGAAAGTCCAGAAGCGCCGAGATCTGCCGACCCGAGTTGTCCAGCGCGTCCAGCTCTTCGTCCAGGACAACATCATCACCCGGGTGCTCGACGGTCAGGGACGCATGACACCTCCACTCGCCGTCCGAGCGCTCGGAGCCTTTCCGCTCCTTCGCCGCATCCCGGCGCGACTCATCGGTCTGGGATTCCGGCGCGAGCACGTTGCTCCAATCAAGGGCTAACGCCCGCAGCCAGCAGCCATCTCGCTAACAGCCCGCTGCAGGTAGTCTTCCGTTTGCAATCCGAATAGTTTTGACTGCAATGCGACGTTCTTTACGTGAGCCGGTCAACGCCCTCACCCACTCGGCCGGCGCGCTCTTATCCGTCGTCGGCCTCATCATGCTGCTCGCAAGGGCGGTTGAGAACGACAGCGCCAGGCAAATCGTGGCGTTCTCGATCTTCGGCGGCAGCCTGGTCGCGATGTACTGCGTCAGCGCGTTCTATCACTCGTTCAACCTCTCGGAACGTGGAATAGCGCACATGCGCCGGATCGATCACATGATGATCTACATCCTGATCGCCGGCACCTACACGCCCATCTGCCTGCTGATGTTGCCGGAGCGTCTGGGCCTCCTGCTCCTCACCGCGGTGTGGGCGCTCGCCACCATCGGCACGGCGCAGAAGATCGTCTGGATGCACGCGCCCACCTGGGCGTCGACAGCGCTCTATCTCGGGATGGGGTGGATCGCGATTCTTCTGATCAAGCCGCTCCTGAGCGTGGCGCCCAGGGCCTTCTTTTTCTGGATTCTCGCTGGAGGATTGTTCTACAGCTTGGGCGCCGTCGTCTACGCGCTCAAGTGGCCGCGCCCGTCGACGGTCGAGCAGCCGCGCGCCTTCGGCTCGCACGAGATCTGGCACCTGTTCGTCATGGCGGGGAGCTTCTCCCACTACTGGGCGATCTTCGCCTACGCGGCGAAGGCGACGTAGGAACGACGAACTGAAGACGACCGGCCGGGGGAACTACAAACTGAAGACTACCGGCCGGGGGCCGTGGGCGGAGCGGCTGGGGGCTACGGGCGTTCTCAGAAGCAAAATGATGGCGGACCTGGCGGGGCCCTCGATGATTTTGCGAGGTGTCCGATTTCAAGAAGCTCCACGTTTGGCAAAAGGCCCACGCCCTCTCGCTCTGCGTTGATCGAGTGAGCAGGGAGATACGCGGTGGTCATTACGCCTCTCTCCGGAGCCAGATCTTTAGAGCAGCGACTTCGATCCCGGCGAACATCGCCGAGGGACGCAGGCAGGTGAGCGAGAAGGAATTCAGTCGGTTCCTCAAGTACGCCCTCAACTCCAGCTCGGAGCTGGAGTATCACTTGATTCTCGCCCGTGACACGCAAGTGATCTCGGAAGAGAACTTCGTCTCACTCGTCACTCAAACTATAAGAGTGCGCAAGATGCTCTACGCCTTGCTAAAGCGCCTCTCGATGAGCGACAGGAAACTTGAGATCAAAGGAGTTCCAGCCCGCCCGCGGCCCCCGGCCGCTCCGCCCACAGCCCCCGGCCGGTAGTCTTCAGTTTGTAGTTCCCCGGCCGGTAGTCTCCAATTTGGAGCTGTCGCTTCGAACAAACAAAAACGCGCTCTTTCGAGCGCGATCTTGTTGATCTGCCATCGAGCCCCTACTTGATCACGGTCCCCTGCGTCGCCCACACCTGCCAGCGCCCATCGCGCTTCACGAAAACGTCGGTGAACCGCACTCGTTGGTCGATGGGCTTGCCTTGAGCATCGCGGCCCCGGACGTGGTTGACACCTGTGACCACCGCGGTGTTTCCGTCGACCCGGACGTTCAGCTCGGAAAGGTCCAGGGATTGTAAAACGGTCTTGTCGGTCCGCATATCGGCCACCGCTTGCGTCTTGTTCGCGATCGCGCCGGTGCGACTGCTGATCTCAGTCACATCGGAGGCGTAGTTTCGCTCGACCCATGAGACATCGCGCTTGATCGCGGCATCGTTCCAATCCCGCTCCATGTACGAGAGGGCGCCCTGATCGTTGAGGGGGTGGCCAGCGTTGGTCACTGCCTGCCAGCGCCCGCCGCGCTTCTCGAGAACGTGAATGGAGCGGGACTGAAAGCTCTGATCTTTTCCGTCGACCCGCACCGTGGAAATATTGCGATGAGTTATCGTCGCCGTATTTGGGGAACAGGTGATGGTAAAGGCGTCCTGGACGAGCCGCGGTGCCTCGGCGGGATTGGCGCGGTTTCTCTCGGCCGCACGAACGGCCGCGTCGATTGTCGTCGTCTTGGCCTGGCTTGCAGCTGGTCCAAGTCCTTGATAATCGTCCGCCAGGATCGCTTGCAGCGCAGCGCGGTCACCTCGGGTGGTCGCCTCACCCCACGAGACATCGAACGCTTCGAGCGCTTTCTTGTCAGCATCGCTGCACTGAGCGAAAGCGGGTGCCGCTGCAAAAAGAATCGAGACTGCCGCCAGAATGTGCTTCATACTCACTCGTGAAAAAGGGTGGGCCTACCAGACCGTCGGATATAGCGCGGCTCAGTCGCGGGTTCAAGCGAGGAATCTCGCCGAGCCCCCTAGCGTTTTGCCTGCTCGAGCTTCCGGCGGACGTCCGTGAACCAGTTCTGAATCACGATGAGCTTCTGCTCGCTCCCCGTTGGCTGCGCGAAGACGATGCGCTGACCGTCACGTGATATATCGTAGGTCGCACTGAGCCTGAATTCGTCCCGTGCAAGGGTGGTGAGTGTGAACGCGGAGCGTCTGGCGCCAAAGGAGAACACAGCACCGGTGGTAACGTCAGCCTCGATCACCCTCTGCCCGCTTCTGTAGTAAATCCGCCTGCCGTCACGGGACCACACCGGCTCGGTGCCGCCGCCGGAGGATACCTGCACCCGCGAGCCCGGCCCCGGAAAAGGGCGAACGAACACCTCGTCCTTGCCTGACTCGTTGGACACGTACGCCATCCATCCACCGTCTGGCGAGAAGCGCGGAGAGACTTCGTCGAACGAGGTCGCGACCCACGGACGGGCTATGTCATCGACGCCTGGCTTGAAGTAATAGATGTTCGAGCGCTGACTCCCCGCGCGCGCGGCGAAAGCGATCGTCGTTTGATCGGGCGACAAGGCGGGAGTGGACGGAATACCTACTCCGGATGGCAGTTTCGGATGCAGCTGCTCGGGAAGAGTGCTGCCGTCCGCGGGCAGCCACAAAAGACCCGCCGTAGCCGTCGAAGGACGGTCGAACAGAATTCTCCTTCCATCAGCATACCATTCAGGACTCCCACCGCTTCCAGTCGTCAGGCGTGAGAGCGTTCTGCCGGGAACGTCGTACACTGACACATCGGAGGTCACCGTTCCTGAGTGCGAAAACGCGATGCGCGTTCCGTCGGGGGAGAAACGCGGACTCTGATAGTCGCGGCGCTCGGACAGCAGGGTATCGACCTTCCCTTTTCTATCCTGAGTCACCAGTTGCGCGCTGGTTCCACCCGTGACGAACGCGAGCGTGCCGTTTTTCGAGAGCGTGACGGCGTAAGGCGCTGAAACCCCGCCCTGCAGCTCGATTGGGTCGCCAGTCACTTTCCTCTCGCGCAGGTCCACCGGGACGGCGACAATCGTACCCTGGGCGTTCTCCCAGCGGAGGCAGAGTATGAATCCCTCAAAGTATCCGAGCGGTTTCACGGCCAGGAAATCGAGCACGGTGTAGTCAGAGGCTCCCAGGGACGCGATAGCGAGCTTATCGTCCTCCGAGCTGAGAGGCCCAAAGCTCTCGAAGAGAATGGTCTTGCCGTCAGCGAGCGACATCGGATAGGTCAGATTTTCGCCATGACTGGTGTCCGAGGCGATGATCGGTTTCACGGCGCCCCCTGACGCCGACACCTCCGACAAGCCGCTTCGGCGGCGCGTCACTGCCTGCGTCGGGATGATGATCCGATTGTCCATCGTCCACAATGAAGGACGCGGCACCACATTGGTCGCGATGATCAGCGAGGGGCCACCATTGACTGGGATGCGCTTGAGCTCGCCATTCGAGAAGAAGGCGAGCCATTTGCCGTCTGGTGAGAAAAAAGGCTCCTCTGCTCTCTCGGTCCCCGGAACAGGCCGCGGCTCGACATGGGACAGATCTCGCACATACAAACGCGTGGACCCCTGGTCCGATCCGACGTACGAGAGCCGCCTGCCATCCGGAGAGATGGCTACCGAATTTGGCTCGATTCGCTCGTCACCCGCAGGCGTGACAAAGAAGCTCACGGGCTCGGCCCCGTCTCCTGATGAGCGGCGCCGGACTTCATTCGCTCCGAAACCGATCGCTCCTATTGCGACAAGCGTCGCGGCCGCGGCCAGAATCCACGGCAGCCGGTTGCCTCGCAACCCGGGAACCGTGTGCGCTGGAGCTGCGTGGCTCGCGGAGAATGCGACAGGCGTGCTCGCTGTGATCGTCTTTTGTCCTTGCAGCACCTCCGAGAATTCCCTGGCCGTGTCGAATCTGTCGGCGGGCACTTTTTCGAGCGCCTTGGCGACCGCGAGGTCGACGTGCTCCGGAACGGAGGCTCTCGATGATCTGAGGCTCCTCGGCGTGTCGGTTATGACGCGCGCTATAATGGCCTGCACAGTGGCGCCCGTGTGCGGAGGCTCGCCACTCAACATCTCGTAGATCACCGCGCCGAGACTATAGATGTCGGTGCGGCCATCCACTCCGCGCTCGCCGGTCGCCTGCTCGGGACTCATGTATTGAGGAGTTCCGAGAGACAAGCCGGTCTGCGTCACGCGCTCGCCACCGGCCTTGGAGACAGCGAGCGCTATTCCGAAGTCAGCGACCAGCGGCTGGTCTTCGCTGAGGAGGATGTTCTCGGGCTTGAGATCCCGATGAATCACTCCGTGCCGATGCGCGTAGTCGAGCGCGCTGGCGATGGCCGCGCCTATTCGAACGGCTTCACGGACCGAGAGCTGTCTTTCCCGCTCGAGCCGCGCGCGCAGGCTCTCTCCTTCCACGAATGGCATTACGTACCAGAGCTGCCCCTTGGTCTCTCCGGAATCGAACAGCGGCAGCAGATTCGGATGCTGGAGCTTGGCCGTGACGCGGATCTCGCTGAGAAAACGCTCGGGCCCGAGTACCGCACCGAGCTCCGGCTTGAGGAGCTTGAGCGCTACGTCTCTGTCATGACGGAGATCACGCGCCAGGTAGACAGTCGCCATCCCGCCCATCCCGATCTCGCGAACGATCAAGTAGCGCTCAGCGAGTGCGGTACGGAGCTTCTCGAGAGGCGTCATTTGCCGGAAACCAGCTGCGCGAATCGCGGATCCTGTCGCAGTGGCTCCAACCAGGGATCGGCTTTGATCCAGGCGACGGAAATTGTGCTCGGAACTCGCAGTAGCTGTTGCAACATTACGAAAGCCTCATCGTGCGCTCCGGCAAGCACGGCCGCATACGCGTTTCGACGCAGGTTCTTGTTTGCACGCAGCGCGTCCGCGCTGAGTGGAAGGATGTCCATCGCGCGATTCCCCTCACGGAGCGCCTTGTCCTTTTCTCCCCTAGCGGCATGAGCAAGCGACAGAAAAGAGTAAAGCTCTGAATCGAAGAAATTGCCGCGGACTAATCCAGGGACCTGCGCGATTACGGAATCCGCGTAGTGACGCGCCAGCGATGGCTTCTTCTGATAGGTGGCAAGCATTAGGCTGCTGGTTAGGTAGCCAATCCTTTCTGAGCCTTCGACACGCGTTACCGCCGATTCCATGTGGGTGGCGAGCTCGCGATCCAGAAACGCGGGCCAGACGACTGCTCGATCTACCGACATCAGCTCCCGCGCGACGGCTTCGCCCCCCAATTCGCGCTGAGCGTCCTTCAATAACGCGAGGGATCGCTTCACATCGCCGGACTGAAGCACGGGGAGGAACGAAAAGAAGGCATAACCGCTCGAATGATCCGGATCCAGGGCGATCATTGCGGTGCAGGTCTTCTCGGCACCTGCATAGTCGCGAACCTCCATCTGAGTTTCGCAGAGGTCGTCGAGGAGCCGATAATGTCTTGGGTCCAGCGCCGAGGCACGCTTGAAGGTGGAAACCGCATCGTCCCACTTGTTCTGGCGTCGCTCCAATAGTCCTCTGAGCTCCATCGCATCGACATCGTTTGGAGCGAAGCGCTGTGCCTCCTCGACCGCCTCGAGCGCGCGAGCATAATCGAGCCTGCCGTAATAGTGATAATCGGCGAGCGCCAGGTGGGCCACCGGGAGCTTTGGATCCAGCGACAGCGCCTTGTCCACCGACGCCTTTGCCAGCGCTACCCGTCGTGGCGACTGGTCCCCACGAAACCAGTAGAAGGTGAGATGCGCTCTTGCCAGCTCGGCGTGTGCCTCCGCGAAGCCCGAATCGGTGTCTACCGCGCGCTGATAGAGACCTATCACTCGAGGGTATTTGGCGGGGTTCCCACCCGCGGCCGCGCCGAGCGCTTTGGCGCGAAGGAAGTAATCGTACGCGGCTGGGCTATTGGTGGGTCGCGCGCTCAGCTCCTGCTGCTGGCGCTCGGTGAGCTGGACCTGCAACGCGTTGGCGACGTGACCAGCGACCTTGCCCTGAATGTCGAACACGCTCGTCACGTTGTCCTGGTACGGCTCCGACCACATCTGAACGCCGTCGCTGGTGCGAAGCAGAGCGGGCGTGACCTTTACCTCATTCTGTCCCGCTCGTGACCGATCCCACCTGACGGACCCGGTGAGCAGGTAGGCCACGCCCAGCTCTTTGCCGATCTGAGCGACAGGCTTGTCCGTGTTCGCGTAGCTCTTTGCACTTTGTCGTCCGATCAGCCGCAGCCCGGGCAACGAGCCGAGACGGCTCGATATCTCCTCTGTCATACCCTCGACAAAATAGGAATCGTCGGGCATGCCGAGGTTCTCGAACGGAAGGACTGCAAGTGACGGTGTGCTATCCGTCGCGGCCGCCGTCACGGACGGAGTTTTGTTCGCGTACCAATACCAGCTGGATGAACCGAGCGTAAGCAGCACCATCGTCAACCCGATGGCCGCGAACGTTCTGCGTTTGTCCGATTTGTCCGAAGGTGCAACTATCGCCTTGACGTGCGGCGTGGTTGCCCCACTTGGAGTGACAGACGCCTCGAGCTCGGCTAGCATCTCGGCCGCCGACTGGGGACGATCAGCGGCGTGCTTCTCGAGGGAACGCATGATGAGCGACGAAAGCGCGGGTGGCACCATCGGCCGGCGCTTGTCGATGGGCTCCGGCTTCTCGACCGCGTGCGCCGCCAGCATCGCTTGGGGAGAACGGGCGCTGAAAACCTGCTGGCCCGTCAACATCTCGTACGCCATCGCCCCGACAGCGTAGATATCCGCCCGGTGATCGGTGCTTGGATCCGCCACCGCCTGCTCAGGCGACATGTACGCGGGCGTTCCCAGCGCGACGCCGAGCGACGTCAGCGATGAGCCGGGATTGGTGGAGGCACTGAGCGCCTTGGCGACGCCGAAGTCAGCGACTACCGCGTGATTGCCAGTTAGCAGAACGTTGTCGGGCTTGATGTCGCGGTGAACGACGCCATGCTCGTGCGCGTATGACAAAGCGCCCAGCACGTCGCGAAGGATCCTCGCTGCTTCATTGAGTGGCAGCTCTCCCGACCGGGCGATCTTCGCCCGCAGTGACTCGCCCTCGATAAACGGCATCGTGTAGTACGGGAGCCCTTCACTGATCCCGGCCGAGAGCACCGGCACGATGTGCGGGTGCTGCAGCTTGGCCGCGAGCTGGATCTCCCGTCGGAACCGCTCGACGTTGACACTGGCGGCGAGATCCGGCGGCAGCACCTTCACCACTACCTTCCGTTCTAGTGACACCTCCTCAGCCACGAACACCCGCGACATCCCCCCACCGCCGAGCTCCCGCTCGAGGGTGTAGTTGCTGCCGAGTGTGCGCTGGAGCTGTTCCTTGAGGTCGGTCAGACGGGTCTTGGGGTGGGGGCGGTCTAATGTAGGTGTCGGGGCTTTCCCCGGCCAACATGTGTTTTTTGGGATGCCCGCGGCCAACAGCCTTGGGGCCGAAAGCCCCCGGCCGGTAGTCTTTAGTTCGTAGTTCCCGTCTTGACACCACCCGACGCCCAGGGATAAAACTTGAGACCGTTTCGCCCGTCCAGACCTCTCCGAACCCCCCATGCGCCGCCTCCATCTCGCCCGCTCGCTCGCCCTCCTACCTATAGTAGCAGTCGTCGCATCAGCTACAGGACTGCACGCCCAGAACCCGACTCCTCCGAAAGCGAAAGTCATCGCCCGAATCGACACCCTCCACGGCGATGTCCGCACCGACAATTACTTCTGGCTGCGCGAGAAAACCAACCCCGAGGTGATCGCGTATCTCAATCAGGAGAACGCATACACCGACGCCAGGATGAAGCACACCGAGGCGCTTCAGCAGAAGCTCTACGACGAGATGCTCGGCCGCATCAAGGAGAA
>JBKKAY010000177.1:0-3556 GCA_046714195.1 Gemmatimonadaceae bacterium
GGTATGGCCGCGAAGCATGAGAGTAGGGCGAGATAACAGAGCGAGGCGGTGGTGTGGCGCTTCATCGATGTCTCCAGTTGGTACGTCGCACGGTTGTCAATTCAATGGTCTGCTACAGGATCACACCCTCGGAACACGCTCCAGCAGCTGGATCTTCTGCCAGATCTTACCCGACAGGCCTGTCGTCAAATCCTCGATCTCGTTCACAGCTCGTAGTACGACTTCATCGTTGAAATCCTGAACCAATAGCGCGGCGAGCTTGCTGGTTACAGATAATAGCTCGCTGCAATAATCGAGGTAACGACCCAGCTCGGACGGGGCCATCGTCCGCTCGGGGGACGACGGCGTACTCGGCTCGGATGACAGCAGGCCGTCGGGGTCCTTGGTCAGCTGGTGCATGTCGACCACGTGCGCGAGGCTCCGCAGCTGGTGAATCGCGCCGAGCGCCTTCCGGCGCTTGAGCCGGGCCTCGATGGTGAGGAGAAAGAACACGGCAATGCCGAAGAACACGATGTCATTGATTCCCGCCTCGAGGAGCTGGATGATGTCCGCCCCGCCGACGCTCTCGGGGAGCTGAAGATTCATCGTCGCCAGAACCAGGACCGCGATCATCCCGGCGACCGCCAGCCCGGTGCCGATCCGGAGCGGCCAGTTGGGCGAGCGAATGTAGGCGGCACATGCCGAGACTTCGCGACCAACGGTTATCAGCTCGCCCGCGACGTCCTCCAGGCCCGAGCCGGGGAACCGCTCGCCGATGCGATTCCGCAGGCGTTCGAGGGTGCCGAAGATTTTTGCCTCGTCGAGGACCCTGTAGGTCGCGGTCATCACTCCTCGTGCGCCAAGGGTAGCTCTCAGCGGTCCGGGAAAGCGGTCAATCCAGAAACCCCAGTGTCCGCGCAACCTTGCCCTGGCGGTCGTCTACGGTAAGGAAGCTCATCGACGAAGGGTCTTCGGCCAGGTAAAGAGCGGTGGCCAAATGCCAGCAGTCAGCTCCACGGACGTAACCCGCGGCAAGCACCCGATCGATCTCATCGCGCAATGGTCGGTCGGGCAGAATCCAGGACAGCGCGATGGGCAGCTCCGCCGGAGGCGGAACGCGCTCGCGCACAAAACTCGCCAGGAGCTCGGCTTGGAGCAGGTTCGACGAAACGAGCTGGTCGAAGACCTTGAGGCGCCGCCCAAGCGCGGCGGCCCCGGACTCCCCGAATCCGATTGCGACGAGGCACGACGTATCGACGTACGCGACGCTCACCCGTCACGCTCCTCGAGGAAGCGCTTGAGCGCACCGGGCCGGCGCGCGACCGTTCGGAGCGCCGATCGTTGCGGACCATCGGGGATGAGAACGCCGCGCTCCGCCAGCTGCCGCATGCGCGCGGTCAGCCCTCCCTCGCCGGCTGTCACGGCGCGGATCTCGACCACCGGCTTTCCATGGAGGGTGACGATGACGGCACGGCCCTCGCGAACTTTTCGGATGATGGCCGAGAGCTTGGCTTTGGCTTCGTACAAGGAGTAGGTATCCCGCATCAGACCAAGCTATATTAACTAGTCAGACTAGTCAAGATCGCTCGGCCTCACCGGCAAAGGCTACGATTACCTGGGCAGCTACTGTTTCCGCAGGGCCAGCAGCGCCTCGAGCTCGGGCAAATGCTCATGATCGCGGGGGCGCCCGGCCGCACGCTTGGCCTTGATGAGCGAAGGAAGGTCGAGCACGCGGAAGCTGACGCCCAGCGCGGAGATCTTCGCCGAGTGCCGACGGACCGCGGGGTAGTCACCAACGCCAGCGATCCGGTCCATCACATCGATATCTCCCTCGGTCGTCGTCAGCGTCAGGACCGGGGCACCGTGCAGGGTGTGATCGTCCATGATGAACGGGAGGCCGGGCTCGATTCCACGAGGATACGCTTTCCAGTCGGCTAGCACGGACGCGAGCGCGACAACATTGGGCTTGCTGGCGGCGTCGTAGCAGATGTCGAGGTCATTGGTCACTCGCGAGGACCCGTGTGCCGCCGCCGCAACACCGCCGACTACGACGAATCTCACTTTTTCGCGAGTGAGCCCGCGCAGCATCGACTCGAAGCTCACGTTCCCGGCCGCCTCATCGAGCGCACGAACGCAGCATTGGATTCGAGCATCTCGAGGCGCTCCGCTGGCGTGCGCTTCAACGCCGCCCGCACGAGGCCCAGGTCAACGCCATAACGGACCGCGGAATCGACGGCTCCAGCCCCGAGAGACCGCGCCGGTCGCCCTCTCCGCTTGGGGGTCTCCAGCACCAGTGCGCGCGAGACATTGCCAAGAAACATCGACTGGTATCGGCCCCGGTCGATCACCACTGATGCGGATCCGGAAGGGTCGGCGAGGATTGCGAACTCACCCACTGCTGTACCGCGGAGCGCCCTGGTCGCCGCCTCGGCCGCGGACTGGAGTGGGAGGTTCAGGCTCTCAGTGAGCAACCGAAGCAGCCCCCACCATTTGGCGTCAGCGGTTGTGTGGCGGATGCGGCGGCGAAGGAGGGTGGCGGAATTCAGAACCCACTTTACCTCGGCTCCCGCGGCGACGGCCAGCTGGCTCAGTGTCATACTTAAATATGTCTAGTTACTAGACTAATATCTAGTACCAGTATTCTATCAGTCGCGTAGCTGGCATCCATAAAACTGAAGCAGGGAGCCGGTAGCTTAGACAGCGTGGAGCGTTTCAGCTTTTCGATGGGCGTAACAGGAACGGCGGTATAAGAGCTGTCAGGCTCCTAGCTGACTAAGCTACCGGCTCCCTGCTTTGGTATTCGCGATCTACAGGCCGCGCAGCGCCACATCAACGGTGTATCCATCCTTGGCCAGCAGCAGCCGGATCAACTCGACCGCGCTTTCATTGGCATGCCGCAGCAGCTCCAACTGTGAGCCCGCAGTGGTCAGCTTCGCCCGCGCCTGACGCTGGATCGCATCGCGATCCTCTCTGGTGAACGGGTTCCACAGTCCGCCGCGCTCGTCGTAGGTCTGCATGTCCTTGATCTCTACCGCGATCAGCCTGGCCGGCGGGATGCGGACCTTGATCAGCTTGGCCGCGTGATCGATCGATACATCCGGGTTGTCTTGCAGGTCGATTCCCGCCAGAAGCCGTCCTGTCACCACCACCAGTGAGCGCTTGGTAGATCCGTACCACCTGTTCTCGTAGACGATGACGTCGCGCACGGTCGCCTCGCTCGAGACGAGCTTCGCCACCGCCTTGATCTGCTGGACGACGATGTCGTGGGTGATTGTCGTCTCGTTCTTCCCCAACAGCGCCGACGGGGTCAGTCGCGAGGCGCAGTAGCCGAAGCCGAGGAGAATGACCAAGGCGACGACGGCGAGAATGGTCGCCGGTCCCACCAGCCGGCTCTTGGAGCCCTCAAGGAGGGGCTTAAGCTCAACAGTCTTGTTTTCGATCGATCCTCCGGGATCCCGTAATGGTAACTGCCTAAACATCAAGCTGGTGTGAAATTTCGATTGGTTTTATCTTGGAAGGCTACCCCCTTTTTCGATTCCAAATCCGCCCGTTCAAGAGGCATACATGAGCTTCAGCT
>JBKKAY010000178.1:0-2925 GCA_046714195.1 Gemmatimonadaceae bacterium
CTCTCGGTAAACGAGGTCGCCACGCTTCGACACGAGCTGCGCACGCCGGTGAACCAGATCGTGGGATATTGCGAGATGCTGCTCGAGGACGCGCAGAGTCCCGCGGACGGGCGGAGGCGCGAGTCGCTGAGCGAAGCTTTGGCGGCAGTGCGTGACGCGATCTCGCTCATCGAGCAGGCTCTGCCCGCTGACGTCGCGGTGCTGGACGCTGATCGAATCGTCTCGCTGTACGAGTCGCTGCACCGCCCGCAATCACGGATCATCGATGCGATGAGCGGGCTGCTGCGCGAGGATCCGCCTGATGAGAAGTTCATCGCCGACGTCTGTCGGGTGAGGACTGCCGCCGAGCGACTGCTGCCGACCGATAGACCGCGCGCGGAGCCGACTACTTCGTTCAACGCGCCGGCGTGGGTGCAGGTCGCTCCCGCCGAGCCCGTGGGTGCGCGGGTGGGTAGGATGGCGCGCGTGCTCGTCGTTGACGATGTCGAGGAGAATCGGGGCGTCTTGAAGCGGAGGCTCGAGAGAGAAGGCCACACGGTCGCTTGTGCGTCGAGCGGTCCGGAGGCTCTCCATCTCATTGGGGCCGATTCGTTCGACATCGTGCTGCTCGACGTGATGATGCCGCACATGGATGGTTACGAGACTCTCGAGCAGCTCAAGGCTTCCGCCACCACGCGGGAGATTCCGGTGATCATGATCTCGGCGCTCGACGACATCGCCAGCATCGCGCGGTGCATCGAGCGGGGGGCGGAGGACTATCTCCCCAAGCCATTCGATCCCGTGCTGCTGCGCGCCCGCATCAGTGCCTGCCTGGAAAAAAAGGATCTGCGCGATCGGGAGAAGGAGTACTTGCGGGACGTGGTCCGCGTCGTCGCCGCGGCTGTAGCGGTCGAGCACGGAGGGTACACCACCGGCTCCCTGGCCGACGTGTCGAAGCGCGGCGACGAGCTGGGAACGCTGGCGCGCGTCTTCGACAGCATGGTGACGGGAATCCGGGAGCGGGAGCGGAGGCTGCGCGGTCAGATCGACAAGCTGCGCGAAGAGATCGTGGGCGTGAGTGACGCGCCGCTCGCGGATCATGACGCGCCGGAAGCTCTCAAGGCAGGCGAAGCGTTCACATCGAGGTACACGATCGAGCGCCCGATCGGTAGCGGCGGGATGGGCATGGTCTATCTCGCCGAGGACCGGGAGCTGGGCGAGCGGGTGGCGATCAAGACTCTGAGGCCGGAGCTGCTGAGCGCGGACGAGACGGCGATGGACCGCTTTCGCAACGAGATCAGGCTCGCCCGCCACATCTCGCATCGCAACATCGTGCGCACGCACGACTTCGGCAAAGCCGACCAAGTCTACTTTGTGACGATGGAGTTCGTGGAAGGCACGACGCTGCGCGCCGTGCTGGATTCGCGGGGCCAGCTTGGCCCGGAGGCGACGCTGGCGATCGCGCGGCAGCTCGCCGACGCGCTCGAGTGCGCGCACGGCGAGGGCATCATCCACCGCGACATCAAGCCGCAGAATTTGCTGGTCGATGCGGCCGGGACGCTCAAGGTCATGGACTTCGGCGTTGCCCGCCTGGCGGAGCGGACGAGCGCGCTGACTCAGGCGGGGATGGTGGTGGGCACGCCGACGTACATGGCGCCGGAGCAGCTGCTGGCTGAGAGCGTGGATGCAAGGAGCGACCTGTACTCCGTGGGAGTGGTGCTCTACGAGTGTCTCACCGGACGTCCGCCGTTCGAGGCGAAGTCGCCGATCTCATTGATCGCGAAAGTGCTGAACGAGGACGCCCGGCCTCCGGATGTACTGAAGCCGGACGTGCCGCACGCGGTGTCGGCGATGATAATGAAGCTGCTGGCGAAGGACGCTTCCCTGCGCCCGCAGAGCGCGGGTGCTTTGAGGGAGATGCTCGCTACCATCGGCTGATGGAAACTACGAACTGAAGACTACCGGCCGGGGGCCATCAGAGGCACAGTTACGGGCTGCGGGCGTTTGATCGAGCAATCAGGTCAAGCCCGCGGCCCGCACCTGTGCCTCTCAGAGCCCCCGGCCGGTAGTCTTCAGTTCGTAGTTATCCCGGCCGGTAGTCGTTCAGTTCGTGTTTAATCCGTAAGGCGCCCTCTAAAACCCGTACCTCGCACCCAACTGTATCTGTCTCGGATCCCCAAGTCCGCTACGGATCGTCCCATCGAAGTTGAAGAGCAGGGAAGCCGACGATGGGTCGCGGAAGTTGTCCCGGTTCAGGACGTTGAAGACCTCCAGTATCGCTTCGATTTGCCCGCGGTTGCCGGTACGGAACGGCTTCGACAGCCTCAGGTCCCAGCTCATGAACGAATTGTCGCGGCGAATGGTGTTGCGCTGGAGAATCGTTCCATTCGGGCAGATGCGCTCGGACGGACCTGTCACTCTCACGCCGTTGCCCTGATTGTTGGCGGCGCACTGCTCCGACGTCGGTTGCGCGGAGTAGGCGCTGAAGCGGTTGTTGGCGTAGAGGTCGAACGGCAGGTGGATGAGCGTCCAGAGATTGAAGCGGTGACGCTGGTCGCGATCGCTGTAGTTGTACTCGCGGTCGAGGGCGTTGGCGCGCGCGTACCTGAAGCTGAATGGATCGCGCTCGTTGTCGTCGTCCGACTTGTCCGTTGACAGAGTGTAGTTCGCCTGGAACTGGAAGTCGGGATCGGCCATCCGGTTCAGCCCCAAAGTAACTCCGTTGTAGCGGGACTTTGCCGAGCTCTCGATCGTGGTCAGCGTGCTCACGCCGTTGGGGTCGGCCGGACCGGAAAGCCCGGTCTGCCAGGGCGATCCGAACACCGCATCGTTGCGGTTGATGAAGCGCGTGAGAAAATCCGTCCGCGCGTGGGTGTAGCTCACCGACGCCGACGTCAGGGCAAAGACTTCCTTGTCGTAACCGATCGACGCGCTCATGGTGCGCGG
>JBKKAY010000179.1:0-4630 GCA_046714195.1 Gemmatimonadaceae bacterium
GTCACATGCACACCCAGGCCAAGGCCGTCTACCGTCGCAATCGGGTACCATGGTACCGAACCGACCTCAACGGCAGTGTGACGATTGTCGCGCCCGGAGCTCCCAGTAGTGGATTCACAGTCACCCCTGAGCGCGGACGAGCGAGCCTTAGCGGAAGAAGCGACCGGAGATCCACTCAAAGGCAGTGTCGTTAGGCATTCGGCCGGTGGCTGGCAGCAGGAAGCAGGAAGCAGGCAGCGGGTAGCTTGGCAGTTCTCTCAGTTGCAGTTCTCAGTTGCAGTTCTCAGTTGCAGTTCTCTCAGTTGCAGTTCTCTCAGTTGCAGTTACAGCCTGATATCCCCACCCGGATCATTCCTCCCCTTTCTTCTCACCTGCTTCTCTGACCTCTCCAGTGCTTTAGCCTTCGCTGACGGATCGACCTCGATCACCAGCGACGATTTGCCCTCTTTTTTGGTGTGACCGACTGAAAGCACATCGCCTTCGCGAACCCCCTCGGGCAGCATCCACGCCGGTACCGGCGTCACCATCCTCCCATCGATCTCTATCATCGCCGACCCATCTTCGATGACGTCCACGACCCATGTATGTTTGCTGCGTTTGGTCATCGCTCGATCTCCGATGCGCCTCTGTAGTTAAGAAATCATCCGCCGATTTTCAGAGTAGCACATGCCTATTTAGTCCGCAGTACGCAGTTTAGTTAGGGATATCACATGGCATGTCCTATGCGCCATGCCGCTTCCACTGCAGCACGACCCGCACCAACTACTGGTTCATAAATGGCTATGCACTGCGACTCAGGTCACACGACCTCCGTCTGGATGGATACCACCGAAGTCCCGCAGTTCCAATCGCTTACCCAGGATTTGCGGGTCAACGTCTGCGTGATCGGCACGGGAATCGCCGGAATGACGACTGCTTACCTCCTCGCCAGGGCGGGCCGGGCGGTGGCGCTCATCGATGATGGCCCGATCGGGTGCGGTGAGACCGGGCGCACGACCGCCCACCTGACCGCCGCTCTCGACGACCGCTACTACAACATCGAGAAGCTCCACGGGCGTGAGGGCGCGCGGATGGCGGCTGACAGTCACATGTCCGCCATCCACCGGATCGAGACGATCGCCTCGATGGAAGACATCGATTGCGATTTCGAGCGCGTGGACGGCTACCTGTTCCTCGGCGGCAAGACCAAGAGGGAAGAGCTCGAGCGGGAGCTCGCGGCAACCCACCGGGCCGGGCTCACCGACACCGAGCTGATCGAGCGGGCTCCACTGGATTTCTGGGATACCGGAGCCGCGCTCCGATTTCCGAGGCAGGCGACCTTTCATCCGCTCAAGTATCTCAAGGGCCTGGCCCGCGCGATTCTGCGCGACGGCGGGAAAATCTATTCCGGCGTCCACGCCGAAAAGATCGTCGACGGCATTCCCGCCAGGATCACCACCAGCGATGGACACGTGATCAGCGCCGACAACGTCGTCGTCTGCACCAACACGCCGGTCAACGACTGGCTGATCATCCACACCAAGCAGGCAGCGTATCGAACCTATGTCATCGGCGCGCGCGTTCCGAAGGACTCCGTTCCGCACGGACTCTACTGGGATACGCCGGATCCGTATCACTACATCAGAGTCCACCAGGCCGAAGACGCGTCCGGCAAGGAAACCGATCACGAGATTCTCATCGTCGGCGGCGAGGACCATAAAACCGGCCAGCCCGATTTCGATGATTATCAGGAGCCGTTCCGCCGCCTCGAAGAATGGACACGCGAGCGGTTCCCCATGGTCGAGAGCATCAACCATCGGTGGTCGGGCCAGATAATCGAGCCCGTGGACTGTCTCGCCTACATCGGCAAGAATCCCGGCGCCGATGAGCACATCTATATCGCTACCGGTGATTCAGGGAACGGGATGACGCACGGCACGATAGCCGGCATCATCCTCAACGAGCTCGTCCAGGGCCGCAGGCATCCGTGGACCAGGCTGTACGATCCTTCACGGGTGACGCTGCGCTCCGCGCCCGACTATCTGAAGGAAAACATCAATGTCGCCGAGCAGCTCAAGGATTATTTCACCGAAGGCGATGTCGACGACTACAGGGAGATCCAGGCGGGCGAAGGAGCGGTCGTCGGCCGTGGAAGCGGGAAGATCGCGGTCTACCGTGACAAGGAGGGAACCATCCACTCCAAGTCAGCTGTGTGTCCGCACCTCTACTGCATCGTGGGCTGGAACAAGACCGAAAAGACGTGGGACTGTCCATGCCACGGCTCGCGATTCGATCCCTACGGCAACGTGGTGAATGGTCCCGCTATCGTTGGACTGCAGCCCGTTCGTTCCGGGTCAAAGCAGAAGCAGGCCGCATCAGAGCAGTGACCTGATGTCTCTTCCCGTCATCGGCTAGAGGAAGTCCTCCCTCCAGCTCCTGGCCGTCCAGAGACAGTTCGGTGATCGCGCGCTCGAGGGCCTCGGGATTGGTGACCGTTATCACGTACGTCGTGGCACCATAGCGATACTCGATCGTGAATTCCTTCCAGCTCGCTGGAACGCACGGCTCGATGAACAGCGTTTTGCCGCGCAGCTGGAATCCCAGAATCGACTCGAGCCCGATCCGATACATCCAGCTCGCCGAGCCCGTGTACCACGTCCAGCCGCCGCGGCCCAGGTGTCCCTTGGCCGTATACACGTCGGCCGGAACCACGTACGGCTCGACCTTGTAGATGTCGACCGCCTCCGGCGAAGCGGAGTGGGTGATCGGGTTGATCATCTGATAGAGCTCGAGCGCGCGGTCCCCGTTGCCCTGGAGCGCGGTAGCCAGCACCGTCCATAGCGCGGCATGAGTGTACTGCGCGCCGTTCTCGCGTACGCCTGGCAGATACCCCTGGATGTATCCCGGATCGTGAGTCGTCTTGTCGAAGGGTGGCGTGAGGAGAAGGATGATCCGCTCTTTCTCTTTCACCAGGTACTTGTTGAGCGATGCCATGGCGGTTCGGGCTCTTTCCGGATCTCCCGCGCCCGAGATCACGCTCCAGCTCTGTGCGATCGAATCGATCTTGCACTCGTCGCTGGTCCGGGAGCCCAACGGCGATCCGTCGTCGAAGTAGGCTCGGCGATACCAGTCGCCGTCCCACGCAGAGCTTTCCACGGCGATGATGTATTGGTCCGCAGTCCGCAATAGGTCGTCGGCGAGCTTAGAGTCGTCTCGCTTCTCCGCTTGCGTGGCGAATCTTCTCAGCGTCGTGATGAGAAACCAGGCGAGCCAGACGCTCTCGCCCTTCCCTTCGATGCCGACCCGGTTCATTCCGTCGTTCCAGTCGCCACTGCCGATCAGCGGCAACCCGTGCTCACCCTTCGTGCACGCCCGCCTCAGGGCGCGGACGCAGTGATCGTAGATGCTTCCCGATTCCGACGACGGCTGTGGCGTGTCGTACACCTCGTGCTCGTCCGGATTGAGCGGCCGCATGGTGATGTACGGGATCTCGACATCGAGGACTTCCGTATCGCCGGTCACGCTCACGTAGTGATCCACTACGTAAGGCAGCCACACCAGGTCGTCGGAGAAGCGCGTTCTCACGCCGCGGCCGCTCTGCGGATGCCACCAGTGCTGGACATCCCCCTCGACGAACTGCCGTGATGCAGCGCGGAGAATGTGTTCGCGGGCGACGTGTGGATCGGCGTACACGAACGCCATCACATCCTGAAGCTGATCTCTGAACCCGAATGCACCGCTCGACTGATAGAGAGCCGACCGCGCCCACATCCGGCACGACAGAGCCTGATAGAGAGACCACCGATTCACGATCAGATCGAAGGTGGGCTCCGGCGTTTTCACCGTTATCGTCGACAGCCGGTCTTCCCAGCTCTTCGTATTCTGGTCGAGGCCAGCCTTCGCCATTCCTGGTTTCCTGAGCCTCTCCAGAATCGCGCGCGTGGCAGCTTCGTTCTCGCCGGCGCCCAGCAGCATTGTCACATCCCGCGTCTCGCCCGGCTCGAGCGTCACCATCACCTGCAGCGCACAGCACGGATCGATGGTGGCGCCTATGGCGCCGGACAGCCCCGCGCGCTCGAGCGCGGCCGGACTGGAGATGGTCCCGTTCCGCCCCAGGAATTCACGCCTGTCGGCTGTGTAGTAGGCGACCTTTTCGCTTATCGACGCGAACGCGACGTAGTCGGCGAACTGCTCGTCGAAATAGTTGCGCGCCAGCATCGACTGCGTTCCCTCGTCGAAGCTCGTTCGCACGTGGTGCTGAGTCTGGTCGCGGGTGACGCCCAACACCCACTCGAGATACCACGTCAGCGTGAGCTTCTTACGCGCCTTGCTGTTGTTGCGTAGGGTGAGGACACTGATCCTGACCGGATCGGCCTGGTCCACGCCCAGTCGGAGCGACGTCGCGACGCCGTCGTGGTCGTGGTCGAAGACGGAGTATCCGGCGCCGTGCCGCACCCGGTACGGCGATGCTTCCCGAATCGGCAGCGGCGCCGCCGTCCAGAGGTCACCGTTGGTGTCGTCCCGCAGGAACACACAGTCACTCGACGGGTCACGCACTGGATCGTTGTGCCAGGGCGTCAGTCGGTAGAAGAAGCTGTTACCCGCCCAGGTGACGCCGCTCCCGCCTTCGCTGACGAAGAAGCCCCCGGAG
>JBKKAY010000180.1:0-3117 GCA_046714195.1 Gemmatimonadaceae bacterium
TACGAATTCCGCCAGGTGCTCGCTTCCGATCTCCTCCTCTCCCTCGGCGACGACGATCACGTTCACCGGCAGCTTCTTCCTCACCGCCAGATGCGCCTCGAGCGCCTTTACGTGGAGGAACAGCTGGCCTTTGTCGTCCACAGACCCGCGCGCGAATATCTTGCCGTCCCGCACAGTCGGCTCGAATGGAGGCGAATCCCACAGATCGAGCGGCTCCGCCGGCTGCACGTCGTAGTGACCGTAGATGATCACCGTCGGAGCACCGGGCGCCTTTCTCCATTCTCCGACGACGACCGGATGACCCGCCGTCGGGTGAATCGTCGCCGGCACACCGATCCGGTCGAGCGACGCCTTGAGCCACTCCGCGGCGCGCTTGGTGTCGGCGTTGTGGTCGGATTTGGCGCTCACGCTCGGAATGCGCAGGAACTCGTCCAGCTCCTTTCGAATGCGGGCATCGTTGTCCGCCAGGAATTTCTCGAGGTCGGGTGCGGTTGGTGTCATGGGATTGCTTCCGTGAGCGTTTTCGTCGCCGTCAAAGAGGTGGGACCAGCATGGAGGATCACCGAGCATTGAGACAGTGTCGCAAGGAGGGGGAATCAGTCTTCTGGTTAGATTACTGGGCGCCCCGTGCCCGCACAACGCCCCGCGTCGATTGTACCAGCGCGCGCGTTGCCACTGAGCTTCAATGGCCAATCGCCTCGCGAAGGAAACAAGCCCCTACCTGCTCCAGCACGCCGACAATCCGGTCGACTGGTATCCGTGGGGCCCGGAAGCGCTCGAGAAAGCGCGGAAGGAAGACAAGCCGATTTTGCTGAGCGTCGGCTACGCCGCGTGTCACTGGTGTCACGTCATGGCCCACGAATCATTCGAGGACTTGGAGACCGCGCGCATGATGAACGAAGCATTCGTCAATGTCAAAGTGGATCGCGAAGAGCGGCCGGACATCGACGGGATCTACATGCAGGCAGTCGTGGCGATGACCGGACACGGCGGATGGCCGATGACGATGTTCCTCATGCCCGACGGCAATCCCTTCTACGGCGGGACCTATTTTCCTCCGGATGACCGCCCGGGACTCCCTTCGTTCAGGAGCATTCTCAAGGCGGTGCGCGACGGTTACGCGCAGAAGCGCGATGCGCTCGACAAGAGCGCCCAGCAGCTGAAGCAGATATTCGAGGGAAACCTCGTCAAGGCGCGCGGCGGCTCCGCGCCGACCGCGCAGTCCCTCGAGCTCGCCTACCGCGCGCTCGCGCGCAGCTACGACATCCGGAACGGTGGATTCGGCGCCGCACCGAAATTTCCCGCCACCATGGTGATGGATTTCCTCCTTCGCTACTGGCGGCGAACCGATACCAAGTATGCGCTCGAAATGGTGGTCGACAGCTTTCGAAAAATGGCCCGCGGCGGGATCTACGATCAGATCGGGGGCGGCTTCGCCCGATACGCCGTGGACGCGATCTGGCTCGTTCCGCATTTCGAGAAGATGCTCTACGACAACGCTCTGCTGGTTCGCCTCGGCGCGCACCTGTGGCAGGCGACCAAGGACGACGAAGTCCGACGCGTCACCGTCGAAACCGTGGAGTGGCTCGAGCGCGAGATGACCTCGCCCGCCGGGGGATTCTACTCGTCGTTCGACGCCGACAGCGAAGGCCATGAGGGCAAGTTCTACGTCTGGAGCGAAGAGGAGATCGACAAGCTCCTGGGCGTGGACTCTCCCACCTTCAAGTCCTACTACGGCGTGACACGCGGCGGAAACTTCGAGGGAAAGAACATCCTCTTCGTCGGCGCCGATCGATCGACCGCCGCCGCCAGGGCCGGCATCCCCAGACCGGAGCTCGACGCCCTGCTCGCGCGGTCAGGAAAGCGTCTGTACGAAGCGCGCGCCGCCCGCGTCTGGCCCGGACGGGACGAGAAGATCCTGGCATCGTGGAATGGGTTGATGCTGCGCGGCGTCGCCACCGCGGCGCGAGCCTTTCGGGATGCTCAGTTCAGGACCCTCGCCCTCAGGAACGCGGAGTTCCTCGCGCGCGAGCTGGTTAAGGGCGGACGGGTGATGCGGTCGCACAAGGAAGGCGTCACCCGCATCAACGGTTACCTCGAGGATCACGCGGCTGTCGCGCTCGGATTTCTGGCGGTATACGAGCTTACCTATGATGAGAAATGGGTCCGGCTCGCCCGGACGATCGCCGACGCGACGATCGAGTGGTTCTGGGACGAGGAACGGGGAGCGTTCTTCGATACGGCCAGCGACGCGGAGCAGCTCATCACGCGCCCGCGCGACGCCACCGACAACGCTACGCCTTCCGGAACATCCCTCGCCGTGGAGCTGCTGCTCCACATCGCCGAGCTCCAGCACGACGCCGACTACCGCCGTCGCGCATCATTCATCCTCGAGACACTCGGCGAGCTGGTGGCGAAGCACCCCAGCGCATTCGGACACCTGCTCGGCAGCATGGACATGGAGCTCAATGGAGCAATCGAGGTCGCCCTAATTGGCCGGCCCGATGATCGGGCATTCGAGGCTCTGGAGCGGGTGGTGGCCGAGCAGTACGTTCCTTCGCTGGTCCTCGCCGGCGGTACCGGAGAGGGGGAAAGGTCGGTCAAGCTGCTGGAAGGTCGATCGCTACAGAATGGAAACCCGACCGCGTACGTCTGCCGCGCTTACGCGTGCGATGCACCGGCGGTCGAGCCCCCCGAGCTTTCCCGGCAGCTGGAGAGCGCGCCCCGGATTTTCACGACTGTCTGAGGAGGACACGATGGATCGCCTCAACCGCTTCGTTGCACAGTTCTACGGCTACGCCGTCTGCCTCATCACCGTCATCGTGATGCTGATTTCCATCAAGGGAATCATCGATGCCGCTTTCGATCTGAGCGACCCCCTTCGCGCTCAAGGTGGCGCGTACGGGCGGAGCGGTCGTCCCCTCACGAACTTCGAGCTGTACAAGATGGAAGCGCGCCGGCAGGGACCGACCCGAAACGATCCGGCGGCACCAGCTGAAAAAGCCTCGCCGGATTCCGCTGCATCCGATGCGGATCTCAAGCGCATGTACGATGCAGAACGCGAGGCAGCGATCGGTAATGCCCGCTTTCGCGCGATCCGGTCGCTCGTTGGAAATC
>JBKKAY010000181.1:0-7703 GCA_046714195.1 Gemmatimonadaceae bacterium
TGTCGAGGAAGAGCCGTCCTACCGCCAGATTGCGGAGGTCGTCGAAGCCGGTGGTCGCCGTCCCCTGCCGTCCCAGCTCGAGCCCGAGCTCGTTGTTGTCCGGGTGGTACGCGAGAGGGATGTACGCCAGAAAACCTCCCGACTCGTCCTGGAGGTCACGCAGCATCGTCAAATGATCCACCCTGTCCTGGATCGTCTCGACGTGGCCGTAGAGCATCGTGCAGTTGGACCGGATGCCGAGCTTGTGGGCGGTGCGGTGGACATCGATCCAGTCCTCGGCGGCGAGCTTCTTGTCGGCGATCGCCATACGCACGCCGCGACCGAATACTTCCGCGCCACCGCCAGGGAGAGTATCCAGTCCCGCCTCACGCAGGGCGATGAGAACATCCTCGATGGACATCTTGTCGATGCGCGCGATGTGGGCGATCTCGACCGCGGTGAGTGCCTTGATGTGGACCTGTGGGTGACGCTCCTTGAGCCCGCGAAACATCTCGCTGTAGTAGGCGAGACCCGCCTTCATGTCGAGGCCGCCGACGATGTGAAACTCCCGGGTCAGGCCGTTGTCCGCGGCCTGCGCTTCGGCGTAAACCTCGTCGAGGCTGTAGTGGTACGCGCCCTCCTCCTTCGGTAGCCGCGCGAAAGAGCAGAACACGCAGGTCTTCCGCAGGTAGCAGACGTTGGTGGGATTGATGTGCTGATTGGCCGCGAAGGTCACCACGTCGCCGTGCTTCCGACGGTTCGCGTAATCGGCGAGGAGACCGACGCCGATCAGCTCCGGAGTGGTGAACAGGAAATGGGCATCGGCCTCGGACAGGCGCGTCCCGGCCAACACCTTTTCGCCGATCGCCCGCAATTCCCTGTCAGCGATCCTGCCGAGGTCGAGCGTGACCTCTTGCCTCATTTCGTCAGCTTGTGTAGCGCTTGACGGCGAGGGTGGTGTTGTGGCCACCAAAGCCGAAGCTGTTGCTGAGAACCGCGCTGACGTCGCGCTCGACGCAGACGTTCGGAGTGTAGTTGAGATCCAGCTCGGGATCGGGGTGTTGGTAGTTGATCGTGGGCGGAATCACGCCGTTGCCGACCACCAGCGAGCTGATGATGAACTCGACCGCGCCAGCCGCGCCAAGCATGTGACCGGTCGCTGACTTGGTCGAGCTGACGTTCACCTTCTTCGCCTCGTCGCCGAACACCGCCTTGATTGCCCGGGTCTCGTTGAAGTCATTGGCCGGGGTCGACGTCCCATGGGCGTTGATATACTGGACATCCCTGGGCGTGAGTCCGGCATCCTTGAGAGCGCGCTTCATCGCCCGCTGCGCGCCTTCACCGTCGGGTGCCGGAGCGGTGAGGTGGTAGGCGTCGCCAGTCGCGCCGTATCCGACGATCTCGGCGTAGATCTTCCCGCCCCGCTTGAGCGCGTGCTCGAGCTCTTCCAGGATCACGATGCCCGATCCTTCGCCCATCACGAACCCATCGCGCGTCGCGTCAAAGGGCCGGGACGCCGTCTCCGGGCTGTCATTGCGCTCCGACAACGCCTTCATGTTGGCGAATCCACCGATCGCCATCGGAGTCACAGTCGCCTCGGCGCCGCCCGTGATCATGACGTCGGCGTCACCGTACTGGATGGTCCTGTACGCATCACCTATCGCATGAGCACTAGTGGCGCAAGCTGAGACGGTGGCGTAGTTTGGGCCCTTGGCGTTGAACTGCATGGAGACGATTCCAGCGGCGATGTCGGCGATGAACATCGGGATGAAGAAGGGCGAGATTTTGCCGACGCCCCGCTCTCGATAGACGTCGTGCTGCTCCTCGAAGCTCTTGAGGCCGCCGATTCCCGAGCCGATGATGACACCCATACGATCGGGGTCCATGCCGTTGGTGCCATTGGCAAAACCCGCGTCAGCCATTGCCTGCCGTGCGCCGGCTACGGCGTACTGGGTGTAGGGGTCGGCTCGCTTTGCCTCTTTCCGATCCATGAAGTCGAGGGCGTTGAAACCCTTTACTTCGGCCGCGAACCTCACCGGGAAGGTGGACGCGTCGAACTTGGTGATTGGTGCCGTACCGGACTTGCCCGCAATGAGAGCCTGCCACGTCGTCGCCACGTCGTTGCCTACAGGGGTAATGGCCCCCATGCCGGTGACGACGACTCTTCGCTTCATTACGCTCCGACCTTCTGGTTCAGATAGCCAAGGGCATCGCCAACCGTGCGGAGCTTCTCGGCATCCTCATCGGGGATGTCGATGTTGAACTCTTTCTCGAACTCCATCACGAGCTCCACGATGTCCAGGCTGTCCGCACCGAGATCTTCGATGAAGCTGGCCTCGTTGGTCAGCTTCTCGCGCTCGACACCGAGCTCTTTCTCGATGATGTCCTTGACCTTGTTGGAATTGTCGGCCATTTGCTGGATTTCCTCGTGTTTATGGGGTTGTTGAAATATACCTAAGCGAATATCTGACAGAAAGTTACATGACCATGCCGCCATCTACGACGAAAACCTGGCCGGTGATGTACGAAGCGAGGTCTGATGCGAGGAAGGCGACGGCTCCAGCGACGTCTTTTGGCGAACCGAGCCTTTCAAGTGCAATCTGTTTGCCGAGGGCTTCGCGCGCCTCCGGGGTCATGGCGGCGGTCATCTCCGTGTCGATGAACCCGGGAGCCACCGCGTTGACGAGGATGTTCCGCGATCCGAGCTCCTTTGCCACCGTCTTGGTCAGGGCGATGAGGCCCGCCTTGCTTGCGGCGTAGTTGGCCTGGCCCTTGTTGCCGATCAGTCCCACGATGCTGGCGATGTTGATTATGCGCCCCGACCGGCGCTTCATCATCCCCCTCGACACCGCCCGGATCGACGCGAACGCTCCGCGCAGGTTTGCGTCCTGAACGGTGTCCCAGTCTTCATCCTTGAGCCGCATCACGAGGTTGTCGCGGGTGATTCCGGCGTTGTTGACGAGGATGTCGATCGAGCCGAACGCCGCCTCCACATCCGCGACGAGCTTCGTCACCAGGGCGGTATCGCTCACGTCGCACCCGAATCCTTGCGCACCTCCGCCAATTTCTCTCGCCGCGGCCTCAGCTCTGGACTGGTCGCGGCCGACCACGGCTACCTTCGCGCCACAGGCGGCGAAGGTCTCGGCGATCGCGCGGCCGATGCCGCGCGTGCTGCCGGTGACCAAAGCGTTCTTGCCGCTGAGATCTATCTGAATCATGCGACCAGCTTGAGCACGGCTTCTACTTCCGCGACCGTCCCACAGGAAATGGCCTGCGCGCCCGGCACCAGTCGCGCGATCAGCCCGCGCAGCACCTGACCGGGGCCCATCTCGATGAAGGTCGCATTCGGATAACGCTGAGCGATGTTTCTCACCTGGGTGGCCCAGAGAACGGGAGAGGTCAACTGCCGAACGAGCAATTCCTTGGCGCTGTTGGCATCGGTGCACGGCTCCGCGGTGACATTGGAGTACACCGGAAACGTTGGATCGGTGAAGGCCGAGGTCGAGCACGCCTGGCTGAGGCCGACCACTGCCGGCTCCATCAGTGGTGAATGAAACGCTCCGCTCACCGCGAGCCTGATCGCGCGCTTGGCGCCGGCTCCTTTGGCGAGGTCCATCAATCGCTCGACTCCAGCGACCTCTCCGGAAACGACGATCTGGTCATCGGTGTTGAAGTTTGCGGGAACCACCAGACCCGCTTCGCGCGATGCGCGCTCGCACAGCTCTTCAATCGGAGTCGTGGTCTTCCCGACGATGGCCGCCATCGTGCCGGGGCGCATCTCACCGGCGCTCAGCATCAGCTCACCGCGACGCCTTACCAGCTTCGCTCCGCCGGTGAGGCCGATTGCGTCGGCCGCATGATACGCCGTGAATTCGCCCAGCGAATGACCAGCCGCCGCGCGAACGTGTGGGCGGAGCGCGTCCTTCGTGACGGCCCACACGGCGGCGCCGTGCGCGAACAGCGCGGGCTGGGCGTTGCTTGTAATGGTGAGCTCGTCGGCCGGACCTTCGAACGCGAGCTTACTCAGCTCGGTACCAATCGCCGCGTCGATCTCACCGAACACCGAGCGCGCAGCCGGAAGAGCCTCAGCGAGATCCTTCCCCATGCCGGGCTTCTGCGAGCCCTGCCCCGGGAACAGCAGTACGATGTCCACGGATCAGAAGCGCACGATCATCGACGCCCACGTGAATCCGGCGCCGAATGCGACCATCATCACGGTGGACCCTTCTTTCACTCTGCCGGTCTCGATGGCTTCGTCCAGCGCTATCGGAATGGATGCAGAGGAGGTGTTGCCGAAACGGTCGACGTTGACATAGACCTTGTCCATGCTGATTCCAGCGTGCTTGGCGGTGGCCTCGATGATCCTGACGTTGGCCTGGTGCGGAATCAGGAGGTCGATCTCGGACCCCGTGAGCTTCGCGCCGTCCAGCGCTCGGTCGGCTGCATCTGCCATCGAGCGGACGGCATGCTTGAAAACCTCCCGGCCGGCCATACGCACCAGGTGCGAGCGGTCCTCGAGGATGGCCGCGGACATCGGCGTAGTGGCGCCGCCGTTCGGACGGTACAGCAGGTCGGCGAGCTTACCATCGCTACGCATGTAAGCGGAGAGGATGCCCTTGCCGTGCTTGCTCTTCTTCAACACCACCGCGCCCGCGCCGTCGCCGAACAGCACGCAGGTGGATCGATCCTTCCAGTCGATGATGGCGCTCATCTTCTCCGCTCCGATCACGAGCGCCGTCTCGGCCATGCCGGACATGATGAGCCCTTCGGCGGTCGTCATCGCGTAGAGCCAGCCCGAGCATGCCGCGCTCACATCGAAGGCAGCCGCGCGTGTTGCGCCGAGCTCGGCCTGAATGTCCACAGCGGTGGCTGGAAGCAGCCGGTCGGGAGTGGCGGTCCCGAGGATGATGACGTCGATCTCGCCTGCATGCACACCCGCGGCTGCCATCGCCTTCCGCGAGGCCTCCGACGACATCGAGCAGGTGGTCTCACCATCCCGGGCGATGTGTCGCTGGACGATTCCGCTTCGCTCGTGAATCCATTCGTGCGAAGTCTCGATGCCGATCGCCGCGAAGTCGTGATTGGTCATCACGTGCGCGGGGACGCCCCGACCGGTACCGACGATACTCGCGTAGGGTCTCTTCATGCCGATTTCGCGGCCGCTTCGATGGTGGGGGCTGCCGCCTCGAGCCTGATGCCGATCTGGTCGTTCATGCGAGTCTCAACCGCCCTCACTGCCACCTTGATGGCGTTCTTGATCGCGCGCGGAGAAGAATTCCCGTGACAGATGATGCTGACACCGCGCACTCCAAGGAGCGGAGCCCCGCCGTATTCGCTCGAATCGAGCACCTTGAGAGCGGTACGAACATCCTCGGGATTGATGCTCGGGTGCTCGTCCAGAAGGCGGAGAACCATGGGACCGATCGCTTCGTAGAACTTGAGCACGACGTTGCCGACGAAGCCATCGCAGATCACGACGTCGAACGGCCCGCGATCACTGGCGCCGGTGGGTAGATCGCGCCCTTCGACATTGCCGTGGAAGTTGAACCCTGCATTCTGGAACAGAGCATTCGCCTCTTTCACCACGGCGTTTCCCTTCTCCGGCTCTTCCCCGATGGAGAGCAGTCCGACGGACGGGTTCGTCCGGCCAAAAATGCACTCCGCGTAAACCGCGCCAAGCCAGGCGAACTGGAGGAGCTCTTTGGTGGAGCAGTCAACGTTGGCACCTGAATCCAGAACGATGACCGGATTCAGGATGGTGGGAAACACCGTGGCGATCGCCGGGCGGGTGAGGCCCGGCTGGAGCTTGAGCAGCATCGCCGATGCGGCCATCTGCGCGCCCGTGCTGCCGGCCGAAACGAAAGCGTCGGACTTTCCCTCCACCTGGAGCTTGAGTCCGACGACCATCGAGCTGTTGGGGTTCTTGCGCAGCGCCGCGGTCGGCTTGGCCGACATCTCGATGATGTCGGGAGCCTCTACGATGTCGATTCGATTTCGTTCGCCGGCGGCCGATGCGTGTTCACCGGCTAAAAGGCTCGCGAGGTGAGACTCGATGACCTCCGTCTGACCGACCAGTTGGAGCCGGTGAGCCCCTTCGAGTTCCTGGAGGGCGAGCAAACCTCCCGCGATTGTCGCTTTGGGAGCAAAGTCGCCCCCCATCGCGTCCAACGCTATTCGCGCCAACTACGCTTCCTTAGGCTCTACTCGCTGTTCGCCTGCGTAGTAACCGCACTCTTCGCAAACGTGATGCGGCCGTTTCATGCTTTGGCAGCGGGGACATTTCTGAATCACGATCGAGGGCGCGGTCTTGTGGGTGTTGCGCGCGCGCTTCTTTCGCTTGGAGGTTCGTCTCTTCGGTACGGCCATTGGTCGTTTTCCTAATAGTGATGTGAAATGCTAGTGAGCGTCGCCCTGGTGCTTGAGCAGCGCTCCCCAGCGCGTATCAGCCTTTGTTGGCGTGCAGTCGCACGCGGACTCGTTCAGGTTGGTGCCACAAGTGGCGCAAAGCCCCCTGCAATCCTCCCTGCATTGGACAAACGCGGGCGCGGTGATGATCCACGTTTCCCTCACCGCGGCACGCAGGTCGAGAAGTCGCGCCGACGGATCATAGAGAAACACGTCCGGATCGTCAGCCTCTTCGGCGCCGGTTTCAGCGAGAAGAAAGTGCACCTCGTCCTCGACCGGAACATCGACATCCTCCAGACAGAGCCTGCACGGTAGCTCGAGACGCCCGGAGAACCGGCCGCTGAAATAGAAGCGGCCATCTCCCGCGCTCGACAGTCGCCCCGTAACCCTGAGAGCCTCCGAGGGCCGAGTGTCTCCCTCTTCCCAGATCGGATCATCGGGTTCGAGCGAGCCGTCCACCTGGGCGGCTTTCGTTTCCAGCAAACGAATGTCGAAGGACAGCATAAGCCCTTTAACCTAGCGGGTTTATACCATCGATTCCAGTGCCGTCCCGCCCTGTTATTCCACCCCCAGGCCCAGCTAAACCAGATCGGCCTCGGCGAAGAAAAAACGAGCCTCTCGCTCCGCGTTCTCGTCGGAGTCCGAGGCGTGGATGGCGTTCCGCTCCTTCGATTCGGCGTAGAGCTTCCGAACGGTGCCGGCCTCGGCCTCCGCGGGATCAGTTGCGCCGATAGTCCTGCGCAGCGCCGCAACGGCGTCCTGCCTTTCGAGCACCAGCGGCATGCATTTGCCGGATGTCATGAATTTGGTCAGAGACGCGAAGAAAGGCCGCTCGCGGTGCACTTCATAGAAAGCACCTGCCTGTTCCTGAGTGAGTCGCATGACCCGAGCCGCCACCACCTTGAATCCGGCCTTCTCGAGATGGGCGATGACCTGCCCCGCCTTCCCGCCGTTGAATGCGTCGGGCTTGATGATTGTCAGCGTCCTGTTGCCAGCCATTTTATGTTTGCTGTCCTAGCGTGTCGCGTGTTTGAGTAAGTCCACAACGTCGATCGGCCGCTTCGCAACGGCGATCCCGTTTTCCTCGAAGGCCTGCATCTTTTCCGCCGCCGTGCCGGTGGATCCGGAGATGATGGCGCCGGCGTGGCCCATGCGGCGCCCCGGAGGAGCGGTCTGACCGGCGATGAACCCGACCACGGGTTTCGTCATCTTTTCCTTGACGAACTTCGCGGCATCCTGCTCGTCCGTCCCGCCGATCTCGCCGATCATCACCACCGCCTTCGTGTCGGGATCCTTCTCGAACGCGGCAAGACAATCGA
>JBKKAY010000182.1:0-8470 GCA_046714195.1 Gemmatimonadaceae bacterium
GCCGGTATATTACGCCGTCATGTCGCTCTCCCTCCGCTTCCTCGGCACTTCAGCGTCGCGCCCCACCGTCGAGCGCAACGTTTCGTCCGTCGCGCTCATCCGCGAAGGCGAGACGCTGATGTTCGATTGTGGCGAGGGAACTCAGCGGCAGATGATGCGCTACGGGATCAGCTTCTCCCTCTCGGACATTTTCTTCACCCACATGCACGCCGACCACATACTGGGCGTCACCGGATTGCTGCGCACGCTAGCGCTTCAGGGCCGGACCGAAGCGATGAATCTTTACGGTCCAGCCGGGTCGGAAAAGATGCTGTGGCGCGCGATCACGCTCGGTAGTGAAAAGCAGCATTTCCCGATCAACGTGTTCGAGCTGACGCCGGAGACTCCGCTCAAGCGGCAGGGCTACTCCGTGATTCCGTTCAACGTCGAGCACGGAGACCGAACCGCGCTCGGATATCACATCGCCGAGGAGACTCGGCTGGGGCGCTTCAATCCCGACAAGGCGCGGGAGATGGGAATTCCCGAGGGCCCGCTCTGGGGCAAGATCCACAAGGGCGAAGCGATAACTCTCGACAATGGCCGCCAGGTCCAACCGTCCGAGCTCGTCGGCCCGACCCGCCCCGGCCGCCGAGTCGTGATGACAGGGGATTCGCGCCCGTCAGATGGAACGGTCGCCGCGGCCACGGGTGCCGATCTGCTCATCCACGAGGCGACGTTCGCGGAAGAAGAGGTGCAGCGCGCCCTGGAAACTGGCCACTCCACCGCGCGCGAAGCAGCCGAGGTCGCGGCCAAAGCTGGAGTGAAGCGGCTGGTCCTCACTCACGTCTCAGCTCGTTACTCACGGGATACCGGTGATCTCGAGCGCGAGGCGCGGGAGGTATTTCCCTCGACCGTCATCGCGAGGGATGGCATGGAGATCGAAGTACCTTTTGAGACCACTGCAACTGCAACCTAGAAATACGCAGATGCGACCGCACTTGACCGCTCCCTTCCATCCCCCCAAAGTACCCAGATGGACCGGACCTTCACCGTCGAAGAAGCGAACAGGACCCTGCCCTTGGTTTCCAGGATTGTGGACGACCTGGTCAGGTCCCACCACAATTGGGAGGACAAGGTTCGCGAGTTCGAGCTGGCTACCGTCGGCTCGAGTCCCGATCGTCCGGACGCGATGGCCGAGTTGCTCCAGCTCGAGACGCAGCGCCTGGCGGTGGAGATCGAGGGCTACATCTCCGAGCTCTCGGACTTGGGCGTCGTCTGCAAGGGTCTCGACACTGGCCTGGTGGATTTTCCCGGCGAGCGCGACGGAAAGCGGGTGTACTATTGCTGGATGCTTGGCGAGCGCCAGATAGAGTACTGGCACGAGATCGACGCCGGTTTCGTGGGACGGCAGAAGATCGAGGCTATGACCTTGACCGAATCGCGCTAGAATTCATCGACTCGCTGTATCCTCCGCAAATCCGTCGATCAGACAACATGGCAAGAGTGATAAAATCGTTTCGCGCGCCCGACGGCACCAACTGGGGCTATGAAGTCCAGGTTCCGGGCGCCAGCAACGCGATGATCGTGTTCCACCATCCCGCCGGAAAAACGGCGAGTCTCGACCGCTACGCCTGGGAGATCTGGGAAGGCCCCGAGTCGCGGAGCGTGACGGCGCGCGTGTCGCGCGAGAAGGTGATGCAGTCGCTCACGCCGGAGAAGCTCCAGTTGCTGTTCCGGAAGTCCATGTTGATCTCCAATCCAAGATCGGTGGTCAACCGCTCCGCTTAGAGCTCTTCCCGGCGTGACTCTCTTCCGCCACCCTCTCCTGTAGCCGCCGCTCCCGCCTCTCCCTGGCCGCCTGAAAGCGGCGGATCTCGTCGGGAGTGTCCGGCTTGAGCGGCGGCACCGGAACCGGCCGCCCGTTACGATCGATGGCAACGAAGGTGAGGTAGCACGAGTTGGTGTGGCGGGTGAGACCAGTCAGCAGATTCTCGGTCTCGACGCGCACGCCGATCTCCATCGATGTCTTGCCCACGAAATTGACGCTCGACTTCATGATGACGAGGTCGCCGACATGGATGGGCTCGCGAAAATCGACGCGATCCACCGACACCGTCACACACGCGAGCCGTGCGTGCCTGATCGCCGACACCGCGGCGGTGGTATCCATCATCGACAGCACGACTCCCCCGAAGACGTGGCCGAGCACGTTGGCGTGCTGCGGCATCATCAGCTGTGCGGTTTCGTGCTGGGTCTCGCTGACTGTGCGAGCCTCCGCCCGTGATGGCTTCATGCGCGCGTACCCCCCGCCGAACGATTCGTGTGGCTGGACTTGGGGATCGACGCTCGCGGCTTCTGCTTCCGAGCGACCTGCCTGATGGCGCCACCGTAGGCGGTCGCATCGTTGAACGCATCGGACAGCGCGGACCGCGTCTTCGCATCCACCACCGGCTTGTCGAGCCAGAAGATCTGGACGAAGCTGGACGCGATGGTGCCGAGGTTCCATTCCCGTCCGCGGCGGTCCCGCAGCAGGAGCGCATTGCTCTTGCGAGCCGAGTCGTAGCGCGACACCACATCGTAGGCGTCGTGCTTCCATCTCCGGGTGGCGACCCCGCCTTCGCCTGCCGCATCGTGCACGGTGGAGTCGGTCAGCACCTGATCGAGGGTGACTCGCTTGCCGGACCTGATGTCTACCACGGTACGCGTGGTGTCCTCCTGATCCGCGCCATCCGCGCGCCCGACGGACAACCTGTGCTCGAGGGCCACGTACGGACCCAGCACGTTGAGCACGTCAGTCTCGCCGACGGCGGCGATGTCGATGTCCTCCTCCGGATCCTCGTTGGGCCCGAGCATCGTCTGGCGCGGGTTCTTCCGCTTGTACTCGGAAGCCATCGCCAGCACGGCCGAATCCTCGAAGATCACCGCCGAGTCTCCGGTCGAGATCTCCCGGCGAAACAGTCGCTCGGCGGCGAACAGCGCGCGCGGAAACGAGCGGTCAACCTCGCCGACGTACACCTCATAGTAGACCCCGCCGCTGCGCGCCAGAATGAGCGGCGAGCCGCGGATCTTGAGGCCGAGGTGGTCGCTCTGCACCCAGTACGTCTGGTCGCCGGCGGACACCAGAAACTCCGCCAGCGGTGGCGGAGGTGCCGGAAGCGCGCATGCGCCGGCCCCGAAGAGCACGACAAGGACGAGTGATCGCATTGCTGCCAAATATACTCTCACCGGGAAATCGGATTCGCGGGCGTGATTAGATTGAGGCCAGGACTTCTCCCGTTTCTCCCATGGAAATGATGCAATTTCAGAAGCTCGGCCTGTTCCTGTTGGGTTTAGCCGTGACGGCGTGCTCCGGTGCGCGCGATGGGGCTACCGCCAACCCGCTTCCGGCTTCGGACAGCACCGCAGCGTCGGCCTCCGCCAAAGAGACCGGGACTCAACCGGCATCGACTCCCGCTCCGTCAGTTGTAACTCCGGCTCCTTCTGTGTCCGTTCCCGCTACTTCGGTGTCCGCCCCGGCTCCTTCCGTCGCTGCCCCATCCCCGGCCCGTCCGTTGGCCGCCGGTGCGCACCCCACCACGCCGGCGCTCGATTCGCTGATGCGCGGAACTCTGGCAGCGCGCGGGCTCTATGTCTTCCGGTTCGGCGCCAACACCCGGCGCATGAAGCACCTCATCGGAATCGCGGATTCGACCGAGATCAACGCGCTCGTTATCGACATCAAGGACGAGTTCGGGCTCAACTTCAACTCGAGTGATCCGTTGCTGCAGAAGAACGGCGGGACCCAGGTGAAGTCTCTGAACCTGCGAACGCTGGTGGATTCACTTCGCGCGCACGGAATTCTCCCCATCGCGCGCATTGTGGTGTTCAAGGATTCGGTGGCGGCGCGCAACAATCCAGAGCACACCATCCGCCGGCCCGACGGCTCGCCGTGGCGCGACAAGCAGGGCCTCACCTGGGTGAATCCGTACGCGAACGATATCTGGGAGTACAATCTGCGGGTAGGCGACGAGGCGATCAGGATGGGCTTCGGTGAGATCCAGTTCGATTACATCCGCTTCCCGGAGCCGTACAAGAGCCTTCCACGGCAGGTTTTCCCGGGGCAGAACGGTCGCACCAAGCCGCAGGTGCTGGCGGAATTTCTGACCGCCGCCCGCGCGCGTTACGCCAAGGCTGGTGTCCGCACGACCGCGGACGTCTTCGGGCTGGTGACGACTGTCCCCGGCGCGCTGGAGATCGGGCAGGCGTGGGAGCCGCTCGCCACATCGGTCGACGTCATGCTGCCGATGGTTTATCCATCTCACTATCCGCGCGGCTCCTTCAACATCGAGCGGCCCAATGCCGCGCCGTACGAGATCATTCACGCCGCCATCACGCGCGCGCGAGAGCGCGACGAAAAGCTCGGCATCACCGGCGAGCACGTGCGGCCGTGGCTCCAGGCGTTCAGCATCGGCTCCCCGAAATACGGGCCCGCCGAGATCGAGGCGCAGAAGCGCGCCGTCTACGACTCCGGCTACGACGGCTGGGTGATGTGGGAGCCGGGCACGCGGTACGACCTCTTTCTCCCGGCACTCGAGAAGACTTTCGTTTCGAGGAAGAAGGTCCCACCTGTGCCACGGGCGAAGCGGCCCGAATAGGTCACCGGCTAAAGCTCCTGGCTCCCGCTTTGGTTTTGTAGATGCAGTGGCGCCCGCAATCAGCCCGAAGTTTATTATGCCGAATGCGGACCACCGCTCTGATTTCAGGCATGACCTGCGCGCACTGCGTGCGCGCGGTGTTCACTTCCCTCGCGGCAGTGCCGGGCATCGATCGCGCTGATGTCTCGATCGGAAAAGCGGTAGTAGAGCACGACGGCAGCGTGACGCCCGAAGCGATCCGCGATGCCATTGCGGTAGCCGGATACGAAGTCACGGGCACCAACGACGACAGGCGCACCCTTCCGATAGCGCCATGAAAACCCCGGTCCAGAATCCACAGTTCGAGGAAGACAGCAGCGGTCGCCCGCTCGCCGCCCTCCTCGCGCCTGACATTCTGGAGCTGCTGGAGGAATCTCCTGAAGCGCTGAGCGCTGAAACCGAGGAGATGCACGCGGCCGACCTGGCGAACATCGCCGAGGCGCTGCCCCGCGACAAGGTAGCGGCGTTCATCTCGGCTCTGCCCGTCGAGCGCGCCGCGGATGTCCTGGAGTACCTCGACGAGGATCTCCGCACCGACCTGCTCGAGACAATGAGCGCGCGTCAGGCGGCGGAGATCGTCACCGAGATGACTCCGGACGACCGCGCCGACGCGCTCGAGGACCTCGAGGAAGAGAGCGCCGACGAGATCCTGTCCGCCATCCCGGCGGCCGAGCGCGCGGAAACGGAAAAGCTCCTCGCCTACGAGCCGGATACCGCCGGCGGACTGATGACCACCGAGTTCGTGTCGGTGTCGGAGGACACTCCGGTCGAGGAAGCGCTGGCCGCGGTGCGGAAGATCGCCAGGTCAGAGCGTCGCGAGGCTATGAATGCGATTTACACCACCGACAAAGCGGGTCGCGTGCGCGGAGTCATGTCCTTGCGGGAGCTGCTCGCCGCCCCCGAGGGCGCGAAGGTGTCGGATATAGCGTGGGAGGAAGTCGTCACCGTACCGGTGAACGCGGACCGCGAGCATGTCGCGCGGATGACGCGCGAGTACGACCTCGTCGCGGTGCCGGTCGTGGACGAGAACGACGTGATTCAGGGCGTGGTCACCGTGGACGACGTGATCGACGCCCTCGTCGAGGAGCACACCGAAGATGTGCAGCGCTTCGGCGGCATGCAGGCGCTCGAGCAGCCGTATTCACAGATCGGGTTTCTCACCGTGATCAAGAAGCGGGCGCCGTGGCTCGCCGCGCTCCTGGTCGGCGGGATGCTGACGACGTTTCTGATGCAGTACTTCGAGGAGGAGCTGCAAAAGGCGATTGTCCTCGCTCTGTTCATCCCGCTCATCATCAGCTCGGGGGGCAACTCGGGTTCGCAGGCGACGTCGCTGATCATTCGCTCTCTTGCGCTCGAGGAGATCAGGCTCAGAGACTGGTGGCGGATCCTCCGGCGCGAGATATCGTTCGGTTTCGCCCTCGGCGTCATACTCGGAGCGCTCGGAATGTTGCGCGTGATCGTGTGGCAGCAAATGGGGATCGCTGGAGGATACGGCGAGCACTACATGCTGCTCGCGTTCACGGTAGGTATAGCGCTGCTTGGCGTGGTGACGTTCGGATCTCTGGTCGGCGCGATGCTGCCCTTCATCCTGCAAAGGATCGGATTCGATCCCGCCAGTGCGAGCGCGCCCTTCGTCGCCACGTTAGTCGATGTCACGGGGCTCACCCTGTACTTCTACGTAGCGCTGGCCCTGCTGCGGGGGACGTTGCTCTAGCCCGAATCCGGATGGCGTCCAAGTTCCCCTTGCGCCAATAGTTAGTGCATCCTAACTTATGAGTGTGCCGAGCCATACTCTAGGGTTGGTGGGGACCACACTTCCGGAATTCCGAACATGCGACGCTTCATTCTCTTCTTCTCTCTGATCGCTGCCTCTCCTCTAACCTCCCAGTCTCCGGTTGCGCCCCGAGCGCGTGACGTGCCGCCGCCCATCGAGGACAACAGCTTTCTGGTGGAAGAGGCGTACAACCAGGAGGCGGGGGTCGTGCAGCACATCAATACGTTCTCACGCTCAGCCGGCACCGCCGGCTGGATGTACGCGTTCACCCAGGAGTGGCCAATCGCCGGACGAACCCATCAACTGAGTTATACGGTTCCGCTGGCCCGCAGTGATGACCCTGGAGCGGGTGGAACCGGCTTGGGGGATGTAGCCGTGAACTATCGGTATCAGGTCGGCCTCGGGGAGCACGCCCCTTTCGCTCTCGCGCCGCGGCTGACGTTGCTCCTTCCCACCGGTGCCAGCCGGCGCTCGTTGGGGTCCGGTGGCACGGGCTTCCAGGTCAATCTGCCATTCAGCGCCGAGCTCCCCGCTCGCCTCGTCGCCCACACAAACGCCGGCCTGACTTACACGCCGCGCGCGCGCGACACGTTCGGGAATACCGCCGCGATTCGCAGCTATAACCTCGGGCAAAGCGTGATCTGGCTCGCTCATCCCAAGCTGAACCTGATGCTCGAGACCGCTTGGGCCGCTAGGCAGGATGTTACCGGCCCGGGACAAACGGAGCGTAGCACCGAGCTCCTGCTCTCGCCCGGAGTGCGCGGCGCAATCGACCTGCCATCCGGCCTTCAGATCGTCCCCGGACTTGCGTTCCCGTTCGGCATCGGCAGTAGTCGCGGAGAGCGAGGGGTATTCGTGTACCTGAGCTTCGAGCATCCCTTTAGGGGACGGTCTCCTTGAGCGAGGAATCCGCCGAGAGCGCGGGCGTTTCGCGCCGCACGTTTCTGCGGGCCGGACTCGGAGGGGCGGGAGTCCTCGGCGCGGCAGCGCTCTCACTGCCTGGCGACGCCCAACCAGCGGCGGTTCCGCAGCCCGCGCCGGCATCGCACATGATGGGGGGTATGGGCGCCCACCCGATGCCCGCGGTCGTCGGTGAGGTAAACCACGCCCGGAACGGTTTCAACCCGACGAAGGTGCTCACCGATTTCGACACCGGCATGGTCAGCACGATGGCGAACGGTCAGACGCTCCGCGAGTACACCCTGCGGGTGGAGAACAAGACGATCGAAGTCGTGCCTGGGGTGGAGTTCGCCGCCTGGACCTACAACAGTCGAATTCCCGGCCCCACGATCCGCGTGCGCGAGGGCGACCGCGTGCGCCTTACGCTCTTCAATACCGGCGATCACCCGCACAGCATCCACTTCCACGGCGTCCATCCGGGCCTGGTTGACGGCGTGTTCGACGCGCGATCGGGCGTGGTGCCGCCTGGCGGGCGTCACATTTACGAGTTCGATGCCGAGCCGTTCGGACTCCATCTCTATCACTGCCACACGGCGCCACTGGCCAAGCACATCGCGAAGGGACTCTATGGCGCGTTCATCATCGATCCGAAAGCGGACCGGCCACGCGCGGATCACGAGTTCATCATGGTGATGAGCGGATACGACGTGGACTTCGACGGCGCCAACGACTTTTACCAGGTGAACGGCATTCCGTTTCACTACGACAAGCATCCGATCCAGCTGAAAGTTGGCGAGCTGGTTCGCATCTACCTCGCGAACACGCTCGAATACGACCAGAGCAACTCGTTCCATCTCCACGCCAATTTCTTTCAGTACTATCCGACCGGCACCAGCCTCACACCCGCCGAGTTCACTGACACCGTGGCCCAGATGCAGGGGCAGCGCGGGATTCTGGAGTTCAGCTTCAAGCACCCCGGGCGATACATGTTCCACGCGCACAAAACAGAGTTCGCGGAGCTGGGATGGACGGGAATCTTCGAGGTTGAGAGCTGACGATGCCTTCGTCTGGAGCTCAGCGCCCGGCGCCGGAGTCGGCTCTGCGCCCCGACCCTGGATCGGATGTGGCCGTTTCTCCTCCTGGC
>JBKKAY010000183.1:0-28561 GCA_046714195.1 Gemmatimonadaceae bacterium
CGGGTAGCGAGGGCAAGCGCAGATAACCGCTGAATGCATCTAAGTGGGAAGCTGCCCCCAAGATGAATCTTCCCTGGAGCCTCGAGCTCCCTGAAGGGCCGGGAGAGACCATCCCGTCAAGAGGTCACACGTGGACGTGGCGCAAGCCATTTCAAGCGAAGTGATCCTCATCGCCCGTGAGGCTTGATCTCCTTATATGGTTCCTACCAAGGAACCGACTAGCAGAAAACCAAGCGATCTAACGGTTGATTCGAACATCACACGATCACTACTACGCTCCACTGTCATTTTTTGACAATCGATTTCGCTGGCGACTAGAGCGCAGGGGCCACACCCGTTCCCATTCCGAACACGGTCGTTAAGACCTGCAGCGCCGATGGTACTCCGTCCGAGAGGATGCGGGAGAGTAGGCCGTCGCCGGCACCTATTAGAAAGAGCCGCTCAGGATTTCCTGGGCGGCTCTTTCGTTTGACCTCGACTGCACTGCGGACTGCGGGCTGCGGACTAACTGCGGACTGCGGACTAACTTCGGACTGCGGACTAACTTCGGACTGCGGACTAACTTCGGACTGCGCAGGAAACCCTTACCGGAGCCGTTAGTACGAACGGGTAGGTTGGGGTGGACGCGGCCCTGGTTACCGATGTTGGAAAGCACGCGTCGAGATTCGAGACTACAAAGAAAGTCTTGGGGTGTAGGTCAATTGGCAGACCGCCGGACTGTTAATCCGGAAGTTGCAGGTTCGAGTCCTGCCGCCCCAGCTCGCGCATAGTCCGTAGTCCGCAGTTAGTCCGTAGTCCGCAATTAGTCCGCAGTCCGAAGTAGCAGTTACTTTCAATGATGCCTCGCTCCGGAATAGTCACCGTCGTCGGAAAACCCAACGTCGGCAAATCGACATTATTGAACCGCATTGTCGGCCAGAAGCTGAGCATCACCAGCCCCAAGCCGCAGTCCACTCGCGACAAGATCGTCGGGATCTTCACCACCGCCCAAGCCCAAATGGTGATCCTCGACACCCCCGGCCTCCTCGATCCCAAGTATCCGCTCCAGGAATCGATGCGCTCGACCGCTGTCCGCGCTCTCGATGAAGCCGACGTCATCGTCTACCTCGCCGACGCGACGGAAGGCGAACCGCCACCGCTCGTCGAGGCCGCGAAGCTCACGAAGAATCCGCGCGCGCCTGTGATCATCGCGCTCAACAAGTCCGATCAGCTCCCGGACGCAAGGCGCGACGAGCTCGCGTCGAACAACGATGCGATTCTCGTGTCGGCGCTCACCGGCGATGGATTCCCGGAATTGATGGAGCGCTTGAGCGCCGAGCTGCCGGAAAGTCCCTTCCTCTATCCCGAAGACGAGATCTCGACTCAGCCCGTGCGATTCTTCGTCGCCGAGCTGGTGAGAGAGACCGTCCTCGAACAGCTCCACGACGAGGTGCCGTACGCGGTTGCCGTGCAGGTCGAGGAATATCGCGAGGGCCGCTCCCCTCTCTACATCCGCACGGTAATTTATGTGGAGCGCGACAGCCAGAAAGCGATCATCATCGGGAACGGGGGATCGCAGATCAAGAAGCTCGGCGAGTCGGCGCGGAAGAAAATTGAAGCACTCGTTCAGGAAAAGGTGTATCTGGACCTGTGGGTCAAAGTCCTCCCCAACTGGCGCAAGAATCCCGGCAGCCTGTCGAGATTCGGCTATCAACTGGCAACGGGTAAAGGCAAATGAGCTTGTCGCCGCGTCTGCTCGAGATCCTGGTGTGTCCCAAGTGCAAGAGCGAGCTCGAGTATCGCGAGAGTGAGCAGGCGCTCATCTGCCGCAAATGCCAGCTGCGCTACGCGGTTCGCGACGACATTCCCATCATGCTGATCGATGAGGCGACTCCCCTTTAGCTTCGCCCTCTCGCTCCTGGTGCTTGGCGCGCTGACGGCGCAGGCGCAGGACGGGCAGGGAAGCGAAGGCGCACTCTTTCTCCTCCTTCCCACCGGAGCACAAGCGGTCGGGATGGGGCAAGCCATGGTTGGCGCCAGGCCGGGCAGCGAAGGAATCTGGTGGAATCCATCGTCAATCGCGTGGCAGAAAAAGCGTGAGCTGGCCATCCACCACTCGACCACCCTGGCCGGCGTGGGCGATGCCCTCAGCTTCGTTCTGCCGTCCCGGACGCGCGGTACCGCCGCGATCTCGCTCAACATCCTCAATCTGGGCGACCAGCAGATCACCGACGACATGGGCACGGTGATCGGAACCATTTATCCGAGAGACATCGTGCTCGCCGCCACCTACGCCAACGGCATCGGAAAAAGGCTCAGCGTGGGCCTCACCTACAAGCTGGTCCAGCTTCGCGTCGATTGCTCCGGGCAGTGCGCGACGGTGGGATCACTCTCGACGAGCACCACCGCAGCTGACCTGGGAGCCCAGTACGACGTCGTCGCCGGCGGGCCACTCACTTTCGGGATCGCGGTCCGGCACCTCGGCGGCAAGCTGAACGAGGATGGTACCAATGAGCGAACCCCGCTGCCCACCCAGGTTGAGGTGGGAGCGCTGTACCGGCTGCCATTCATCGACCGCTACGTGAAGGACGTCGAGGTCTTTGCCGCGGCCAGCCTGCTCGATTCGAGGAGCTATGGCGGCAAGGCGCTGCGCCTGGGGGCCGACGTGGTCTATCAGAAGAAGGTCCACCTGCGTGCCGGTTACGTGGGCGATGATCGGCGCAGCGATGCCAGCGCGTCCCTGGGTCTCGGCATCGAGAGCGGTCCGTTCGTGTTCGATATCGCACGGATGTTCGGCGGAATCCCGGCCGACGACGGTCAGCCGCCGACCTACATATCGCTCAGATACCTGTTCTGATGCTCGGGAGGGGGGTCGATGGTGGTTTCCCGGGGCGTCAGGCGGGCATCATGAAAGTGACTCTACCCTCGGACGGGTCGTCAACAAGGGCCGCATACGCTGTCCCTGGCGTTGCGTCTTTCTCATCCTGACAGACGGCCACGGAACAGCCCAGACTTGCAGCAGCCAAACGCCATCCGCTTCGTCCCCGACGGCTCGCCCCTCCCGGCGCACATCAGCGCCTGGATCGGAACGCAGGACGCATCGGTCGTCACCCTGAGCTCCGCTGACGAGCTCATGTCGATCGGGCTGCGCACGCGCCCGCGGTTCGCCGTCTTCGACGCTCGCCGGGATCCGGTTGCCGCGCTCGCCGCGCTTCAGAGAGTCAAGCGCGATTCGTACACCGGGGTGGTTCCCTGCGCGGTGATCTGCAGCAAGAAAGCGGAGGCGTTGTCGGCTGCGTTCGATGCCGGCGCGGACGAAGTGATCCGGGACGGAATGCTGGCTCCGGAAGCAGCGCGTCGGCTGACCGCGATGTTGATCCGCTCGGAGCGCGACCTGATCGTGCACCCTTCTACGCGACTGGCGGGCACTTCGGCGATCGAAGCGGAGATTGGCCGCCGCCTCGCGATCGGCGACTACTTCGCGGTGTGCTACGCCGACCTCGATCACTTCAAGGAATTCAACGATCGCTATAGCTACAACGAAGGCGACCGGGTGATCCGCATTCTGGCCAAGCTCCTCCACGACGTGGTCAAGGGTACCTGCGGCGAGACCGGATTCGTCGGGCACATCGGCGGCGATGACTTTATCTTCATCATACCGTACAATGCCATTCCTTCAGTCTGTGGTGAGATCGTCGCGACCTTCGACCTGCTCGCTCCGTATCAATACTCGGAGCAGGATCGGCGCGCCGGGTATTTCTTCGGCAAGGATCGCCGGGGTCACCTCGACCGCGTTCCGCTCATGACGCTGTCGATCGGCGTCGTCACCAACCTGCGCCGGACATTGACCTCGGCGCGTCAGGCAAGCCAGCTTGCGACCGAGATGAAAACCTACGCCAAGAGTCTCCCTGGATCCGTATATACCGTCGATCGCCGCAGCGACGACCGCATCACTCCGCAGGAACCCCTGCCGGCGATTCGGGACGCGCGGATGATTGGAGAATCGGAATGAACGTCACCTGCCCGGATTGCCGCTCGGTGTTTCGCGTCGATCCCTCGAAGGTTCCTCCCGCTGGTGTGCGCGCGCGCTGCTCGGTGTGCAGTGGGATCATCTCCATCCCGTCGCCGACGGCCAGGACCACTCCGTCCAGCTCCGCTCGGTCCGCGCCGGCTCCCGAGAACGCTCCACCGCAGCGTCCGCGAGCGACTCCTGAGGCCCAGAGCGCGTGGGATTCTCCGCCGTTCTCGACTCCTCCCGCCGCTCAACCGGTAACACCGCCTTACGTTCCTGCTCCGACTCCGCGAGCAGCGACTCCACCCGCGGCTCCGTCTCCCGCTCCGCCTCCGCAACGCGCGCCGACTCCCAAGGCCGCATCGTCCGCCGTGAGCACCAGCACGCCTCCCGGCGCACGGCGTCCACTCAACCCGTTCCTCTCCAAGGATCCCAACCAGCGCGCGAAGCGCCTGGCCAAGGCCCTCGTCTCCGACATCATCACCTATCACCCCGCGAAACACGCCGAGGGACTCCGCGACGGAACCCTGAAGCAGCTGTTCCGCGAGGAGATCAAGAAGAGCTTTGAGGAGTATATTGCTCAGGTAGGACAACAGCTGGCGGAGAGCACCACCTACTTCCAGGAAGCACTGAACGACGTGCTTGGTGGCGGCAAGAAAATCTTTTAGGGGTCGGGGTAATGGCGGACAGCGAACGCAGTCGCGGTTTGAGGCAATCGAGCGAGCGGCTGGCGGAGTTGCGGAGGTATCTTTGACATCGATGGGAAGCGCGCGCGACTGACCGCCCTCGACACGGAGATGGCCGACTCCGCCTTCTGGAACAGCCAGGAGAAAGCGCAGGCGGTCCTTCAGGAAGCAAAGACGCTGCGCAACTGGATCGAGCCCTACGACAAGCTGACATCCCGCGCGGCCGGCGCTCTCGAGCTGGACGAGATGCTGCCGGAGGGCTCCGAGCCGGAGATGGAGCGCGAGCTCGACTCCGAAGTCGAGCAGCTGCGCGAAGAAGTCGAATCGTTCGAGGTCAGGTCACTCCTCCGCGGTCCCGATGACTTCAGATTCGCGCAGCTCGAGATCAGCGCCGGCGCGGGCGGCACCGAGGCCCAGGACTGGGCGCAGATGCTGATGCGCATGTACGTGCGCTGGGCCGAGCGTCGCGGATTCGAGATTTCGGTGCTGGACGAAAGTGAAGGCGAAGAAGCCGGGATCAAGGGAGCGGTGCTCGAGATCCGCGGTCACTATGCCTATGGATTTCTTCGTCCGGAGACCGGCGTCCACCGTCTCGTCCGCATCTCACCCTTCGACGCGAACGCCAGGCGGCACACCAGCTTTGCATCGGTGTTCGTCTATCCCGTCGTCAACGAGGAGATCAACATCGAGATCAGGGACGAAGACCTTCGCATCGATGTCTATCGCGCCTCAGGCGCCGGCGGCCAGCACGTCAACAAGACGAGCTCCGCGGTGCGCATAACACACCTTCCGACCAACACCGTGGTGGCATCCCAGGCCGAGAGGTCGCAGTTCAAGAACAAGGCGACGGCGATGAAGATGCTGAAGAACAAGCTGTATCAGGCCGAGGTCGAGAAGCGGGATGCTCACAAGGCCGAGCTCGACGCCACCAAGTCCGACGTCAGCTTTGGCAGCCAGATCAGGAGCTACGTGTTCCAGCCGTATACCATGGTCAACGACCATCGGACCGAGCTCAAGATCCCCGACGTCCAGAAAGTGATGGACGGCGGGATCCAGCCGTTCATCGAAGCGTATCTGAAGCTGGGCGGCTCGAAAACGGCGGCCGCGTGAGCGACGAGCTCAACTTTGTCCTCCAGGCGCGCCGCGAAAAGCTGGAAGCACTGGAGGCCGCCGGCGTTGCTCCTTACGCGTATTCCTTCGACCGCGATCACACCGCGGCCGAAGCGCTCGATCTCCTGGGAGATGAGGACGAGAGTAAGCCCGTCAAGCTCGCCGGGCGGATAGTCGCGTGGCGCTCGCACGGGAAGACCACCTTCGCTCACCTGGGCGATGCCACCGGGCGCGTACAGCTCTACTTCCGGAAGGACCAGCTCGGCGAGGACCGCTACGCCTTGCTCGCGCACCTCGATCTGGGCGACATCATCGGAGTGCACGGGCCGCTGTTCCGCACGCGCACTGGCGAAGTCACCGTGCGTGTGGATGCGTTCGAGGTGCTGGCGAAATCGCTCCGTCCGCTGCCCTTCGGGAAGGAAGAGGAGGTAAATGGCCAGACCGTTCGCCACTCGGGATTCGTCGATCCGGAGCAACGTTACCGGCAGCGCTACGCCGACCTCGCCGTTCATCCTGAGGTGCGCGCGCTGTTCATCGCGCGGTCACGCATGACGCGCGCGATGCGCGCCTTCCTCGATGCGCGCGACTTCCTCGAGGTGGAGACGCCGATTCTCCAGCCGCTTTACGGGGGAGCGGCGGCGCGGCCGTTCACGACCGTGCACAACGCGCTCGACATGCAGCTTTACCTCCGCATCGCCGACGAGCTCTACCTGAAGCGGCTGGTGGTGGGCGGACTTGAGCGCGTGTACGAGATCGGGCACGACTTCCGGAACGAGGGAATCGACCGTACGCACAATCCCGAGTTCACCATGCTCGAGTTCTACCAGGCGTACGCCGACTATACGGGGATGATGGACTTGGTGGAGGAGCTGATCGAGAATGCAGCGGAAGCTGTGCGGGCGGTGCCCGAGCTGGCGGCGCAGGTCCCGGTTTTTCGGCGCCCGTTCCCGAGAATCGAATGGGTCCCCTCGCTCAATGCGGCTGCCGGGATCGACGTTCAGACCGCCGACGAATCGACGCTTCGGGCACTCGCGAAGCGAGTTGGTGTAGAGAATGCCGCCACCCTCAGCCGGACAAAGCTCCTCGACGAGATGTTTCAGGCGCTGGTCGAGTCCAAGCTCCAGGACCCGACTTTCGTGGTCGATTACCCGGTGGAGCTTTCACCGCTGGCGAAAAAGAAGAGGGGAAACCCCTTGCTCACCGAGCGGTTCGAGCTTTTCGCGAACGGCAAGGAGCTGGCGAACGCCTTCAGCGAGCTGAACGATCCGCTCGATCAGCGGCGTCGCTTCGAGCTGCAGGCGGAGGCGCGCGCGGCGGGCGACGAGGAAGCCAGCGGCGTGGACGAGGATTATCTTCGAGCGATGGAGTATGGAATGCCACCAATGGGCGGCTGTGGAATCGGCGTCGACAGACTCTTCATGTATCTGTCGGGCGCGACCAACATCCGCGACGTGATTCTCTTTCCGACGATGAGGCCCGAGTGACCAAGCTCGAGCTTCAGATCGCCTGGCGATATCTGCGGAGCCGGCGCGGTTCCAAGCTGCTGTCACTCATCAGCATCATCGCCATCGGAGGAGTCACCGTCGGCGTGAGCGCGCTCATTGTCATCATCGGCGTGATGAACGGCCTTCAGCACGACCTGCGCGAGAAGATTCTTGTCGGCAGCCCTGACATCCGCGTCCTCAGCTACGGCGAAGGACTCAAGATCACCGACTGGGAGCAGACGCTGGAGAAGGTGCGCAAACAGCCGGGAGTCGTCGCGGCCGCGCCATTCGTCCTCACCGAAGGCGTGATGACAACCGGCAGCGACTATTCGGGCGGCGTCTACATTGTCGGCATTCAGCCGGCTGCCCGCGGCGTCCCCGATGTGACTACGATCCGGTCTCACGCCATCAGCGGAGATTTCCGTTTTGCCAGCTCGGACGGTGAAAAGCGCGGCGTAGTGCTCGGGAAGCTGCTGGCTGCCCGCTTCAACAAGTGGCCCGGCGACACCATCAACCTGCTGACCGCTGGTGGCGCGAAGATGAACGCCGTTACTGGCGGGCTGGTTCCGAGGATCGAGAGGTTCGAGGTCACCGGAATTCTCTCCACCGGGATGTACGAGTACGACAACGCCTACGCCTTCATCGCGCTCGACAAGGCGCAGGAGCTGGCGGGCCTGGGTGAGGGCGTGACCGGCATCGAGGTCAAGACCGTCGATCGCTGGCAGGCATCCATCGTCGCTCCGCAGCTCGTTGCCGCGCTGGGCTGGCCGTTCCGCACCGTCGACTGGGAAGAGCAGAACCATTCACTATTTCAGGCGCTAAAGCTTGAGAAGCTCGGGATGGGCGTGATACTCCTGCTCATCGTGCTCGTCGCGGCTTTCAACATCGTCAGCACCCTGACCATGGTGGTCGCGGACAAGACCAAGGAGATCGGAATTCTCAAGGCGATGGGCCTGCCGGCCAAATCCATCCGGCGGATCTTCTTCGCCCAGGGCGTGGTGATCGGCGTGGTGGGGACCGCGCTCGGACTCCTTCTCGGATTCGGCGCCGCGATCGGCCTCGACAGATACAAGTTCATCAAGCTCGATCCCCAGGTCTACTTCATCGATCACCTGCCGGTTGCAACGCAGGTCGACGATGTCGTCATCATCGTGCTGGCCAGCATCGCCATCGCCGCCATTGCCACGCTGTATCCGTCGATTCAGGCGTCGCGCCTGTTTCCGCTCGAAGCGATCAGACACGAATGACAATGACCGTTCTGGAGGCGCACGATCTCCACAAGACCTACGTCGGCGGCGACGGGAACATCATACCGGTGCTTTCGGGCGTCGACCTCGCCGTGCAGCGACGCGAGATGGTCGCCATCGTCGGCGCCAGCGGAGCGGGGAAGAGCACGCTGCTCCACGTGCTGGGCGCGCTCGACAAGCCGACGCGTGGCTACGTGGTGATCGGTGGCGAGCCCGTGCATGGCAGGGACGAGACAGAGCTGGGACTGCTGAGGAACCGAACCGTCGGGTTCGTGTTCCAGTTTCATCACCTGCTGCGGGAGTTTTCTGCGCTCGAGAACGTCATGATGCCGCTCCGAATAGGAGGGAAGTCGGAAGAGGAGGCGCGCGGCCGGGCGTCGGAGCTGCTCGCGCGTGTGGGCCTGAGCGCCAGAATGACGCATCGTCCCGCCGAGCTTTCCGGCGGGGAACAGCAGCGCACGGCGGTCGCCCGCGCCCTGGCGATGGATCCTCAGATCCTGCTCGCCGACGAGCCGTCGGGGAACCTCGACCGGCCGAACGGTGAGGTGCTCCACGAGCTGCTCACCGAAGTCGTCAATGACCTCGAGATCGGAATGGTCGTCGTAACTCATAACCGGAGCCTCGCCGCGCGCGCCAACAGGGTGCTGCTGCTCGAGGGTGGCCGGTTGACGCAGACAGCCGTGGACGAGGTCGTCGTATAAATGGTGTGCGATCTGTGCAAGGAAGGCGAAGCCGTGATCCAGCTCACTGAGATCCAGGGGAGCGGGGTGAGGCAGCTGCATCTGTGCGAGAAATGCGCGGCGGAGCGCGGGGTCGAGACGACCATCAACGCCGCCAAGCCGCAGATCAACGATTTCTTGCAGAAGATTCACGAGCAGATGCCCGCCGCCAAAGGCGAGGTTACGAACTGCCCGTTCTGCTCCGGGACGCTCGCCGATTTCAGGCTCACCGGCCGTCTCGGCTGCGCGCATTGCTACGATGCATTCGAGTCCAGCCTCCGCGACCTCCTCCGCCGCGTACACGGGAATTCACGGCACATCGGCAGGCGCTACGTCGCTCCTTCTCCGTCCGAGCTGCCGCACGTCTCGAGCGCCACCGAGCTGCGCGACAGACTCAAGCGCGCGGTCGACGCCGAGCAGTTCGAGCTGGCGGCCGACATTCGCGATAAGCTGCGCGGGATGGAGTGATGCTCGATCTCTCGCTGCTTCCCGACGGTGGTGCCGGCTGGCTCGATGCTTCGGGCGAGCACGCGGACATCGTCATCTCGACCCGCATCCGGCTGGCGAGAAACCTGGAGGGTTACGCCTTCACCCCCCGTGCGCGGGACGGTGAGCGGCTTCGGATCCTCACTCAGGTCCGTGAGGCGTTTGCCAGTCTGAGCTCCATCGACGACGGCGTGCTGATCAGGGTGGACGAGCTTCCGCCGGAAGACCGGTTGCTGCTGCACGAGCGCCACCTGGTGAGCAAGGAGCTGGCTGGCCTCAACGATCAGCCGGTTCGCACCGGAGCCGCGGTGTACCTGTCGCGCGGCGTGGGGATCATGGTGAACGAGGAAGACCACCTCCGGCTCCAGGCTCTTCACTCCGGGTTCCACGTCGCCGACGCTTTCGGCGTGATCGAGCGGCTCGACGTCGAGCTCGGCAATAGGGTTCCGTACGCCTTCCACCACGAGTTCGGCTACCTGACCGCGTGCCCGACCAACGTCGGCACGGGGCTGCGCGCGTCGGTGCTCATCCACCTCCCGGGACTGGTCCTCACCAAGGAGATCGGAAAGGTCCTTGCCGGGCTCCAGCAGGTGGGCCTGACCTACCGCGGGATGTACGGCGAGGGGAGCGAAGTGGTGGGGAATTTCTTCCAGATTTCCAACCAGACGACCCTCGGCCGTTCGGAAGGCGAGTTACTCGATTACCTCGTGCGCGTCGTTAGACATGTAATAGAGCGCGAAGAAGAATCGCGGCGGGTCCTGTTGCGCGATGCTGGTTATATTATGGAAGACAAATTGTGGCGGGCGTTCGGTACGCTTCGCTATGCACGCAGCTTGAGCTTCGATGAAGCAATGAACTACCTGAGCGGCGTGCGACTGGCTGTCGGTTTGAAACTGATAAGCGGTCTCAGTGTATATACCCTCAACAAGCTCCTGATTTTTAGTCAGTTCGCGCACCTCGGGCATTCCGAGGGAAAGGCGCTGACGGAAAGCGAAGCGAATGTCGCGCGCGCTAGGTACGTGCGGGAAACGCTAGCTCAAGAGGCTGTATAAAGGTTAGCGGACAAAGACGCGCGCCCAGGTCACCTGACGGTTGACACTGTGCGCACACGCAAACCGCACTGAGGAAAAGCAGAGATGAACGGTTACAACTTTACTGAGCGTGTTCGAAAGGTCCTGGCCATGGCGCGTGAAGAGGCGGCTCGCCTTCATCACGAATACGTCGGCACGGAGCACATTCTCCTCGGCCTCATTCGCGAAGGCGAAGGAGTCGCCGCAGCGGTCCTCCAGAACCTGAGCGTCGACCTCGACGAGATCCAGCAGAAGATCGAGGAGACGGTCAAGAAGGGGAAAGCCGCCGCCGCGACGGGGCCCGATCTCCCGTATACCTCCCGCGCCAAGAAAGTTCTCGAGCTCGCCATGGGCGAGGCTCGCGACCTGAGTCATGGCTATGTAGGCACCGAGCACCTGCTTCTCGGTCTCCTGCGCGAGGAAAAGGGAATTGCCGCGCAAGTCCTTACAGATGCCGGCGTAAATCTCGACGCCGCCAAGGCCGAAACGCTTCGACTGCTCGGAACGGAGATGCCGCAGGGCGGAACTCCGGCCAGCCAGGCAGGCGCTCCGGGCACGACACAGACGCAGACGAGCAAGGGCGAGAAGAAGTCTAAGACTCCCGCTCTCGACCACTTCTGCCGCGACCTTACGCAGCTCGCCGCCGACAACCAGCTCGACCCGACCATCGGCCGCGCCAAGGAAATCGAGCGCGTGATGGAGATCCTTACCCGCCGCAAGAAGAATAACCCCGTGTTGATCGGCGAACCTGGAGTTGGTAAGACTGCGATCGTTGAGGGCCTCGCGCAGCTCATCGCCAACGGCGAGTGCCCGGATTCGCTGCGTGACAATCGCGTACTGTCACTCGACATGGCGGCAGTCATCGCCGGCACCAAGTATCGCGGCCAGTTCGAGGAGCGCCTCAAGGCGGTCATGAACGAGATCGCGCAGAACAAGAACATCATCCTCTTCATCGACGAGCTGCACACGCTGGTCGGGGCAGGGGCTGCGGAAGGCGCCATCGACGCCAGCAACATGCTCAAGCCCGCACTGGCGCGCGGCGAGCTGCAGTGCGTCGGTGCGTCGACTCTCAACGAGTACCGTAAATACATCGAGAAGGACGGCGCCCTCGAGCGCCGCTTCCAGACCGTGATCGTCGAGCCGCCTACAGTGGATGAGACGGTCGAGATCCTGAAGGGACTCCGCAAGAAATACGAGGAGCACCACAAGGTCACGATTCCCGATTCAACGCTCGTGTCGGCGGCCAAGCTGTCGGAGCGCTACATCACCGACAGATTCCTTCCTGACAAGGCGATCGATGTGATCGACGAGGCGGGCGCGCGCGCTCGTTTGGCGACGCAGTCTCCGCCGCCGGCCGTCGCTGAGCTCAAGGGCCAGCTCGACCTTGTGAACGTGGACAAGGAAGCCGCGGTGCGCGACCAGAACTTCGAGCGCGCGGCGTCACTCCGTGACCGCGAGCGCGAGCTTCAGGGCGACATCCGACGCAAGCAGGAAGAGTGGGAGAAGCACCGCCAGTCGCACCGCCCCGTACTCGGTGAGGAGGAGGTCTCTTTCATTGTTAGCCGCTGGACCGGAATTCCGGTAATGCGCCTCCAGGAAGCGGAGACAGCGCGCCTCCTGCGGATGGAGGAAGAGCTGCACGTGTCGGTGGTCGCCCAGGAAGAGGCGATCAAGGCGCTTGCACGCTCGATCCGCCGCAGCCGCGCCGGACTCAAGGATCCGAATCGTCCGATCGGCTCGTTCATCTTCTCAGGACCGACCGGCGTGGGCAAGACCGAAGTCGCGAGATCGCTGGCGAAGTTCCTGTTCGCCGATCCGTCCGCGCTCATTCGGGTGGACATGAGCGAGTACATGGAGAAGTTCTCGGTATCACGCCTGATCGGCGCCCCTCCGGGCTACGTCGGCTACGAGGATTCCGGAACGCTCACCAAGGCGGTGCGCCGCAAGCCGTACAGCGTCGTTCTTCTCGACGAGATCGAGAAGGCGCACCCTGACGTCTTCAACATCCTGCTCCAGGTTCTCGACGAGGGTCACCTCACCGACAACTACGGGCGTGTGATCGATTTCAAGAACACGGTGGTGATCATGACCTCGAACGTCGGGGCGCGCGACATCACCAAGGGCCGCGGCCTCGGCTTCCATGCGCCCGATCAGAAGTCGAGCTTCGAGCGGATGGCGGAAAAGGTGAAGGAAGAGATGCAGCACGTCTTCAATCCCGAGTTCCTCAACCGGCTCGACGATGTCATCGTGTTCCATCCGCTGTCCGAGGTTCACATCGCCGAGATCGTCGGCATTCTGCTCAAGGACGTGCAGAAGCGTCTCAGTGAGGAAGAGCTCACGCTCAAGCTCACTGACGCGGGATCGGCCTTCCTCGTCAAGCACGGCTACGACGAGAGGTTCGGCGCGCGTCCGCTCAAGCGGGCGATCCAGAAGTACATCGAGGATCCGCTGTCGGAGAAGATCCTGCTGGCGGAGTTCTCGAAGGGCGACGAGCTCGAGGTGGACGTCACCGCCGACGGCGCCAAGCTGGAATTTCGCGTGCTCAGCGGGACCGCCAAAGCGTAGGTTTTCGCAGTCCGAGACACCGGCCGCCCGGGAGGAAGCAACTCCCGGGCGGCTTTTTTTGTCCAATGAAAATGCGCAATTCCGCCAGGACCTCCGGCAAACCGATTGGTGTATATTTGTGCGATGCGTAGACTAGCAGCTCCGTTCATCGCGCTCGCGATTCTGTGCGCCCCGCTTGGGGCCCAGGATGCCACCACCCAGGGCGCGTGCGCCACGCCCAGCGCGATCCTCGTAAGCGGGAATGCCCGCGTCGACAGCGCGACGATCCGTGCGGCCAGTGGCCTCGTCCCGGGTATCGCCCTGAGCGTCACCGACATCCAGCGGGCCATCAGGTCCATCTACGGCACGGGCCAGTTCGACGACGTCCAGATCGAGTGCCGGCCCACCGCCGGCCTCCCCGGGGCAGAGCTGGTGATTCGGGTGAAGGAGCGGCCGATCCTCGCCTCCTACACGGTCGTCGGAGCCGACAAGGTTTCTCCCAAGGACGTGCGCGAGCGTCTCGCCTTTCCGACCGGCGCGCCCCTCGATCCGGCCAAGATCTCCGCTGCGATCGAGCGCACGGACTCCCTTTACGAGAGCAAGGGCTACTACCTGGCCAAAGTACAGGCGGAGTCGACCCTGGTCGACGGCCGCCTGGGAATCACCTTCAAGATCGACGAAGGCAGGCGGCTCGCGGTTTCCGGCATCCGCATCAACGGCAATACCCGGGTGCCTGATGACGACGTTGTCAGCGCGATGGAGACCAAGCCCGAAGGCTTTCTCTGGACCCGTGACGGGGAGTTCGACGACGCCGTCTACGCAGCCGATCTCGCTGAACGGATTCCGCAGCTGTACGGGAGCCGTGGCTTCATCGACTTCAGGATCCTGAGCGACACGCTCATTGTGGACCGCGAGCGTGGCAAAGGACTCATCGACATCACTGTCAGCGAAGGACCCCGGTACGTCGTCGGCAACTTCGAGGTGGTCGGCAATCGCCGGTTCTCCACCGATCAGATCCAGCTGTTCTATCCCTTCGGGTCCGCTCAGCAGCGCACCCTGACGCAGCGCGCAACGGGATTGCTCAGGCGGAGCTACGTGAATCCGCCCAACACCTTCGACGCCGCGCGTTGGGCGGAGGCGGAAGGAAAACTGGCCGAGGCGTACAGCGACGAAGGTTACATCTATGCGCAGATCAGGCCTGTAACCGAGCGCGTCCCCAGCACCGACTCCGTTCGCACCGTGAATCTGCGCTGGGAGATCGAGGAGCGATCACCAGCGATCGTGAATCGTATCGAGATCGCCGGCAACGATTACACCCACGAGTCATGCATTCGCGAGCAGATCGTGCTCGCTCCCGGACAGGTGTTCAACAGGAACTATCTGATTCGGAGCTACCAGAACATCGGCAATCTGAATTTCTTCGAGACCCCTGTGGCCGCACCCGAGACGCGTCCCAGCGGCGATCAGGGCGATGTCGATATTGTTTTCACGGTGAAGGAGAAGCGCACAGGAAACGTGAACTTCGGCGCATCGATGGGGCAGGGCACCGGGCTCGGCGGCTTCATCGGCCTGGACCAGCCGAATCTTTTTGGGCGCTGCAAGCGGGCTCAGCTCCAATGGCAGTTCGGCAACTACATCAATGACTTCAACGGCACCTACAGCGATCCCAACATCCGCGGCTCGCGAATCTCGGGAAGCTTTACCGCGTACCACACGCGGTCCCGGTTCCAGCTCGCCAACCTGGGCACGGCAACCCGGTCGGGCGGACAGATCCAGCTTGGATTCCCGGTGCCGAACTCGCTCTACACCAGGCTCTTCGTCTCCTATGGCGGAGAGAAAGTGAAGTTCGGCAACGAAGGGACGCTGGCGCAGAATTCGGGAACCTGTAACAACTGCTTCCGGTCTACCCTCGGGTTCACCGCTCAGCACGATACCCGAACCGGACTCCCGTTCCCGGCGGACGGAGGACTCCGGTCATTCAATGCCCAATTCAATGGTGGTCCGCTGGGAGGAACGGCATCCTTCCAACGGTATACCACTGAGCTGCGCAATTATTCCCCAATCGGTGCGATCGGCGGCTCACTGCTCGGCGGCAGCCCGATGGTGTTCGTGGCCGGGCTGAGCGCGAGGGCGGGTGCCCTGTTCGGTAACCCGGGGCCGTTCTACTACTCGCAGTCGTTCGCCCTTGGCGGCACCCAGTACGGCGAAGCGCTCCGCGGCTACAACGAGTTCTCGATCACGCCAGGCGGGTACAATCCCGCCGGCGACGAGTCTCAGGCGACGCCCAGCTCCTTCGGTAACGCGTTTTTCGTGGGGACCGCCGAGCTCGGCCTGCGAGTCAGCCAGGCGCTGTACTTGAATACCTTCTTCGAAGGCGGCAATGTTTGGAACAAGCCGCGCGAGTTCGATCCGACGCGTCTCTTCAGGAGCGCGGGATTCGGGGCGAGCACGCTGAGCCCGCTCGGACCTTTAGGGATCGATATCGGGTATGGTTTCGACAAGGTTGACGCCTCTGGTCGCCCCGCGCCGGGCTGGAAGCTGCACTTCAAGCTCGGACAGTTCTTCTAACACTGGAGCAATAATGCACGTGTTTTTTCGAGCGAGATCGCTCGCGCTCGTTCTGTCGATGGCTGCTGCCGGGAGCGTGACTGCGCAAGCGCAGACATCGTCGCCGGCGGCGGGAGTAAGGATCGCTTATATCAACTCGGCCCAGCTGCTGCAGCAGGCGCCGGGGCGCGCTGAGGCCGAAGCGCAGTTCGACAAGGAAGTCGTGGTCTATCGCCAACAGCTACAGCGGATGAACGACTCGCTGACGACGATGATGACCGTGTTCGAGCGTGACGCGGCGAGGCTCGATACGACGACCCGCAACACACGGGCAAGAGCAATTCGCGATCGCGAGGCTGAGTACCAGAACCGCGCGCGTGGACTCGACTCGACGATGCAGGCGCGTCAGGCGCAACTGGTGAAACCGATCATGGAGCGAGTCCAGGCCGTCATCGAAGCTGTTCGCACTGAAGACGGGTACGCCATGATACTCGATGTCGGTGCCCAGGCGAGCGTCGTGGTCGCCGCCGATAAGAGTCTCGATCTGACCGAGCGGGTGCTGGCCCGGCTCAAGTCTCAGACTCCGGTCAGACCGGTTGGCGCGATTCCACAACCGGCGGGAGTAACCCGACCGCCTACGCGGTGACCTCACCCGTAAGTCCCAGGCAGTCGAACAGCGGTGATGGTGCTAGCACTATCACCGCTGCGGCTATCGCGGACCTGGTCGCCGGAGAGCTGGAGGGCGACGGCCAGACGGTTGTAAGCGGCGTGGCACCACTCGACCGCGCGGAGCCGCACCACCTCAGCATTCTGGCCAACGCCAAGTACGTCCCGATGTTGTCGGCGTCGAGGGCCGGAGTGGTGCTGATCGACCCGCAGTTTCGGGATGCGCCCGGCAACCCCCGCGCGCGCATTCTGGTTTCCCAGCCGCTGGAAAAACTCCTCGCGGTGTTGCCGAAGCTGTACGCGGAGCACAAGCCGGCTCCCGGCGTCGCGCCGTCGGCGCGGATCGGACGGAACGTGAGTCTCGGTGAAAGAGTCACCATCGGCGAGCACGTCGTGCTGGAGCCCGGCGTCAGGCTCGGCGATGGGGTGGTCATCGGTGCCGGTTGCGTGGTGGGCACGGGATCGACGATCGGCGCGAGCTCACGCCTGTGGCCGGGAGTGACGGTCTACCATGGAGCGACCATCGGCGCCCGGGTCAATCTGCATTCAGGCGCCCGCATCGGCTGTGACGGCTTCGGCTATGTCTTTCGGAACGGTGCCCACAACAAGATCCCGCACGTCGGTGGCTGCATCATCGGCGACGATGTGGAGATAGGGGCGAATACGACGGTCGATCGCGGCAGCATCGACGACACCGTCATCGGCGCGGGCACGAAGATCGACAATCTGGTGCAAATCGCGCACAACGTCCGCATCGGCGAGCGCTGTCTCATAATGGCGCAGGTCGGCATTGCCGGATCGGCGGTGATCGAGGACAATTGCATCATCGCCGGACAGGCGGGGCTCGGCGGCCACATCACGATCGGGAAGGGAGCCCGCATCGCCGGACAGGCGGGAGTGTTCGGCGACGTCCCGCCCGGAGAGAGCTGGTCCGGCTATCCCGCGCGCCCCCACCGCGAATCCCTCCGTGCGACGGGAGCGCTGTTTAAATTGGCGGGGATGATGCGTCGCCTGGAGAAGCTGCTGGAAGACCCGAAGATCAAGTGAGCCGGAAGACTCTCGCCCGCCCCGCGGTGCTCGAGGGGATCGGCCTACATCTCGGTCTACCTTGCCGCATCACTTTCCAGCCGGCCGAATCACGACAGGGGATTGTCTTCAGGCGCACGGACCGGCCGGGCTCGCCCAGGATCCGCGCGCACGTCAGTGAAGTGAGCGGCACTGACCGGCACACTCAGCTGGGGAAGGGCGAGAACGCCGTCCACACGGTGGAGCACGTTCTCGCCGCGGTGACCGGCGTGGGCGTCGACGACCTCACCATCGACATGGATGGCCCCGAGCCGCCCATACTCGACGGCAGTGCCATGCCGTTTCTCGCGGCGTTCCGGGAAGCGGGCCTTGCGTCACTCGACGGCGAGCCGGAGTTTCTGGATCTGTCGGAGCCGCTCCGGGTCATCGATGGAACATCGGTCTATGAGGCTCATCCCTGCGATCGGCTCGAGCTGGATGTGACGATCGAGTTTCCGCACCCGCTCATCGGCAGGCAGTCGCGCCGCTTCACCGTGACGGAGGATTCTTTTGCCAAAGAGCTTTCCGCGGCTCGCACGTTCGGTTTCATTCACGAGGTCGATGCGCTTCGCGCTAAAGGGCTGATCAAGGGTGCATCGCTGGAGAATGCCATCGTCCTCGACGACACGGACATTCTGAGCGGTGAACTGCGGTGGAGTGACGAGTTCGTTCGCCACAAGGCGATGGATTGTGTAGGAGATCTCGCGCTAGCGGGTGCGCGCGTGCGGGCGCGGATCATCGCGGTGAAGCCGAGCCATCGAGGCACGGTCACGCTGGTTCGCGAGATGGTCAAGGCCGGAAGAAAGGAGAAGGGGATGTACACGATAGAAGACATCATGAGAGTCCTGCCCCACCGGTATCCGTTCCTGCTGGTGGACCGGATCCTCGAGATCGAGGAGAACAAGCGGATAGTCGGGCTGAAGAACGTCACCATCAATGAGCCGTTCTTTCAGGGCCACTTTCCGGGGCATCCGATCATGCCCGGAGTGCTGATCATCGAGGCGATGGCGCAGGTGGGCGGCATGCTGCTGATGGGATCCGTCGGCGACGCCGAGAGCAAGGTGGTTTATTTCATGTCGCTCGACAACGTGAAATTCCGGCGGCCGGTGAAGCCCGGCGATCAGATACGCTTCGAGCTCGATGTCGTGCAGATGCGGGGGAGCGTGTGCAAGATGCACGGTGTCGGCAAAGTCGACGGCGAGATAGTGGTAGAAGCTGACATGGCGGCGATGGTCCGCGATCGATGACCCGCTCGCGCATCCACCCGTCGGCGATCGTCTCGTCCGACGCCGAACTGGGTGACGACGTCGAGATAGGCGCCTTCGCGATTGTGGGCGAGGGGTGCATCATCGGGGATGGGTGTGTTATCGCGGCTCGCGCGACGCTCGAGCGAAACGTGACCCTGGGCCGCGGCGTGAAGGTCGGGATCGGGACCATCCTCGGGGGCGCGCCCCAGGACCTGAAATACGCCGGCGAGGAGACCAACGTCGAAATCGGTGACGGAACCGTGATCCGGGAGTACGCGACGATAAACCGCGGCACAGCGCATTCGTTCAAGACCACGGTCGGCCGCAACTGTCTGTTGATGTCATACGTGCACATTGCGCACGACTGCCGGGTAGGCGACGGCGTCATTCTCTCCAACGTCGTCCAGCTCGCGGGCCACGTAATCGTCGAAGACAAGGCGATTCTTTCCGGCCTGTCCGCCGTTCACCAGTTCGCCCGCATCGGGCGGCACGCTTTCATCGGGGGGATGGCGAGAGTGTCGAAGGACATCCCGCCCTTCCTCAAGGCGGTGGGAAATCCGGTCAAGCTCTACGGGCTCAACACCGTCGGCCTTCAGCGCAGCGGCATGGACGAGGATACGATTCGCGAGCTGAAGCGGGCCTACCGGCTGTTCTTCCGCTCCGATCTCAACGTGTCGCAGGCACTCGAGCGCGCGCAGACGGAGCTCGAGCAATTTCCCGAGGTGCAGGAGCTAATCCGTTTCGTCGAGGCAAGCGAGCGGGGAGTGGTGATTTGACGGGAGGACCGCGCGTCGGCGTCGTCGGTGCGGGAAGTCTCGGGTTCCACCACATACGAATTCTGCGCGATCTTCCCGGGCTACGGTTCGCCGGATTCGTGGAGACCAACCATGAGCGCGCCGCGCATGTGGAAAAGGAGCTGGGGGTAAAGTCGCACGGCTCCCTGGCCGATCTGCTGGGAGTGGCCGACGCAGTGGTGATCGTCGTGCCGACCCCGGCCCACTACGCGATGGCGAGTGAGGCGATCGACATGGGGAAGCACGTCTTCATCGAGAAGCCGATGACAACGACCCTCGAGGAAGCCGACGCGCTGCTGGCGTTAGCCAACAAGCGCGGGGTGATGATCCAGATCGGGCATATCGAGCGGTTCAACCGCGCGGTGCGGGCGGCGCTCCCGTTCGTCAGGAACCCCCGGTTCCTCGACAGCGAGCGATTGGCGCCGTTCAGTCCCCGTGGCTCGGACGTGGCAGTGGTGCTGGATCTGATGATCCACGACATCGACCTCCTGCTCACGCTGGTGGGCTCGACGGCCAAGGACATCGCCGCCGTGGGAGTTCCCGTGCTCACGCCAATGCTTGACATCGCCAACGCGCGAGTGACGTTCACCTCCGGAGCGGTCGCCAACATCACATCGAGCCGCATCTCGCGCGAGCGCAAGCGGAAGATCCGGATCTTTCAGCAGAGCGGCTATCTCTCGCTCGACCTCGCCGCTGGGACCGGTGATTTCTTTCGGCTCAAGTCGGACATCGACCCGGCGATGGTGCGCACCGCCCCGGTGGACATCGCCGCGTTCGTGGACAGGATTCCGCTCGAGGCGCCGGAGGGGGAGCCGCTCAAGCTCGAGCTGGAGAGCTTCATCGCCGCGCTCAACGGCTCGGGGCCGGTGGTCGTCACGGGGGAAGACGGCAGGCTCGCGCTGGGAGTGGCGCTCCGCATCGTCAAGGAAATCGAGCGCACCCTTCCTTCGCTGACGGGCACATCGGTGCCACATCCGTAAGGTTCTGTTCGTCGCCGGAGAGGCTTCCGGCGACCTCCACGCCGCCGGCGTCGCGGCGACGCTCCGCCGCCTGAGGCCTGAGCTGAGCCTCGCGGCCGTGGGCGGCGCTCGACTGGCAGAGCAGGGAGTGGAGCTGGTGCACCGCGACACCCAGCTCGGCGTGATGGGCTTTCTCGAGGTGCTTCGCCACGTTCCGCGGCACGTCATGCTGCTTCGGACTCTCAAAAGGATGCTGCAGAGAGGAGAAGTCGCCCTCATCGTCCTCATCGACTATCCTGGCTTCAACATGAAGCTGGCCGCGGCGGCCAAGAGTGCGGGCGTCCCCGTGGTCTACTACGTCACGCCTCAGGTATGGGCCTGGGGTGCGGGGCGGATTCCGAAGTTGGCGGAGTACGTCACCAAGGCCGCGGTCATTCTCCCGTTCGAGGAAGAGCTCCTCCGAGGCTACGGCATCGACGCCGAATTCGTCGGTCATCCGCTCCTCGATCGCGCCGTGTCGATGCCCACCAAGGTCGAGGCGAGAGAAGCGCTTTCACTGCCTCAGGACGTGCCCGTGCTGGCGCTGTTTCCCGGGAGCCGGCAGCAGGAGATCGACCGCCACATCGACGATTTCGTTCTGACCGCCAAAGAGCTCCAGCGCCGCCACAATAATCTCGAAGTGGTCGTGAGCGTCGCGCCCACCGTGGCGCTGGATTCTGCGCGGTGTCCGTTTCGCCTGGTGCACTCCGCCTCGCTCAGCGTCCTGCGCGCGGCGGATGCGGCGTTGTGCAAGAGCGGCACGACGACGCTCGAGGCCGCCATCGCCGAATGCCCGCTGGTGGTGGCCTATCGCACCGGACGCATCTCCTTCGCGTTGGCGAAGAGAATGGTCAAGATCTCGCACATCGGCCTCGTCAACGTGGTGGCGGGACGCGAGGTCGCCGAGGAATTCATACAGGATGAGATCGTTCCCGCCAGGATTGCGGACGCGCTCGACCGGCTGCTCGATCCGGAATCATCCCGGCGAATCGAAACGATCGCCGGCCTGGCCGAGGTGCGATCGAAGCTTGGGACTCCCGGCGCCGCGGAACGCGTCGCCCGCATTGTCAGCGGGTTGCTGACGTAGCGAACGTGACCGCGGAACAGGAAGTATTGCCCTGGCGCTCGCGACTTGTGCTGACGCTGGGCAAGCGCATCCTCAGCGCTCTCGCCGGAACGTGGCGGTTCCGCGTCGTCAACGATGCGCCTCTCCGCGAGCTCCGTGCGAGCGGCAGGCCGTTCATCTTTTCTCTCTGGCACGGCCAGCTGTTGCCGCTGCTATGGCACCACAAGGGTGAGGCGGTGTCCATCCTCATCAGCGAGCACCGCGACGGAGAGCTGATCGCCCGTACCGCCCAGTGGCTCGGGTACGGATTGATTCGTGGGTCCACTACCCGCGGCGGTGAGCGCGCACTGCTGTCATTGGTGCGTGAGCTCGAAGCGGGCCGCGAGGTCGCAATAACCCCTGATGGCCCGAGGGGACCGGCTCGCAGCTTCACGCCCGGCGCGCTGATCGCCGCACACAGGTCACGGTCTCCGATCCTTCCGGTCGCGGCGTCGGTGGACCGGGCGTGGCGGCTTGGGAGCTGGGACAGGTTCATCATTCCAAAGCCCTTTGCGCGCATCACGGTCGCGTACGGACCGCCGACGATGGTCGACGCGCCATCCGCGCGCGCGGCCGCGAATGAAGGACCTCGCTTCGAGGCTCTCATGAATGCGGCAGTCGAGACAGCCGGTGAGTGATCTCCCCTCGGGAGTGTCCGCGGTTTGGAATGGGCGGGGGACGGCCGCGCGAGTGGGCAGGTCGGTGCTCGCTCCCGTGGAAGGGTTGTTCCGCGCGGCCATAGCGGGACGCGGGTTCCTGTACGACCGCGGGCTGCTCAAGGCGCATGATGTTTCGGTGCCGGTCTTGAGCATTGGCAATCTGACCGTCGGCGGTACGGGAAAGACCCCGGTCTCGGCATGGTTTGCACGGCAGTTGTCGGAGCGGGGAGCCAGCCCTGCCATCGTCCTGCGCGGGTACGGCGGCGATGAGACCCTCGTCCACCAGCGCCTGAACGAGGGGATCTCCGTCATCGCCGCAGCCGATCGGGTGCGCGGAATGAGGGACGCGCTAGCCGAAGGCGCGACGGCGATCGTGCTCGACGATGCGTTTCAGCACCGCCGCGCCGCGAGGGATGCTGACGTCGTGCTCATCGATGCCGACGCGTGGACGGGATCGACGAGACTGCTCCCCGCCGGTCCGTGGCGTGAGCCGCTCAGCGCTCTCGGGCGCGCATCGCTGGTGATCGTTACGCGCAAGATCGCGGACAACGCTGCCGTCACTGCGGTGAAGCACGCGGTGGCGAGGGCAGCTCCATCGCTGCCCGTCGCCACCGTGCTGCTGGCTCCCGGAGAGCTCCGAAGCACCGCGACCGGGCAGACGATGCCGCTCCAGGCGCTCGACGGAGCAGACGTCACGGCCATCGCGGCGGTGGCGCGGCCCGACGCATTTTTCCAGCAACTCACCCATCTCGGCGCCATCGTCCGTCCCAACTCCTTTCGCGATCACTACGCCTTCACCCGGCGCGATGCCGCTCGGCTCGCCGAAGCGGCGCAGTCTTCGGATTTCGCGATTTGCACGCTCAAGGATGCGGTGAAACTGGAGGCGTTCTGGCCTCCCGATGCAGGATCATTATGGTATGTTTCACAGCGCTTGAAGGTCGAAGATGGACTGCAGCACATCGACCGATTGCTGGACGATCTTCTAGCACACGAACAGTGAGCCTCCGGCTCCCAACGCAACGCTGACCTCCGGATCATGGCCACCCCCACCGATATTCGAGTTCCCACACACAAGCTTGTTCGCCCGGACAAAGACCGTTTTCTAGACGAGGAAAACCCCTTCGAGGCGATGATGTCCCGCTTCGACAAGGCTGCCGAGCTCCTGGACCTCGAGCCGGGGATGTACAAGGTGCTCCGTCAGGCCGAGAAGCAAATCATTGTGTCGATCCCAGTGATGATGGACAACGGGGAAGTGAGCGTGTACGAGGGCTACCGCGTCCTCTACAACACTTCGCGCGGGCCGGCCAAGGGCGGCATCCGCTTCGACCTCCAGGTTACCCTCGAGGAAGTCAAAGCTCTCGCCGCGTGGATGACGTGGAAGTGCGCGTTGGTGAACATCCCGTTCGGAGGCGCCAAGGGTGGCGTAAAGTGTGACCCGCTTTCAATGAGCGCGACCGAGCTGGAGAAGCTCACTCGTCGCTACACCTCGGGCATCATCAGCCTGCTCGGCCCCGACTCCGACATACCGGCCCCCGACGTGAACACCAATGAGCGCGTGATGGCGTGGGTGATGGACACCTATTCCATGCACGTCGGCCACACCAGCACCGCGGTGGTGACCGGGAAGCCGCTCGAGCTGGGCGGCTCACTGGGCAGGCGCGAGGCCACTGGCCGCGGCTGCATGATCGTCACCCGCGATGCGCTCCAGCACCTCGGCATGCCGGTGAAGGGAACGACTGTGGCCGTGCAGGGATTCGGCAACGTCGGATCGGTGGCCGCGCAGCTACTCTCGCGTGAAGGCTGCAAGATCGTCGCGATCGGCGACCGCTCGCTGTCACTCTACAACAAGGCCGGCATCGACATCGACGACGCGATCGCGCACGTGACGAAGCACAAATCTCTCGAGGGCTACAAGAGCGGCGACACCATTTCGGGCGCGGACCTGCTGACGCTCGACGTCGACGTGCTGCTGCCAGCTGCGCTCGAGAACGTGATCACCACCAAGAACGCAGCCGACATTCGCGCCCGTATCATCTGCGAAGGAGCGAACGGTCCCACCACGGCGGCCGCCGATTCCATTCTCGACGACAAGGGCATTTTCGTCATCCCCGACATTCTGGCCAACGCCGGCGGGGTGACGGTCTCCTACTTCGAGTGGGTACAGGACAGAGGCGGATATTTCTGGACGGAGGATCTCGTCAACGATCGCCTCGAGACCATCATGCGGCGCAGCTTCAAGGATGTTCTGGACCTCTCGCGCCAGCACAGGGTGAACATGCGCACCTCCGCGTACATGCTTTCCATCAGCCGGGTAGCCACCGTTCACAGGCTTCGCGGCATCTACGCCTAGATGCGGCTGGTCGTCGCGGTCGTTGGCAAAGCGCGAAACCAGGCGCTGGGGGAGGCGATCCGCGACTACGAGACCCGAGCGGCGCGGTACTGGCCGCTCGAAGTGCATGAGGTGAAGGAAGAGCGCGGGAACGCCGCAACCCAGGATCGCGTGCGGGACCGCGAAGCTGAGCGTCTCTCGGCAAAAATTCCCGGGCAGGCGCGGACTGTCGCGTGCGAAGTAAAAGGCCGGTCCATGGATTCGGAGCGGTTTGCGGAATTGCTTCAGAGCGCCCGCGACGAGGATCGCGACCTGGCTTTCGTGATCGGCGGCGCGTTCGGCCTCGCTTCAGATTTCTCCGCCAAATCCCAGCTGCGGCTGTCGCTTGCGCCGTGGACGTTGCCTCACGAGCTGGCCCGGCTGGTGCTTGCCGAGCAGATCTATCGTGCCGGGACGATCGTTCGCGGGGAGCCCTACCACAAGTGACGATGACCGATGCCGGGCGATCGATTTCGAGACCGACCGAGGAGCAGGCCGACTGGTTCGAGCACTGGTTCGGTGAGGAATATCTTCGTCTGTATCCCCACCGCGACGAGACCGACGCTTCGGAGGCCATCGATCTCATCGCCACGCACATGGAAGGACGGCGCGTGGACGCGGTGCTCGACCTGGCCTGCGGCGCCGGCAGGCACGCCAGACTGTTGTGCGACCGGTGGTGGACGGCGGGACTCGATCTCTCCTCTGCGCTGCTGCGCGTAGCGCGCCGTGAATCGCCCGATGCACCCTACGTCCGCGCCGACATGCGCGAGCTTCCATTTGCGGCCGAGAGCTTCGACCTCGCCGTCAACCTCTTTACGAGCTTCGGCTATTTCGAGGATGACCTGGCCCACGCCCGGGTGCTCAAGTGCGTAGCCGCGGCAACGAAGCGCGGCGGGACGTTCGTTCTCGACTTTCTCAATCCCGACGAGGTTCGGAGAAATCTCGTCGCTTACGACGAGCGCGTGGCAGGCGGCGACACGGTAGAGCAGTTCCGCGCCATCAGCACTGACCGGAAGTACGTCGAGAAAACGATCAGAGTGCGAGGCAGGGAATACCTCGAGCGTGTGCGACTCTTCTCCCGCGCTGAGCTGGAGGGAATGCTGGCTGCGGCAGGGTTCGAGGTGGTTGCACGCGCCGGTGACTACACCGGATCACCGTGGAGCGAGGATTCATCGCGGACGATTCTCTTCGCAGAGCGTCGATGAAGCCGCGCGTCGTCACCGAGCCCATCTCCGGAAATGCCCTCGCGACTGCCTTCGTCGAGGGGAGAGTTCCGGAGGCGTGGTACGAGCCGCGCCCGCGCGAGGCGGAAGCGTGGCGGGCCCGGCTGGAAAAGATTCGCTCGGATCAATCCAGGAAGTGGCTCACCGCCCTTGCACCCGCGATCGATGCATCCGGAGTCGCTTCCGAGCGGCTTCGCACGGTAGCCGACGGGAAAGGAGTCGTGGTCACCACCGGACAACAGCCGGGTCTGTTCGGCGGCCCGATCTACACCCTGAGCAAAGCGTTGAGCGCGCTTGCGCTGGCTGACGAGCTCCAGGAGATGACGGGAATCCCGGTTGCGCCGGTGTTCTGGGCGGCAACCGACGACGCGGACTTCAAGGAGGCTAGTCGCACTGCGATCCCCGTCATCGGCGGCGCGCAGTTGCTTCGGATCGATCACACTGAGCCGCTCGGCCGCTCGATGGCGCAAATGCCTCTTGGAGATGTTTCCGCCGAGCTGGACGCACTCAAGCGCTCAGCCGGATCCGCGATCGACCCCGTTCCGCTCGAGCTCCTGGAAAAGTTCTATACGCCGACGGCGACAATTGGATCGGCTTACGTCGCCTTCCTTCGCGCCCTCTTCGCACCCCTCGGAATCGCGGTGCTCGACGCGTCGCACCCCGCCACGCTCGAGGTTGCCCGTCCGGTTTTGACCGCGGCTCTCGAGAAAGCGGGTGAAATCTCGGAAGCGATATCCGCGCGGAACCGGGAAATCGAGAGCGCCGGCTACACGCCGCAGGTACAGCAAGTCCCGGGGCTGTCACTCGTTTTCAGCGCCCGCGATGGAGACCGGAAGCGCGTTCCAATCAAGGCCGCGGCCAAGAACATGACCGGGCAGCTGGGGCCGAACGTGCTGCTGCGTCCCGTGGTGGAGCGGGCCGTCCTTCCCACCGCCACATACGTAGGCGGCCCCGCAGAGATCGCATACTTCGCGCAGGTCACGCCTATCGCGGACGCATTAGGCGTCGCGAGGCCGGTGATAGTGCCGCGCTGGTCGTGCACCATTATCGAGCCGCATGTTGAGCGCATCCTCGAGAAGCTCTACCTGCTGAGCGAGGATCTACGTGACCCACACGAGGTGGAGCGTCGCGTTGCGCGGTCGCATCTTCCGAAGCCCGTGATCGCCGAGCTGAACGCGACGCGCGCCGTTCTGAACGAGCGTCTCGACGCGCTGAGCGAAGCAGTTGAGCGCGAGCACGCGCCGGTGCCACCGTCCGTCACCGGAGGGCTGCGCGCGAATCTCATGAGGCGGCTCGATCGGTTCGAGCGGCGTCTCATTTCGGCTGCCAAGAGAAGGCACGCCGACATTATGGAAGAGATCGCGACCGCACGGGGATCGCTCTGGCCCTTCGGAAACCCGCAGGAGCGAGTGCTGAACCTCGTACCGTTCCTCGCGCGCTACGGTACCGCGCTGACGGGCGACATGCTCGGTGAAGCCCGGCGTCACGCGTCGACCATCGCCCGTTCCAGCCGGCGCGGTCAGGGAGCCGAGGCGGGCAGGCAAACAGCCGAGCGTGCGACATGAGCGACGATCCCAAAGCTCCTGGACAGAAAGAGCCGGTAGTAGAAAACCGGTCGCTGCCTGAGTTTCTTCCGCCGCAGCCCGACGAAGTAACCGAAGCCGCGACCCCGATCGAGCGTCGCGCAACCGATCGCGCCGCCGGTCCGGCGATCGCGCGATCGAAGAGTGCCGCGCTGCTGGTGGGAATGGGAATTCTTCTCAGCCGTTTCGCCGGACTGATTCGCCAGACGATGATGGCGCGCTACCTCGGTGTCGGCCTTGCCATGGATGCGTTCAGTGCCGCGTTCCGCATCCCCAACATGCTCCAGAATCTTTTCGGTGAAGGCGTGTTGTCGGCGTCCTTCATCCCCGAGTATGCTGGTCTGCTCGGCAAGGGAGACGAGAAGGAAGCGACGAAGCTCGCCGGCGCGGTCGCGGGGATGCTGGCTCTGGTGGCGTCGATACTCGTGCTGCTCGGAATTCTGGGCGCGCCGTACCTCGTGGCTGCAATCGCCAATGGCTTCACCGGTGAGAAGCGCGAGCTTACGGTCCAGCTCACCCGGATACTCTTTCCGGGCGCGGCGCTCCTCGTGTTCTCCGCGTGGTGTCTCGGAATCCTCAACAGCCACCGCCGCTTCTTCATGTCTTACGCGGCGCCGGTGGTGTGGAATTTCGCGATGGTTGCGACGCTGGTGTTCTTCCATGAGGGAAGGAGCGGCGAGCAGCTGGCCTTCTACGTGGCGATAGGATCGGTCGTCGGGAGCGCGCTTCAGTTCGGCTTCCAGCTGCCGCTCGTGCTCAGACTGGCGAAAGGCGTGCGGCCACGCATCGATACCAACGCCCAGAGCGTTCGCAACGTGTTCCGCAACTTCGTGCCCGCTTTCATCGGTCGCGGCGTCGTTCAGCTCAGTGCTTACGTAGACGCGTGGCTCGCATCGTATCTCCCCAACGGCGCGGTCGCCGCCTTTACGTTTGCGCAGGGAATCTTCGTTCTGCCGATCAGTCTTTTCG
>JBKKAY010000184.1:0-3185 GCA_046714195.1 Gemmatimonadaceae bacterium
GCGTAAGCATTCTCGTCGTGCACTTCGCCCCGGAGCGGATAGCCCCTGGGCGGTGTGACTTCGGTGGGCGCAATGCGGTAGCGGAGCGAGTCGGCAGGGCGATAGAAGGTGTTGTTCATTCCGAGCGGAGCGAAGACACGACGGTCGAGGAACTTGTCGAGCGGCTCACCGGAGACGACTTCGATCAGCAGGCCGAGCAGATCGGCGCCGAGATCGGAGTAGATGTAGCGGCTACCGGGGCGGGCCTCGAGTGAAGAGCCGACGACCGCTGCGCGGGCTTCCAGGGGGCTCTGGGTGATGCGCCAGAGGTCGCGACCAGCCGGCAACCCGGAGGTGTGGGTCAGCAGCTGTCGAACGGTGACCCGCTCCTTTTCCCCGCCGCTGAAGGTGGGGATGTAGGTCACGATGCGCTCGTCGAGGTCGATCTTCTTCTCATCGAACAGGATCATGATCGCGGCAGTCGTTCCGACCACCTTGGTCAGCGAAGCGACATCGTAGATCGTTTCGTGGGCGTCGACCGCGGCGCTCGTGGGTAGCCAGGAGAGCTTCCCGAAACCCTTCGTCATCACAGCCGCCCCATTTCTCCCCACGACGACAGCCGCTCCAGGGTATCCACCGGCCTTGATGCCGCGCGCGACAACGCGCTCGATCGCCTCGAGCCGGACGGAGGACATGCCAACGTCCAGTGCTGGCTTGACGGGTAGACCGTCGCCGGCACGGGTGACAGTGAGTGCGGTTAGAATGACCCTGAGCAAGGCTAACTCCTTAGACTACTTTCATTTGTACTAGCCGCAGACACTTAGGTTCCCGCCCCGTGCGAGGGGGATCCTTGGGCAAAGCGGAATGGACGAGGGCTTACAAATGCCGACGATTCCGGGAGCGGAAAAGTCACCGGCCAGGGCGAGGCAACTGTACCGCCGAACCAGGTGACCAAGATAGCGTCCCAAATGCTCACCGAAGAAGTGGACCTGAGGCGCGCCATCGCCGGCGATGAGCGCGCGTTGCGGCGGCTTTGGTCGCAGCACGCGCCGCACATCGACGCTGTCGTGCGCCGCCTGTCGGGCGACCCGGAGCTGGCCGCCGACATATCGCAGGAAGTATGGATGCAGATTTTCAGGGCGTTACCAAGCTATCGGGGCGATTCGCAGTTCGGCACCTGGGCCCACCGCATCGCGGTGAACCGCACGCTCAATGCACTGAGAAAGATCCGTCGGATCGCGAAGCTCGAAGTGGACATCGAGGACGACTCTGCCTCGATAGAGATGGACACCGATAGCAATCTCATCGCCGAATCGATCGAGCAGGCGATGACGAGGCTGTCTCCCGGAGCCCGCGTCGTGTTCGTGCTCCACGACATCGAAGGGTACACCCACGGCGAGATCGGGAGCGAGCTCGGAATCACTCCGGGCGGATCGAAATCACAACTGTTCAAGGCGCGCGCGAAGCTGCGGAAGCTGCTGGCGCACCTCGTGGACGAATCAACCACTGAAGTAGGGAAGGCACATGTCGCACCTGTCTGAAGACCGTTTTGACGAGCTCGTAGCCCAGGAGCGCGCACGCGAGCACCCCCCGCTCAATAGCTGGGCGGAGATTTCCGAGCGAGCGCGCGAAGAAGGGATCATTCACCGAGGTCAGCGCAGCCTCTGGACCGCGCGTCGTCCGTGGATGCAGGCAGCCGCCGGAATCGTAATTCTCCTCGGGGGAATGGCGATGGGGCGCTCGATGACTTCGGGTCCGGGCGCAGAGACGGCTCGCCTGGAACGGGCCTCAGCGACACCAACCTCCGCGAGCATAAGAACTGTCGAGGATGCATGGAAGACGCTGGACCGCGCCAGCGCCGACTATCAGTCGGCCTCCACATTTCTGGCCGCTCAGAACACTCCGGATCCGGTGGTGGCCGATAGTGCCGCGATCTACAGGGCGCGTTTGGCAGCACTCGAGCAGCTCATGAACGCGACCGAGATGGCGCGTGAGAACGCTCCGCGCGACCCCGTGATCAATCAGTACTATCTCGCTGCTTGGGGGGCGCGTGAAGCGACGGTCCAACAGCTTGGAGCCGTACGCCCCGTCAATCTCAGACTCAAGGGGTTCTAAGCGATGGAAAAGCTGGGAACATTGCGAGGGAGCTCTTTGGCGGGAGCGCTGCTGGCGATTTGCGCTTTTTCGGGAGTGGCCGCGGCACAGTCCCCGGTTGCCACCGCGCCAACCGGGTGGTTCGGCGTCACTCTGTCGGATGACGGGATGTTCGACGAGCGGGGCACCGTGTTCTTCGAAGGGTATCCGGTGGTGAGCGCCGTCGAGCCCGGCTCCCCTGCCGCCAGGGCGGGAGTCATGCCGGGAGATATCCTCATGTCGTTCAACTCGCACGACATGCGGGGAACCGCTTTCCAGCTGCGCAGCTGGCTCAAGCCGGGTGCCCCGTTCGTGATACGGTTACGGCGCAATGATGCTGTCCACGTCATGCGCGGCACACTCGGCACTCCGCCGGAAGGGTGGCAGAACCGTGTGGTCATCGACCTCAAGGCATCGCAGGCGTTCGAGCGGCGCACCGGCTCGCCCGCACGGACTCCGCTGCCATCGACACAGCGCGTCATGATCCGGACCCCGATGCCTTCCAGGGTCCCATCCGCGCTCCTCCCCAACTTCACGTTTGGTGGAGGGGTCTATCCGTTCGCCGGCATGGAGGTAATCGCGCTCAACGAGGACATCCGCGAGATCCTCGGCGTAAAGCCCGAAGGTGTGTTCGTCACCAACGTGGTCGAGGGAACTCCCGCCCGCATCTCGGGACTCAGGGGCGGCGATGTGCTCCTCCAGGCTGACGATGTCAAACTCGTGACGCCGATAGATCTCGTGAATGCCATCGCCGAAGCCGAAGGGCGGACAATCCGCTTGCGAATCATGCGCAACCGAAAGCCGCAGACGCTAACGCTTAGCTGGTGATTCGCCGGAAGCGTTCTTTGCCGCGGAACCGTTAGACGACTTTTTCGCGGTCGTTCCGTTGGGAAGCTTGCGAGTCTCGGGGACCAGCGACGAGTGGATCGCCATGGCGGCAATGGCCCCGCTCGCGGCCGCTACGATAGCCATCTGAGGGCCGGGCGCGATGTCGCCGGCGGCGAAGACGTTCATGACCGACGTGCGATTGCGGTCGTCGATGACGAGCCTGCCCATGTCGTCGCGCTTGCACC
>JBKKAY010000185.1:0-4794 GCA_046714195.1 Gemmatimonadaceae bacterium
AGTCAGGTTACGCGCCCGCGTCGTAAAAGGACCAATCTTGAACGACTCGGCCGGACCGTCCCCCTGCACACCCGCGAGCCATCCGGCCGCCGCCGGATTGGCGCCGCCGCCGTGACAGTCACCGCAGGCGTGTGTGACGACCAGGAATCTGCCGCGGGCAACTTGCTCCTCTGAGGAAACACTCATGTCCCCGCGAGCCGATGCCACGGGTTGAGGAACAGGAGCGGCACACGCGACAACTACAAGGAAAGCGAAAAACAAACCAGCACCGCGGCACCGCCCGCCAGCACATCGCATCACATTCTCCTCCTGTTGTTATTTGACTTCGAGAACTCCCATCATGCCGTGATCTTCGTGGTCCAGGATGTGGCAGTGGAACATCCACTTGCCCGGATAATCGTCGTAGCGCACGATGATGCGCGCGGATGAATGCTTCGGGATGTTGAGCATGTCCTTCCACGCCCGATACGGCTCGGCCACGCCGTTGCGATCGAGCACCTGAAACTGGAAGCCGTGCAGATGAAACGGGTGGTCCATGCCGACGATGTTCTCGAGCTGCCAGATCTCGGTGGCGCCAACTGTCGTGCTGACGTCCACGCGCGCCATGTCCATCTTCTTGCCGTTGATGAGACCCTGTGAGAACACCACCGTGCGCACCGCCGTGGCTTTCGCCTCGTCGAGGGCAGAAATGGTTCGCAGCGTTGTCGGAATCGCCGCTGCCGCGACCGGGGATTCGGTGGTGGTTTGCAGCGTCAGCAGATCCCGAACCGTCTCCCAGTCCTTCGGTCTCGTCTGGGGCGCGTAGCGGTCGTAGGAAAGACTGCGCAGCACGCTCTTTCCCCCCGACGGATTCGTGCCGCGCACCAGCAGCTCGACCCGCTCGCCGGTGGTGAGCAGGACTTCCTTCACCTCCACGGGTTTCTCGAACAGTCCGCCGTCGCTGCCGACGTGCACGAAGGTGTGGCCCTCGAGAGAGAGACGGTACATCCGTCCCGCCGATGTATTGACTATCCGCCAGCGCTGAACCTCTCCGCTCCGGATGCTGAGCGTCGGCATCACCTGTCCATTCACGAAGAGCACTGGACCTTCGCGTCCGTTCTCCTCGTCGATTCCGCCGTGGTGTGATCTCGGGTCCGGGAAATCGATCGATCCGTCGGTGAGAAATCGGTTGTCGGAAAGCATAATCAGCTTCTCGGGAATCGACTTGGGCAGCGGATCGTCCGCGGCGCGCACGATGATTCCGCCGAAGAGTCCCTTCCCTATCATCAAGCCAGTGCGGTGGTCAGGGTGCGGATGGTACCAGTAGGTGCCCGCGGTCCCGGGACGCACGGTGAAGACGTAGTCGTGGGTCTTGCCCGGCTCGACCGGATGAAACGGACTGCCGTCCGACTCGAACGGCAGGTGGATTCCGTGCCAGTGGACGGTGGTGGGCTCGGACAGATTGTTCTTGAAGTGGACGATGACCTTGTCGCCTTCTCTCACATCCAGTGTCGGTCCCGGGATCTGGCCGTTATAGGCGAACACATCGGTAGTGACGCCCGCCTGGAGCGTCAGCTTTGCCGGCGCGGCGGTGAGATTCACCTCGACCGTTTTCGGCGCCGTCGAAATGTTGACGAGAACCGGCGGATTGGTGACGGGGACATCAGGAGCGGATGGCGAGATCACGCTGGCGACTGCCAGCAGCGTGAGCACGACGCGGTGAGACATTTTCCCCCGGCGCTACGATGAGTGACGCGCGCCAATAATACTGATTCCGGTCCGCTCTGCAAGCCGGATTCTCGGAATGGTACGCTACCGACAAAAGTTGTCTAATCACCCAACTGTAGAATCGGGCGAAAACAAAACCGGCGCTGGCCAGAGAGTATCCTCCAACCAGCGCCGGTCTTCTTTATCTAAGCGGTCCGCAGTCCGCAGTTAGTCCGCAGTCCGCAGTTAGTCCGCAGTCCGCAATTAGTCCGCAGTCCGCAATTAGTCCGCAGTCCGCAATTGTCCTTATTTCACCAGCTCCGACGTAGCGATCGCCCCATTCATCTGCGGCAGCACCGCTCTCGTCTTCACGACCATTCTGGCAGCTGGATCAATCCATAAAGTCATGGTCTCGCCCGTGCCCTCGGCTGGACTGACTTCCACCTTGATGGCATTGAACGTCCCGGCTGGTACGGTGACTGATTCCATCCCGACCACTTTGAGCTGGCGCGGCTTAACCGAGTTCGTCATGACGTCGAAGTTGCGGAACGTCGTCGTGTAGCCCGCGGCGAGCGGCAGCGACGCGATCGCGTCGTTTCCACCAGCGCCGTCGGCGAACAGCGCGCCGCCCAGATCAGCGGCGATCGGCCTGTTCTGTCCGTTCATCGACATGTTGCCCGTCGCCTTGTTACCGGCGACGGTGAGCTCGATGACGGCCGGTCCCTGCTTCATCACGCGCTTCTTGAGAAGCAGCGTGCCCTTCTCGAGCGTCGCCTCGTCGGACATCACGCCCATCGGCATGGTGCTCGTCTCAGTGACTACCCAGGCGCCGTTCTCTTCCTTGATCGTGCGGGTGACATCGATTGGAATCGCAGTTCCGCCCATCTCGATCTTCGCCTTGTACGTCGCGGTTCCAGCCTTCAGATCCTTTGCCGGCTTCGGACCCACGACCGAAACCTCGACCTTGGACGCGAGCTTGACGGTCTTGGGGTCGATCATCAGCTCCTTCATGCGCGCGGTAACCGCCGGAGTCATCGACTCCTGGTACCGTCCACCCAGGTGTTTCGCAAAAAACTTCTCGGCCGCCGTGTAGAGCGTAAGGTTGTTGATCGGCCGCGCGAACCCGTGGCCCTCGTCGGGCGCGAGCATGTATTCGACGGGGAAGCCGCGGTCGCGCAGCGCGATCACGATCTGCTCGCTCTCGGCCCTGTTGACGCGTGGATCGTTGGCGCCCTGCACTACCAGCAGCGGCGCCTTGATCTTGGTTGCGGAATTGAGCGGCGACTGCCGGACCAGCTGCGCATTTCCTTCGGCGGTGTTCGGATTTCCCATCCGCTCGTGGAAGATTATGCGGCCTGCCTCCCAATAGGGTGGGATGGACTTGAGCAGCGTCAGCAGGTTGGACGGACCGACGATCGACACACCAGCCGCGAAGACGTCGGGCGTGAATGCGAGCGCGGCGAGGGTCGCGTAGCCGCCGTATGATCCGCCAAAGATGCCGATGCGCTTCGGATCAGCGATGCCCTGCTGAACGAGCCACTGCGCGCCGGCGGTGATGTCTTCCTGCATCTTGTCGCCCCACTGGTTGTTGCCGGCGTTGAGGAACTTCTTGCCGTAACCGGTGGAGGCTCTGAAGTTGGGCTGGAGCACCGCGTAGCCGCGGTTGGCGAGGAACTGCGCGTCACGGTCGTAGCCCCATGAATCGCGGCCCCACGGTCCGCCGTGAATGACCATGACGACGGGAAGATTCTTCGCCTCGACGCCGACCGGCAGCGTCAGGAACGCGGGAATCGTCATGCCGTCGAGCGACTTGTAGCTCACTGCCTTCATCGGGGCGAGCGCTTCGCGCGGCAGCTTGTCGTATACCGCATACAGCGGCGTGAGCTCTCTGGTCTTGCGGTTGAACAGGAAGCGCTCGCCGGGCTCCATGTCGCTCGAGGCGACGATCATCAGTACCGTCTCGTCCTTGGTGCTCGAGGTGAGATTGATCTCGCGCCCTGGCAGCTTGCTCTCGATGTGCTTGTAGTCCGCTTCCCAGGCCTTGTCCTTCCAGTTGAGGCGGACGCGCTCGTCCTCGTACGCGGTAGCGATGATCTCGTCGGTGAGGTCGGAGAAAATGGCGTTGCCGAAATCCACGCGGTTGAGCGGATCGGTTTCGACGGTGGTTTCAGTCTTGGCGGCGGGATCGAACAGCACCAGGCGCGTCAGATCGGTGTCGCCCTTGTTCGTCACCATGTACACCTGCTTGTTGCCTTTGGCGAATCGGACGGGGCCGCAGGTCTCGAAGACGTTGCAGGTATAGACGGGTGTGAGGGCGTTGGCGTCGACGCGCAGCACTTCGGTGTCGCCCTTGTCCGAGGTGCGGGCGGCGAGGCGCAGCGTGCCTGAGTTGTCGAATACCCAGCCGGAGATGCGCTCGGTGTTCTGGCGCAGCAGTGTGCGCTCGCCGGTCGAAATCTTCACCCGATAGAGATCGTGCCACTGCTTGTCGCGCTCGTTGATGCCGACGTAGATGATGTCGGGATTGCTTTTCGGAACGGAGTAGATGTAGGCGCGGACACCCTTGGCGGCGGTGAGATTCCGCGCGGTCGGAACTTCCTGACCTGCAGCGGGCTTGGCGCTCGGATCGACGGCGTAGACGTTGTAGTTCTCGTCGCCGAGGAGGTCCTGGGCGAACAGGATGTACTTGCCGTCCTGGCTCCAGAAGTACTGGGTGACGGGGCGCTTGGTGTCGTTGGTGATCAGGCGGGCGGCGGTCCATGGCTCCTTGACGCCCTTGACCCAGATGTTGCGCGTCTCCTTGTACGGCTTGAGGAAGGAGATGTAGCGGCCGTCGGGTGAGATCTGCGCGCCCGAGATTTCGGGGTTACCGAAGAACAGCTCGCGATCGATGATCGCTGGGACTTTGCCGGTCTGGGCGGTGATCGCCGCGGGCGTCGCGATTGCGACGGCGACCGCGAGTGCCCAACGTACCACTGTAGAGCTGAAGCTCATGTATGCCTCTTGAACGGGCGGATTTGGAATCGAAAAAGGGGGTAGCCTTCCAAGATAAAACCAATCGAAATTTCACACCAGCTTGATGTTTAGGCAGTTACCATTACGGGATCC
>JBKKAY010000186.1:0-7071 GCA_046714195.1 Gemmatimonadaceae bacterium
CCCAGCGTCCAGAAAATGCCCGTGATCACGATCAGCGCTACGATCACCACCGGCAGCGACATATGCGGCGCCGCCGGCGTCAGCGCGGCCCGCATCCCCTCAGCCACGTAGACCAGCGGATTGATGAGCACCGCGTATTTCATGATGGGAACCGCATCGAGCCCCTGCCACGGATAATACGCACAGCCGAAGAAGATCATCGGCGCCACGATCACACCGAACATGAGCCCGATCTGCTGCGGCGAGATTGCGGTGCCAAGGAAAAGCCCGAGAGCGGAGAACGCGGCAGCGCCGAGCACCGTGATCAGGAGAACCGTACCGACGTTGGCGAAGCTGAGATACGCGATCGGTCCCATGATCAGCCGCGCGATCGGCAGGACGAACAGCGCGGCGATCACACCCTGCAATACTCCGGCGAATATTTTCTCCGCAGCCACCAGCCAGATCGGGACCGGCGCCAGCAGGCGATCCTCGATCTCACGCGTCCACCCGAAGTCCTGCACCATCGGCAGCGCCACCGACTGGATGCTCGACAGCGCCAGGCTGACCGCCAATATTCCGGGGAGCAGCGCGGTGGTATACCGGCTGTCCAGGAATCCCATCTTGGGCAGGAGATAGCCGAAGACCACCACGAACATGAGCGGCTGCATTGCCGTCCGCAGCAGGAAGAACGGCAGGTCGCGCCTCGCCACCCGCATGTCGCGACGAAGCAAAGCGAGGAAGACTGACGATGCGCGGACATCCGGCCGGGGCGCGGCAGTGGCCGTCATTCCAGCTTCCTCCCGGTGAGCGACACGAACAGTGTCTCGAGACTCGGCGGAAAAAGTCGAATGTCCTTTACCGTTCGGCCACTCGACTCCGCCGCCTCGATGAACGCTGGAAGCAGCCGCCCGCTCTGCTCGCTGTATGCGCGCAGCGTGGAATCGCGCGCCTCGACGCGGCTCAATCCTCCGATCGCCTTCGCCTTCTCCACCGCTTCCGAGGCGTCTCCGTCCAGCATCAGCTCGAGCAACGTCCCTCCCGGCGCTCTCGCCTTGAGAGCGCGCGGAGTGTCGAGCGCCAGCAGCTTGCCACGATCGATGATCGCCAGACGATCGCACAACCGATCCGCTTCGTCCATGTAGTGAGTGGTCATCACGATCGTGCGCCCACGCCGATGCATGTCGCGGAGTATCTCCCACAAGCCCAGCCGCGCCTGTGGATCGAGGCCGACGGTCGGCTCGTCCAGAAAGATGATGTCCGGCTCGTGCATCAACGCCCGCACGATCATGAGCCGCTGCTGCTGCCCGCCGGACAGCTCGGCAACCTTCGCCTCTTTTTTCTCCGTCAACCCGAGACGCTCGAGCAGCTCGTGCGCCCGTTGCGTGGAAGTCGATTTCTGGATGCCGAAGTACGCCGCGTGGAACTGGAGGTTCTCCAGAACGTTGAGACTGAGGTCCGCGTTGGGCCGTTGCGGGACCACGCCGATCCGCTGGCGCACACGCACCGATTCAGTCGCCACATCCGCGCCCGCGACTACGGCACGTCCTGAAGTCGGGCGAATGCGAGTGGTGAGCACGCCGATGGTCGTCGACTTCCCCGCTCCGTTCGGACCGAGCAGCCCAAAGAATTCTCCGGCTCTGATGTCGAGGTCGAGCGACTCGAGCGCGACTACGTCGTTGGTGGGAGTGCTCGGACCCGCGGGGCCCAGCAGGGCGCTTGGCGGAGTGCGGCGCCTGGCCTTCCCGCTCCCGCGATAGACCTTTCGGAGCGCGCGGATCTCAATGGCGACGGGGGGGGCATTCTCAACGCCCGCGCCGGCGGTGACGTGCCCGGTCAGGCGCCGATCGGGTGCCAGGTGGTCTTGAATTCGACGAAGTCGCGGATCTCGTACAGACTCTGGGACTTTTCCGAAGACCAGTCTACCCCGTCCTTCTCGCCGCGCTTCCGCGCGCGCACCCGCTTGATGCTCTCCGCCGCGCCGAGCTGGAGCGCCTTCTTCTCCTCGGCGCTCACGATCGCGCTGACGCCGCGGATGTGCGTGTGAGTGGAGAACGTCGGCACCAGCTCCTTTCGAAAGCCGGTGAGGATGTTCACGACGCCACCCGGCAAATCCGAAACGGCGAGCATCTCTCCGAGCACGATCGCGGGATAGGGATACGCCTCCGAGGCGAGACACACGACGGTGTTCCCCGAAAGAATCACCGGCGCGATCTGACTCAGGAGACCGAGGAGTGCGAAGTCGTCGTCGGCAATGACGCCGATGATTCCCATCGGCTCCGCCACCGTAAAATTGAAGAACGGACCCGCCACGGGGTTGGTGTTGCCGAGCACCTGCTCGTATTTGTCGGCCCAGCCGGCGTAGTAGATGAGACGGTCGACGCTGGCGGAAACTTCCTTCGCCGCTTGAGCCTTGGTCGCCGCGCCGGAAATCACCAGCGCTTCAGCCATCTCCGCGCTCCGCGATTCGACCATCTCGCCGAGGCGGTAAATGATCTGACCGCGGTTGTAGGGAGTGCGCTGTGCCCAGTCCGGCCCGGCCTTCGCCGCCGCCTCGACCGCGTTGCGCAGGTCCTTCCGCGTGCACTGCGGAATATTTCCCAACAGCTGCGGGCCGCCGGTGGCCATTCCTTTCTTCTGGATCGGGAACACGCGCCCGCTCTCCGAGCGAATGAACTGTCCGCCCACGTAAACCTTGGGAGTCTTGGTGATCGGGATGCGCGGCATCAGACGATTTTCCCGTAATCCATGAGACCCTGCCGTCCGCCTTCGCGCCCGAAGCCCGATTCCTTGTAGCCGCCGAACGGCGACGAGGGATCGAACTTGTTGAAGGTGTTCGCCCAAACGACGCCGGCCTTGAGCAGCGTGCTCATTTTGAGAATGCGTGAGCCCTTGTCGGTCCACACTCCCGCCGACAAGCCGTACATGGTGTTGTTCGCTTTCTCGACCGCTTCCTCGAGAGTGCGGAAAGTGAGGACGCTCAACACCGGGCCAAAGATCTCTTCGCGCGCGATCCGGTGACTTTGCGTCACGCCCGTGAAAACGCTCGGCTTGAAGTAGAAGCCTTTGCTCGGAAGGTTGCACACCGCCGACTGATACAGCTCGGCGCCGCCGGTCACGCCGGAATCGACAAGCTCCGAGATGCGATCGAGCTGCGCGCGCGAGTTGATGGCGCCGACGTCGGTGTTCTTGTCGAGCGGGTCGCCCACGCGCAGCACATCGATGCGCCGCTTGAGCTTTTCGACGAACAGCTCGGCGATCGATTCCTGGACGAGGAGCCTCGATCCGGCGCAGCAGACGTGGCCCTGATTGAAGAAGATGCCGTTGACGACCCCTTCCACCGCCTGGTCGATCGGTGAATCATCGAAGACGATGTTCGCTGCTTTGCCACCGAGCTCGAGCGTCAGCTTCTTGTCGGTCCCGGCGAGCTGGCGCATGATCAGCTTGCCGACATCGGTCGAGCCCGTGAACGCGATCTTGGCCGCGGTCGGATGTCCGACGACAGCGGTACCGGTCTCACCCGCGCCGCAGACGAAGTTGACCACACCAGGGGGCAGCTCCGCTTCCAACAGCAACTCAGCGAACTTGAGCGCGGTGACGGATGTCGTCTCGGCCGGCTTCAAGACCACCGTGTTTCCCAGCGCCAGGGCCGGCGCGATCTTCCACGACAGCATCAGCAGCGGAAAATTCCACGGAATGATCTGGCCGACGACGCCGAGCGGTGCGACTGTGGCACCCGGAACAGCGTACTCGAGCTTGTCGGCCCAGCCGGCGTGATAGAAGAAATGCGCGGCGGCCATCGGCACGTCGAAATCCCGCGATTCCTTGATCGGCTTGCCGCCGTCCATCGTCTCCGCTACGGCAAACTCGCGCGCGCGGTCCTGAATGAGGCGCGCGATCCGGTACAGATACTTTCCGCGCTCGCGGCCCGGCAGCTTGCTCCACGGCGAGAACGCCTTCTGCGCTGCCTGGTAGGCGTTGTCCACGTCGGCTGCATTCGCGAGCGCGATCTCCGCCAGCACTTCTTCGTTGGCCGGATTGATCGAATCGAAGTACTTGCCCGACTTCGGCGCGACAAACTTCCCGCCGATGAAAAGGTCATAGCGTTTTTTGAGCCGCGGGTCCGCCGACTCGGGCGCGGGATCGTACTCCCACAGGTCGCCGAATATGAGCTGCGGAATCAAGCTGCTTCCCGAGGAGCCGGGCCGGGTGATCGGCTTTGTCGATGTCATGTCAGTAGCTCTCCGCGGCTTCCGTGAAATAGTACGGAGCCTGGTAGGCGCCGGTCTTCTCCTTCTCTATCTGACGCAGAAGATCGTTGAGCAGCGAGCTGGCTCCGAACCGGTAGCGTGAAGAGTTGAGCCATGCGTCGCCCAGAGTTTCCTTGACCGCGACGAGGTAGTGCAGCGCCTGCTTGGCGGTTTTTATCCCGCCCGCGGGCTTCATGCCGATCGCGGTGCCCGTGGCGAGATAGAAATCGCGAATGGCCTCGATCATCACCTGGGTGTTGGCGAGCGTCGCCGCGCCCGAGGCCTTGCCGGTGCTGGTCTTGATGAAATCGCCGGGACGAATCACCTGCATCGCGAGGAACGACGCCGCGCGGATGTTGTCGTAGGTGTCGAGCTCGCTCACCTCGAGGATGACCTTGAGCTGCGCATCCCCGCAGGCTTCGACCACGGCCGAGATCTCGTCCTGCACGGCGTTGAACTCGCCCGAGAGAAAGAGTCCGCGATTGATCACCATGTCGATCTCGTCTGCGCCATCACCGACCGCTATCCGCACTTCCTCGAGCCTCAGGGGCAGCGGGCTTTGACCCGAAGGAAACGCGGTGGCGACCGAGGCGACCTTGATCGCCGTGTCGGCGAGCCAGCGCGCGGCGTGCTTGACGAGAAAAGGGTAGATGCACACAGCCGCCACCGGCGGCACATCCGGGTCCGAGCTCGGCCGCCTCGCCTTCTGGCAAAGTGAGGCGACTTTACCCGGGGTATCCTTGCCCTCGAGGGTCGTGAGGTCGACCATCGACACTGCCGTCCGGAGCCCCCACAGCTTGGAGCCCTTCTTTATGCTCCGGGTGGTGAACTTGGCCACGCGCTCCTCGATCCCGACCTGATCGACGGTGCCGATCTCGTCGAACAGTTTGCTGAAGGTGGGACCCGCGGGAGGACGCATGATACTTCTAATATCGCGTCCGGAATCCCCTATTACAACGCCGCGTAGAGGGGGTTTACTTTGCCATCATGGCAGAGCCCCGACCGCTGGCAGTGCTGTTCGATCTCGATGGAACGCTGATCGATTCGATCGCGCTGCTCCTGGCGTGCATGAACCACACTTTCGAGGGCCGGCCCCGCCGTCCGACCGAAGGAGAGTGGATCGGGGGCCTCGGAACTCCGCTCCCCAAGCAGCTGACGCCGTACGTCGAATCGGACCAGGATCGCGAGCGGCTGGTAAACCGGTACCGCAACTTCCAGCACGAGCACCACGATCGGTTGATGGCAACCTACGAAGGCGTGATCGAGACCCTCGTGCTGCTCTATCAGCGTGGTCATCCGATGGGAGTGGTGACGAGCAAGGGCAACGCGATGATGGACCGCGGGCTCCAGTACATCGACGCCCACGAGTACATCGAAGTCGCCATCGGCTACGATTCGTGCCACATCCACAAGCCGGATCCGTTTCCGGTGCGGCTGGCGGTGGAAAAACTGGGTTATGGCCCGGAAGAAGCGGTGTTCGTGGGCGACTCTCCGCACGACATCGTCGCCGGAAATGCCGCCGGAGTGACGACGATTGCCGCGCTGTGGGGACCGTTCACGCGGGCACAGCTCGAGCCGTACCACCCGGCGCATTTTCTCGATCGCATCACGGACCTTCCCGCCCTGCTCGACCGAATCACCCCCGCAAACGCGGGGTAATATATTTGATGAGTTCGACCCTCTAGAGGAGCAAGACCAAGATGTCAGTTCCATATCAGGTGGGAACCGCAGTGCCGGTAGTACGAACCGGAGAAGAGCGAGCGACACTCGTTCGTCGGACGTACGCACTCGTGCTGGTCAGCGTGATCGTGACGATGCTGGGCACTTCGTTCGCGTTTTCACAGCCCGCGCTTCTGGGGGCGGTGGCCAGGAACCAGCTGATCGTAATGCTCCTCTCGTTCGCACCGCTGTTGATCGCGATGTGGAAGAAGCCCGAGTTCCCGATGAACATCGGCCTCGTGCTGCTGTTCAATTTCGTCGTGGGTGTCGCGATCTCCCCGGTGCTCTACTTCTTCGGCCAGACCAGGCCCGGTATCGTCGCGCAGGCCGCGACGCTCACGCTCGGCGCGTTCGGCATTCTTACGCTCTACGCCTTCGTGAGCCGCCGCGACTTCAGCGCCTGGGGAAGCTTCCTGACGGTCGGCCTCTGGGTGCTGATCGGAACCATGGTCCTGAACCTGTTCTTCAGGAACGCGATGGCCGACATCTGGCTGGCGGGAGTGACGGTGCTGCTCTTCAGCGGCCTGCTGATCTTCGACACCTGGCGCCTGCGCAATCGTTACGGCCCCGACGAGTACGTCGGCGCGGCTGTGCAGATCTACCTCGATCTGCTCAACATGTTCATGGCGATACTTCGACTTCTGGGCAGTCGACGGAACTAACTGCAACGGCAACTGAACACGAGGTCAGCTGACGACCAACTGCAACTGAACACGAGGTCCGCTGACAGCAACCAACGCTCACCGCTACTGGCTGCACGACTGTCGGGACGTCACCGTCGCGGATCGGAGCACAGGCAGATGCGTTTTCCCATTATGCCACTCGTGACGTCCCGACGATTGCAGCCCGTAACTATCAGCGTCAGTCAGCGGACAGCGGACCTCGTGTTCCGTTGCAGTTCCGCTTTTACTCCTCCTGCACGCGATCGATCTGCTTGGCCAGATCGAGATCCTTCTGCGTGATACCGCCCGCGGAGTGCGTGCTCAGTGTCAGGACGACCTTCGTGTAACGGATGTCGATGTCCGGGTGGTGGTCGGCGGCTTCCGCCGCTTTCGCCACCGCTCTCACGAAGTCGATCCCGGTGAGAAAATCCCGGAACTGAAAAGTCTTGGTTATGACCTCG
>JBKKAY010000187.1:0-7586 GCA_046714195.1 Gemmatimonadaceae bacterium
AGCGCGAGCTGACTCGACAACGTCTCGACGTCGGAGAATCCCGATGCGAGACGAAGTGATGCCTCGCGACGCTCAGTCCGCTTCGTGAGCAACGGCGCCAGCCAGCGGCCCGTATGCGACTCCTCGACCTTGGCGACTTCCTCCGGCCGGCCCATCGCCACCAGTGTTCCACCTCCGATCCCGCCCTCCGGACCGAGGTCGATCACCCAGTCGGCGAGCTTGATCACATCCAGATTGTGCTCGATGATCACCAGCGTGTGACCCTGCTCGATCAGACGGTCGAAGACTTTCGCCAGCTTTCGAATGTCCTCGAGGTGGAGCCCGGTGGTCGGCTCGTCCATCACGTACATCTTCTTGCCGGATTTGCGACCGGCGAGCGCTAGCTCGCGCGCAACCTTGATGCGCTGCGCCTCTCCTCCGGATAATGTCGTCGCCGGCTGTCCCAGCCGGAGATAGCCGAGTCCGACCTGCTGGAGCTGCCAGAGAGCCTGGCCGAGCTTCTCCTCGCGCGGGAAAAATCTGATGGCCTGATCCACCGTGAGATTGAGCACGCCGTGAATGCTTAAGCCCCGCACCGTCACGTCGAGCACCTCGGGCTTGTAGCGCTTTCCGCCGCATTCCTCGCACGGGACGTACACGTCGGCCATGAAAACCATCTCGACCTGGAGCGCGCCAGCGCCCTCGCACCCTTCACAACGGCCGCCCTCGACGTTGAAGCTGAAGGTACCGGGCGTGTACTTCCGCTCGCGAGCGAGCGGCGTGTCCGCGAAGATGCGCCGGATCTCATCGAACGCTTTTACGTAGGTGACGGGATTCGACCGCGGAGATTTTCCGATGGGGCTCTGGTCGATCAGCACCACATCCTCCAGCGCGTCAAACCCGGTCACGGTGTCGTACGCTCCGACTTTCTCTCCCAGGTGCAGCTTGGCCGAATGCTCACCGACCAGATGGGTCTCGAGAGCGCGGTACAAAACGTCGTGCACGAGCGTGCTCTTGCCGGAGCCTGAAACCCCGGTGACGACGGTCATCGCTCCCAATGGGATGCGGACGTCTACGCCCTGAAGATTGTGCTCGCGAGCTCCGCTCAAGGTGATCCACCGCGGTCCGAGTCTGCGACGCGCATCGGGAAGGGGAATGGTGCGCGCGCCAGTGACGTACTGCCCGGTGAGCGGGCTCTCGCTCACGCGCGACATCGGCCCCGCGAAAACGATCTCGCCGCCGGCTTCGCCGCTGCCGGGACCCAGCTCGACCATGTAGTCGGCCATCTCGATCGCAGCGAGATCGTGCTCCACCACCAGCACGCTGTTGCCCGCATCCCGTAGACGCTGGAGCAGTCTCAGCAAACGCTCCATGTCCCGCGAATGCAAGCCGATCGACGGCTCGTCGAGCACGTACAAAGTGTCGACCAGTTGGGACCCGAGGGAGTTGGCGAGACCGATGCGCTGCGCCTCGCCGCCGGACAGCGTGCGCGTGGCGCGATTCATCGACAGGTACGAGAGGCCCACCTCACACAGGAACGTCACACGATCGCGCGCTTCCTTGAGCACCATCTCGGCGACCTGCCGCTCGAATGCGCTGAGCTCGAGCTCGTTGAGCCAGACCATCAGGCGGTCCACCGGCAGCTCGGCCACCTGCGCGATGTTGAACCCGCCCACTCTCACGTTCAGCGCATCCTGCTGGAGCTTCGTGCCGCGACAGAGGGGGCATTCCTGCGCCGTCTGATATTGCCGCAGGAAGACGCGGATGTACTGCTTGTAGCGCTTTTCCTCGAGGTCGCGCAGAAAGGGAAGAATCCCCTTGTAGCCGCGGGTCTTGGCGTTGAGGAGGAGCTGGCGCTGGGCGCTGGGAAGCAGCTCCCAGGGTTGATCCAGCGGGATGCGCTCGCGCTTGGCGAACTCGGCGAGCGCGCGGCGCTTTTTCTCGTAGCGCGGCTTGGTCCACGGATCGATCGCGCCGTCGCGGAGCGAGCGCGCGGGGTACGGAACGATCAACGCTTCGTCGTATTCGAGAATCGCGCCGAAGCCGTTGCACCGGTTGCACGCGCCGCGGGGGTTGTTGAAGGAAAAGAGCTGCGGAGTCGGCGCCGGCTGGGCGGTGCCATCGTTGGGGCACTCGAAGCGCTCGGTGAACTTCAGCCTCGTCGCCATCAGGCCATCGATCGGAGAGACGATCGCGTCGGCGAACAGGATCACGCAGTCGCTTTCACCCTCGGTGAACGCCGTCTGCACGGCGTCGCTTAGCCGCCCGAGACCTTCGGCGGATGCGGTGAGCCGGTCGACGACAACCAACAGCTCCTTCGCGCGGGTGATGTTCAGCTTCGGCGACGCGAGATCGTCGAGGTGGTGCACCACTCCATCGAGCGCCACGCGCAGGAATCCCTGGGCACGGAGGTTCTCCAGGATGACGTCGTGGGTGACCTTGTTCGACAGGCGCAGCGGGAACGTGACGTAAAAACGTGTCCCCTCCGGGACCTTCATGACCGCGTCGCTGACCGACTGAACCGTGTCGGGCTTGATCTCGCGACCGCACTGCGGGCAGAAGGTGTGACCGACCCTGGCCCACAGCAGGCGGAGATAGTCGTAGATCTCGGTCGCGGTGCCGACGGTCGACCGCGAAGTCTTGGTTGGGTTTTTCTGTTCGATCGCAACGGCGGGGGAGAGCCCTTCGATGGAATCGACGTCCGGCTTTTCCATCCGCTCGAGGAACTGACGCGCGTAAGACGAGAGGGACTCGACGTACCGGCGCTGGCCCTCGGCGTAGATCGTATCGAAAGCCAGTGACGATTTGCCGGAGCCGGAGGGGCCGGTCACCACCGTGACGGTGCGCCTTGGGATCTCGAGGTCGAAGCCTTTGAGATTGTGCTGGCGGGCGCCACGGACGACGATGCTTTCTTTCACGTCAGACAATCTAAGGGGGAAACCGAAGATTGGCCGAACTGAGGCGATCGTAGCGGTAGAGCTCTGCGCCGCGGCTTCCGTTGTGTTGTGAGTTTTCCGTTGGTGCGTTTTCTGTTTTGCGTTAACTGCGGTGGGGAGGGTTAGGACTCGTATGTAAGATTTGGATGATGGGACGCCAGCGTTCCGTAGCTCCTTGGAGAATGCAGGATTACCGGCAGTTGCGAGTACACGCGAAAGCACACGCTCTGGCCATTGGAGTCAGGGCAGCAACGAGGACTTTCCCACTCACCGGCTACGCATCGCTCAAAGCGCAGATGACGCGTGCGGCTGAGTCGATTGCGTTCAACATCGTAGAAGGGTGTGGGGCAGCATCTCAGAGGGAATTCGCTCGTTTCCTCGACATCGGGATCAAATCCACGATGGAGCTCGAATCCCAGTTATCTCTGGCGAAGGACTATCGAGTACTCACTCACCAAGCGTGGGAGCAGCTCACGGGCGAGACCGTCGACGCGCGGCGGATGCTATTCGGCCTGAGAGCCAAGGTCCTGGCTTCGGTTGCCGACAGCTCGGTGGTAACGCAACAACGGACAACGCACCTACGGAAAACTCACAACGCAACGGAAAATCGGTGAACGGATTCAGACTCAGAGCCGACGCACAAGCCGCCCCAGGAGCAGCAAGACAATCGCCCCGAGTGTGGCAATCCCAATCGACCTAAGATCAAACTGTCCCGCTGTCACCTCCCCCAACCCCAGGTACCTCGTTCCGAGCCATCCTCCAATGAAGGCGCCAACAATCCCGAGGACGATCGTTACAATGCACCCCGAAGGATCCCGCCCCGGCACCAGATACTTCGCCAGAGCTCCGGCCACGAGGCCGAGAAGTATCCAGTACAGCCAGAGCGGCAATCCCTATCCTGCGTGAAGCTATTACCTAGTGCTTACGGAACGCGGGTTGTGGTGCGGCCTCTGGTCGCCATGCGATAAATCCAGAGGAACAGAAGCGCGCCAACTACGGCCAGGATGATGCTTTGGATCGAGAAACCGTTCAGCCCGACACCGGTGAGCATGTTTCCGAGGAAGCCCCCGATGAACGCGCCGATGATGCCGATCACCATTGTGACGATAATGCCGCCGGGGTCATTGCCCGGCATTATTGCCTTGGCGATCGCACCCGCGATCAGACCAAGAACGATCCATGCGAGAATTCCCATCTTTCCTCCAGAATGGTTTTCCGTCGACCGACAAGGATGAACATCGGTGCGGGTGCAAGTGCAACCAGCGTACCATGATGCGCCGCTGACGTAGCGTTGCCCCCGTAGCGCAACTAGGATACGGCTGGATGACTGCTCCCGCAACCCAATCTCCAGACGACGACGTCCTGGGCAAGGCGTACGACCGCAATCTGATGCGCCGCCTGCTCGTGTACACGCGGCCCTATCGTGCGCTCATGTACGGAGCCCTGGCGCTCCTATGCGTCGAAGGCGGCATCCAGGTCGTCGGACCGCTCCTCACCAAACAGGTGATCGATGTCGCGGTTCCGGCGCGCGACCTCGGGCTCATCGCCGTGTGCACCGCGCTGTTCGCCCTGGTGCTGCTGGTCGAATTCGCGCTCACCTACACGCAAACGTGGCTGACGAGCCTCCTCGGCCAGCGCGTGATGCGCGACATCCGCATGCAGATCTTCGGGCATCTTCAGCGCCTGTCGGTCTCGTTCTTCGACCGGAATCCGGCTGGCCGGCTGATCACCCGGGTCACTTCCGACGTGGAGACGCTTAACGAGCTCTTCACCTCGGGGGTCGTATCGGGACTGGGAGACCTCTTCACGCTCGTCGCGATCAGCATCGCAATGCTCATCCTCGACTGGCGGCTGGCGCTCGCTTCGTTCGCGGTCATCCCCTTTGTGGTCCTCGTGTCTGGGCTCTTTCGGAAGGGAGTCCGCAACAGCTACCGCAACATCCGGGTCCGGCTGGCCCGAATCAACTCGTTTCTCCAGGAGCGCCTGACCGGGATGCGGATCGTCCAGCTGTTCGGGCAGGAGCGCCGCGAAGCCGAGCGCTTCGACGAGCTCAATCGCTCTCATCTGAACGCGCACCTGCGCTCGATCACCGTCTACGCGATCTATTTTCCCGCGATCGAGCTCCTGACTTCCGTGGCGCTCGCCATTCTGATCGTGGCCGGCGCCGCCCGGGTCGAGGCGGGGGCTTTGAGCGTCGGCACTGTCGCCGCGTTCCTGATGCTGGTGCGACGGTTCTTCCAGCCGCTCCAGGACCTGTCCGAGAAGTACAACATCCTGCAGACGGCGATGGCCAGCTCGGAGCGAATCTTCGTGCTGCTCGACACCAGTCCGAGCGTTCCCGACCTGCCGGCCCGCGATTCAGTGATCACCCGCGGCGAGGCGATCGAGGTCGCATTCGAGGACGTCTGGTTCGCTTACGATGTCGCGCACCTGGCCCGAGCGACCGGGGACGATAAAGAGGGAGCCGAACCCACGCCCATTGAATGGGTGCTCAAGGGCGTGACATTTGCCGCGCGACCAGGAGAGACACTGGCGCTGGTGGGACATACGGGAGGAGGGAAGACCACCATCGTGAACCTGTTGATGCGCTTCTACGACCCCCAACGAGGGCGCATCACCGTCAATGGGACCGACATCCGCACGATTCCGCTGGCCGAGCTGAGGGCGCTGATCGGATACGTCCAGCAGGACATCTTCCTGTTCGCGGGAGACATCGCGACCAACATCCGGCTTTCGAATCCGCTCACCGACGACGAAGTCGTGCGGGCGGCGACCGAGGTGGGCGCCGACCGGATCATTCGCGGCTTTCCACGCGGGTACGCTCAGGTGCTCGGTGAGCGTGGGGCTTCTATCAGCGTCGGCGAGCGACAGCTCCTTTCGTTCGCCCGGGCGATCGCCGCCAGTGCTCCGGTCCTGGTCCTCGACGAGGCCACCAGCGCGGTGGACAGCGAGATCGAAGCGGAGATACACTCGGCGCTGGCCGTCCTCGTGGCGGGGAGAACTACCATAGCCATCGCGCACCGCCTGAGCACGATCGCGTCGGCCGACAATATCCTCCTGCTTCACCATGGCGAGATAGTCGAGCGCGGAACCCATACCGAGCTGCTGGCCCGTGGAGGGCTATACACTACTCTCTGGCGACTTCAGGTCGGCGACGGCGAGACCCTCCTCAAACGCGCGGGGTGATGCTTGCCGCTCTTTTTGCGGTCCCGTAGTTTGATGCGTGGAGACCACGCGCACATTTCTGTCTCCCCTGAATCCATCACAGGCTCCTCGATCTCAAATGAGCTCCCTCTAGTGCACCTAGCCGTTGCGGCTCGGACCGACGTCGGCCGGATTAGAAAAGGGAACGAGGACACGCTGCACGCTTCGGCCAACGCGCACCGGGGGCTCTTCATCGTTGCCGACGGGATGGGCGGCCACGCCGCCGGCGAAGTGGCCAGTGAGATGGCGGTGGAGATCGTTACGAGCGAGCTGGCCGATCTCAACGACCTGGAGACTCCGGACGCCCACGACCGCGTGGCGCGAGCTCTCCGCGATGCAAACCGGGCTGTTTACGAGCGCACCCGGATCGAGAGGGACAAGCTGGGGATGGGTAGCACAGTCTCGGCGCTCCTTCTCTCTGATACCCGCTACATAGTCGGACACGTCGGCGATTCCCGGATCTACATCGCCCGCGACGGCCACATGGACCAGCTGACCCGGGACCATTCGCTGGTCCAGGAGCATGTCGACGCCGGTCTGTTGACGGCCGAACAGGCGCGGCGTCATCCCCAGAGCAACGTCATCACCCGGTGCATCGGGATGGCGGACGAGATCGAGCCCGACGTGTTCGATGGCTCGGCCAAGATCGGCGACTCGTTTCTGCTGGCGAGCGATGGCCTCACCGGGATGGTGGAAGACCGGCGTATCCAGCAGCTGCTGATGTCGCGCGCGACTCCCGCGCGGATTGTCGACGCGCTCATCCTCGAGGCCAACAACAACGGCGGAAACGACAACATCACCGCCGTGGTCGTGCGCGTGCTCGCCGGGGAGACATCGAACACCGACCAGGAGATCACGCCAATCCCACCCGCGCGCACGCATGGATGACGAGACCGGGAGCGTCGCGGGCGTAGCGCAGCTTTACCTGGGCAACATCCTCTATGCCCTGGAGCTGGCGGCGGTGAGTCTGGACGAGCAGCAAAAAGGCACCGATGCCGCGTTTTATCGCGGGATCGCCAGGAAGCTCGCCGAAGCGCGAGGCAGGGACTCGAAGCGGGCGGACCACCTCGCGGGACACTGATGCCGGCCGGGCGCAGTAGGGGATTGACCTACCCGGACGCGCTCGACGAAGCGCTCTGCTTCGGCTGGATCGACGGCGTCAGGCGCACCGGCGACGAGGACACCTTCACCATCCGCTTCACGCCACGACGGGAGAAGAGCACCTGGAGCGCGGTGAACATCACAATGACAACCACTGACAACCACTGAGACACTGGCAACTCAAGACTGTCCACTCAGTACTTGCATCCCCGGTAGGTGCCCCGGTGGCCAGTTACCAGTCCGGCGAGCAAATTGCTAACTTATGAGGGCGTTCTGCATGGAACGCCTCCAATACGCCACGTGTAAGCATTCCCGGCCATCTGAAATCCGGAGCAGTCATGGGCACCGCGACACTTACGGCACCTG
>JBKKAY010000188.1:0-14897 GCA_046714195.1 Gemmatimonadaceae bacterium
ACCAACGCGATCGAATGGCGAAGATGCGCGCCGAGCGCGACAACGCGGTCGTCGAGCGCCGACTGGCAGATCTCAGAAGGGCGGCGGCAACCGACGAGAATCTGATGCCGTACATCCTCGACTGCGCACGCGCGTACTGCACGCTCTATGAGATTCGGGCCGCCATGGAGACCGTCTTCGGCGCCTATCGCGAGCCCGTTTTCTTCTGACGAAAAGCAAAGAGTGGTGGGAGTCCGCGTTCGACGCCCACTACCTCCTCGAGTACGGCCCGCTTTTCACTCCCGAAGGTGCGCGCGCGGAAGTGTCGCGACTGGTCGAGCTGCTCGGACTTCCGGTGGGGGCCCGCCTGCTGGATGTGCCGTGCGGGCAGGGCAGACACGCTCACCTGTTGATGGAGGCCGGATACGATGTGGACGGCCTCGACTATTCCGAAGACCTGCTCAAGGTGGCGCGCAAGCGCGGGACGGGCCCCGCCCTGCGCTATGTGCGCGGCGACATGAGGCGCCTTCCCGCACGCTGGACGAAGCGGTTCGAAGTCGTGGTGAACCTGTTCACGTCCTTTGGATTCTTTGCGCACCCGGTGGACGACGCCAAGGTCATCTCGGAGTTCGCGAGGGTGCTAAATCCCGGCGGCCGTCTGGTCTGGCATGGCGCGAGCAGAGACGGAGTGATGGCGCGATTTCTTCCTCGCGACTGGTGGGCTACCGATGACGGGACGCTTTTCGCGCAGGAGAGGAAGTTCGATGCCCTGTCGGGAATTCTGAGCGTGACTTCGACCTGGCGTCGCGGCAACAGGACCGGCGTGCGCCGGCACGGGCTACGGCTGTACACCGCGACGAGGCTGGCGGAGCTTTGCGCCGACGCGGGGCTCGTCGTCGAAGAAGCCTACGACGGTTTCACTGATCGACCCCTGCGTCGCACCTCGTCGGAGATGTTGTTGGTGGCGCGCAAGGGATGAGCATTGCCGCTTCTCTGGCCGTGCGGCTAACTTTGGCCAGCATATGAGACCCATTCGAGTTCTAGTTGCCAAGCCAGGGCTGGATGGCCATGACCGCGGCGCCAAAGTGGTCGCGGCGGCGCTGCGCGATGCTGGCATGGAAGTGATCTACACCGGGCTGCATCAGACGCCCGAGATGATAGCCACGGCCGCCGTGCAGGAGGATGTCGACGTCATCGGACTGTCGATTCTGAGTGGCGCGCACATGACGCTCATCCCTCGCGTGCAGGAGCTGGTGCGGGCGCACGGCCGGGACGACATCCTGATCACCGGCGGTGGCATCATCCCCAAGGAAGACGCGGAGTCGCTCCAGGCACAGGGCGTCGGACGCCTGTTCGGCCCTGGCACTCCGACGGGGGAGCTGATCGCGTACATCAAGGAGTGGTTTCAGGCGCGCGAAAAGCAGGAGGCGTAGTGGCCGCGTCCGGCACTCAACGTCTCCGAAGCCTCAGCGCGGAGGTGCGCGCCCTCGAGGACAAAGTCCGCAAAGCCGGTGGCGCGAAGAAACTCCAGAAGCTCCACGAGCAGGGCAAGCTCTCCGCGCGCGAGAGGGTAGAGCTGCTACGCGATCCGGGGAGCACCATGCTCGAAGTCGGCCTCCTGGTGGCCTACGACCAGTACGACGGCCAGGCCCCCGCCGCCGGCGTCGTCACCGCGGTGATCCGAGTCCATGGGCGTGAAGTAGTTGTCGTCGCCAACGATCCAACCGTCAAGGCGGGATCGTGGTGGCCGGAGACGATCAAGAAGATTCTGCGCGCGCAGGAGATCGCGATGCGCTGCCGCATTCCAATCGTGTACCTCGTCGACTCGGCTGGAGTGAATCTCCCGTACCAGGGTGGGGTCTTCCCCGGGCAGTACGGCGCCGCCCGGATTTTCTACTACAACTCGATCATGCGCCGGTACCTGCGGATTCCGCAGATCGCAGCGGTGATGGGACAGTGCATTGCGGGAGGCGCGTACCTGCCCGCGCTGTCCGATGTCATCCTGATGGTGAAAGGCACGTCGTTCATGGGACTCGCCGGGCCGAACCTGGTGAAGGGAGCGACCGGCGAGGTCGTGGATGCGGAAACGCTAGGCGGCGCCTCAACCCACACCCGGGTCAGCGGCGTCGCGCATTACGCCGTCGACGACGATCGAGCGTGCATCTCCAAGATCAGGGATCTCGTCGAGCGCCTGCCGCGTCACGCACTGGCGGCGTCATCCGATCCGGCGAGCAAACAGAAATCGAAGCCGGCCAGATCGGCGAAACAGGACGAAGGGCTTTACGACCTCCTTCCAGGCGATCACCGGATGTCGTACGACATGCACGCCGTTCTGCGCGCTGTCGTAGACAACGGCGAAGTCGACGAGTTCCAGGCCAATCTCGCCAAGGAAATGATCTGCGGTGACGCGCGCATCGATGGCATCACGGTCGGCGTGATCGCGAATCAGCGCGGACTGGTGAAGGGCAGAGAAGGAGAGAAGCCGCGCTTCGGCGGAATCGTCTACACCGAGAGCGCGGAGAAAGTCGCGTACTTCATCGATCGCTGCGACCGGCTCGGAATTCCGCTCCTGTTCGTTCAGGATGTCTCTGGATTCATGGTTGGCGCTGAAGCCGAGCAGGAGGGGATCATCCGGGCCGGGGCGCGTTTCGTGGAAGCTATGGCAAGCGCTGCTGTCCCCAAGCTCGTCCTCACCGTCAATCACGCCTCGGGCGCCGGCTACTACGCAATGGCGGGGCAGGGCTTCGATCCCGATTTCATTCTCACCTGGCCCACCGGGCGGATGGGCGTGATGGAAGGCGAATCGGCGATCCAGGCGGTGCACGGTCCCGCGCTCGACGCCGCCAAGAAAGGGGGCAAAGCTCCTCCAGCGGAAACGACCGCCGCGGTGGACGAAATGCGCGGCGACTACGAGCACCAGCTCGACGCGCGCTTTGCCGCGGCGCGTGGACACGTCGACGCGATCGTGTATCCGGAGAACACCCGCGAGATGCTGAGCCTCGCGCTCCGCGCGTCCCTGAATAATCCGGGCCCGCATCTGGGTCCTTTCGTCCTGCCTCCGCACCTGGGCGAGCGGGGAGCGACGTGAAAAAGATCATTCGGGTCGCAGCGGGACAAGGTTTCTGGGGGGATGATCTCGACGCGCCGCGCCGTCAGGTCGAGGGCGGCCCAATCGACTACCTCATGCTGGACTACCTGGCCGAGGTCACGATGTCGATTCTGCAAAAGCAGAAAGAGCGGGAACCTTCGCTGGGCTACGCAAGAGATTTCGTCGGCGCGATGGAGAGCGTTCTCGCGGCAGTGCTGGACCGCGGCGTGAAGGTGATAGCGAATGCCGGCGGCGTGAATCCTCCTGCCTGTGCCGACGCGGTTAAAGCAATGGCTGCCAAACACGGGCAGAGCGCGGGCCTCCGGATTGGAGTCGTGACGGGTGACGATCTGCTCGGCCGCCTGGACGAGCTGATCCAATCGGGCCACCCCCTCGACAACATGGATACGGGCCAGCCCCTGGCGTCCGTGCGGGAACGGGTCCTGTCCGCCAACGCCTACATCGGCTCGGAGCCCATCGTCGACGCGCTGAAGAACGGCGCCAACGTCGTGATCACCGGCCGGTCGACCGACACGGCACTGACAATGGCCCCGCTTCGCCACGAGTTTGGCTGGTCGTCCGGAAGCTGGAACGAGCTGGCCGCCGGGATCGTCGCCGGACACATCATCGAATGCGGTGCGCAGTGCTCGGGTGGAAACTGCCTTTACGACTGGAGATCGATTCCCGACCTGGCCAACGTCGGGTATCCGCTTGTGGAAGTGCAGGCGGACGGAACCTTCGTTGTGACGAAGCACGCCAAAACCGGCGGGCGCGTGTCCGTGCCGACCGTCAGCGAGCAGCTTGTGTACGAGATGGGCGATCCGACTTCGTACATCACACCCGATGTGATCGCCGATTTCACCAGCATCAGGCTCGAGCCGCAGGGCGAGAACCGGGTGCGGGTCAGCGGGATCAAGGGCAGGCCACCCACCGACAAGCTCAAGGTCTCCATCGCTTATCGCGCGGGCTTCAAGGCGGTCGGCTCGCTGGTTTACGCGTGGCCGGACGCGCTCGAGAAGGCCCAGCTCGCTGACAGGGTTCTACGCGAGCGGCTCGACCGTATGGGGCTCAAGTTCGATCGTACGCTTTCGGAATTTGTCGGCGCGACGGCAACGCACGGCCGGCTCGCTGGAGATCAGAGGCGGGCGCCGGAGGTCCAACTGCGCTTCGGGGTAAGGGGGCAGGACAGAGCCGCGGTGGAACGCTTTACGCGTGAGATCGCGCCGCTCGTATTGAACGGTCCGCCGAGTGTGACAGGTTTCGCCGGCGGCCGGCCCAAGGTCGAGGAAATCGTCGCTTACTGGCCCGCACTGGTGGACAAGTCCGTGGTGCGGACCAAAGTGGACATGGTCTCGTGAAAGTTCAGCTGGTGGACATCGCGCACGCGCGCTCGGGGGACAAGGGTGATACCGCCAACGTCGGGGTGATCGCCCTCGAGCCGCGTTGGTACGATGTGCTGACGAAGTTCGTCACGCGCGAGCGTGTCGCTCAGCATTTCGACGGCATGATCGAGGGTGACGTCGAGAGATTCGAGCTACCGAACCTCAACGCCCTCAACTTCCTGCTCCACGGCGCGCTCGATGGCGGAGGGACGCTGTCCCTCAAGACCGACGCGCAGGGCAAGGTGTATTCGACCGCCCTGTTGCGGATGACGATCGACGTGCCGGATGCCGAAGGAGCGCGACTCGAGCTGCCCGGAATGACGGGAAGGGACGCGTGAACCGCATCAAGATGAGCGCCCAGGACGGGGTGGGGCGAATCACCCTCTCCCGCCCCGACAAACGAAACGCGCTCGATCGCGCCACCTCTGACGAGTTGGCGGAGGCCCTTTTCGCCTTGAGCGAGTCCCCGGTTCAAGTGGTGGCACTGGATGCAGAAGGCCCGGACTTTTGCGCCGGCGCGGATCTCGAAGCTCTGGCGCAGATGCTCGACGCTGACAGGCAGGCCCATATCGACGATGCGAAAGCACTGGGTCACGTTTTCCATACCATCCGCAAGATGGAGAAGCCAGTCGTGGCGCTGGTGAAGGGACGCGCGTTCGCCGGCGGCGCCGGACTCGCCACCGCGTGCGACATCGTCCTCGCCGAGGAGCATGCACGCTTCGCCTACCCGGAGGTCGGGATCGGATTCGTCCCGGCCATGGTGATGACGCTGCTCCGACGCTCGGTTGGTGAGAAGCACGCCTTCGATCTGGTGAGCACCGGGCGGGTGCTCAGTGCATCGGAGGCGGAGCGCATCGGGCTGGTTTCCCGGGTGTTCTCAGCCGCCGAGTTCGACAAGGCTTCGATGGCGGTTCTCGAGGGATTGGCCGCCGCGCCGTTCTCCGCTGTGGCGGCGACGAAGAAGCTTTTCTACAAGCTCGACAACATGGGATTCCTCGACGGGATATCGGCCGGTATCATCGCCAACGCGGACGCACGCGCCACGGAAGATTTCCGCGCCGGAGTGATGCGCTTCACCACCAGGGGCAAGAGCTAACTTGGGTCCGTTTTCCATAGCGAAGCTCGCCCTCGCGCTGATCGCCGCGATCCTTCTTGGATGGGGGATCAGGTACAATGACAACGCGATGCGCTGGGCGGGGATGGCGTTTCTGTTCGTCGCCGTCCTGCTTCGATTCTTCCAGCCGAAGGGAAAGCTCTGACACCTCCGCGCCCCACCACGATCGTCCACGCGCCCCGGCTATCCCGCAAGCTGGGAGTCGATATCGTTCTCGCCAGCGAGACTCTTCAGTACACCGGGAGCTTCAAGTTCCGCGCTGCCTACAACGTCGCATCACACGTCAAGGAGAGTCACGTCATCACCGCGTCGTCGGGGAATTTTGGCCAGGCGATCGCCTATGCCTGCTCTCTCTTTGGCAAACGGTGCACGGTCGTCATGCCGAAAACCGCGCCGAAGATCAAAGTCGACGCCGTGCGTGAGTATGGAGCGGAAGTCGATCTCGTCGACGTGAAGGTGAAGGGACGGCTCGAGAGACTCGCTGAGCTCGCGCGCGACTTCCCGAAAGCATACGTCGCCAGTCCGTACGACGACCCTCTCGTGATCGAAGGGAACGCCGGGCTTGCCAAGGAGCTCTTCGCGCTCGACCTGGGGCTCGATTTCATCATCGCGCCGATCGGTGGTGGAGGGCTCACGTCCGGCCTCGTCAAGGCAGTCATGCAAAGCGGGAGCAGGACAAAGGTCCTCGCTGCCGAGCCGACGCTGGCCAACGACGCGGCGGAGTCGTTTCGCGCCGGGCACATCGTGGAGCGGTCCGACGAATCCTCCACAATTGCCGACGGTGCCCGCATGCTCCGCCTCGGCGACCGAAACTGGGAGATTCTCAAGGATGGCCTCACCGCCGTCATCGAGGTTTCCGAGGAGCAGATCAAGGAAGGAGTCCGCCTGCTATTCGCGCTGGCGAATCTCAAAGCTGAGCCGACTGGCGCTCTCGCGCTCGGTGCGGTCCTCGCTGAGCCGGAGCGGTTTCAGGGAAAACGCGTGTGCTGCGTCATCAGCGGCGGCAACGCGGATCCCGCCGTCTACGCGGAGCTGGTCGCAGGCATCTAGCACCGCGCAGCGCAATAATTACTACCGCACGAGCGTGTCACTCCCCGCGGCTCTTTATCGCTACCTTTCAAGGAATGCCCGCTCAGATCAAGACACTCACCGATGCGTGCGCTCTGCTCAAAAGCGCCTTCGGTTACGACAAGTTCCGTCCCGGTCAGGAAGCGGCGGTGTCGGCGGTGCTGGCCGGACGGGACACGGTGGTCATTCTCCCGACCGGCGGGGGGAAGTCGCTCTGCTTTCAGGTTCCGGCGCTGCTCAAGCCCGGGCTCACGGTCGTCGTTTCGCCGCTCATCTCCCTCATGAAGGATCAGGTTGACGCGCTCGTCGCCCGCGGGCTGCCCGCCGCTTTCATCAACAGCACTCTCTCGGCATCGCAGGTCTCCGATCGGCTCGCGAAAGTCGATAGGGGTGAGATAAAGCTGCTCTACGTCGCGCCGGAGCGATTTGATTACGGGCGCACGGCGGAGCGCTTGCGGGCAGCGGGCGTGTCGCTACTCGCGATCGACGAAGCGCACTGCATCAGCCAGTGGGGCCATGACTTCCGGCCGAGCTACCTGCGAGTCAAGGATGTCCGCACCGCGCTCGGGAATCCCACCACCATCGCGCTGACTGCGACCGCGACGCCGGACGTACGGCGCGACATCATCCGGCAGCTCGGGCTGGTCCAGCCGGAGACGATCATCACCGGGTTCGATCGGCCGAACCTAACTTACTACGTCGTTCCGGTGACCAACGACGCGGAGAAGGAAGAACGCCTCGTCGAGATATTGAACCGCTACGACGGGCTGGCGGTGATATACGCCTCGACACGGAAGGCAGTCGATCAGCTGAGCGCGATTCTCACCAGGGCGAGGGTCTCGGCCGCCGGATATCACGCGGGACTCGACGACGCCCGCCGGCGGGAAGTCCAGGACGCGTTCATGAAGGAGAAGATCCGGGCCATCGTGGCGACCAATGCGTTCGGAATGGGAATCGACAAGCCCAACGTCCGCCTGGTGATTCACTACGCCATGCCAGGGACACTCGAGGCCTACTATCAGGAGGCCGGTCGGGCGGGGCGCGACGGCAAACACTCCGATGTGTTCCTCCTCCACGCTTTTCCCGACCGATTCACACACGAGTTTTTCATCAAGGGATCGTACCCGGAGCGTGAGATCGTCGAGCAGACATACAGTGCGCTGCGAAAGCTCTCGGACACGCAGGGCCTGGTGAGCGCGGAGCCGAGCGATCTGCTCCGCTCGATCAAGGCAAAGGCGTCGACGAAAGAGATCGAGGGCGCAATTCGGATCCTGGAGAAGCATCGCGCGGTGACGCAGAGCAGCGGCGAACAATCGCGCATCCACGTGCGACTGCTTGCCGCGCCGGAGCGCATCAAGCGCGAGCTGACTGGTGAGGCGAATCAGGAGCTCGGCCTGCTGCGTGCTCTCTGGAGAGGGGTTGGATCCAATCTCAGCCTCGGCGCCAACGTCGACCTCGATGGTCTCCCGCCCGGGCTGGGGGGCGCGTCGAGATGCATTCCGCTTTTGGATGCGCTCCAGCAGCGGCAGTTCCTGGTGTGGGACCGGCTCGGCAGCGGCCTTCACCTCGCTGATCGAAACGCGACGTTGCCCAAATTCGCGATCGATTGGGAGCTCCTCGACCGGCGCCGCGCCGCCGACCTCTCGAAGCTGCTGGCTGTTCAGAAGTACGCCTACACCAAAGAATGCCGTCGGGGATTCGTCCTGAAATATTTTGGAGATCCCGCCGCGCGCCCACGCTGCGAGGGCTGCGACAACTGTCTGGGAATCGCCGCCGTGGCCAGCGATCGCTCCGCGGCGCGCCCCGCGCGCAGGAAGAAACGCGGAAGCACCGCCACCCGAACCGGGCGAAGGGATGCCGGCGAGTCGAGACGTCCGGTGACGGCGCCGGACGATGGGCCTGAAGACGTAGCCCTCGATCCGGCGGGCGAGCGCGTGTTCGTCGCGCTCAAGAGCGTGCGCACGGCCATAGCGCGGGAGGAACAAGTGCCGGCGTATATTGTATTCTCCGATCGTACGCTGGCCGAGCTGGCAGCACGGCGTCCCCGGTCGCTTACCGCATTCAAGGATGTGCGCGGCGTCGGACCGATGAAGCTCGAGCGTTACGGCGCGCGCTTCCTGGCCGCGATCACCCACTCCGACGAAATCGAGGCCGCTTGAAGGCGCTCCTGCTATCGTTTACCGCGTTGTGCTTTCCGGCCGCGCTTGCCGCGCAGGGAAGTCCGCCGCCGCGCGCCGACGCGGCACTCCCGTTCGATCCCGCCGTCACCATCGGGACTCTTCCGAACGGCTTGCGCTATTACATCCGGGAGAACCGGAAGCCCGAGAAGCGAGCCGAGCTGAGACTGGTGGTGAACGCGGGTTCCGTCCTCGAGGATGAGAATCAGCGTGGGCTGGCCCACATTGTCGAGCACATGGCGTTTCGCGGGACGAAGCGCTTCGCCGGCAACGAGATCTCCAGCTATCTGGAGCTGACCGGCATGCGATTCGGGCCCGACATCAACGCCTTCACCGGCTTTGATGAGACCGTCTACATGGTGACGATTCCGACGGACACCGCCGCGATCGTCGACAAGGGATTTCAGATTCTCACGGAATGGGCGCATGCGGTGACCTTCGACTCCGCGCAGGTCGAGCGCGAGCGCCCGGTGGTGATCGAGGAATGGCGCCTGGGGCAGGGCGCGGAAAACCGGATGCAGAACTTGTGGTTCCCCGTGCTCTTTTCCGGCTCGAGATACGCGTCGCGGCTGCCGATCGGCGAAAAGTCGGTTCTGGAGAGTTATTCGAGGGCGACGCTTCGCAGCTACTACGACGCCTGGTACCGTCCAGACCTGATGGCGATCGTGGCCGTCGGCGACTTCGACGGCAAGCAGATCGAAGGGCTGATCAAGCGCCACCTGGGTGTGCTCCAGCGTCCCAGCAATCCCAGGCCGCGCACCGTGTATCCGGTGCCGCCGCACGACAGCACCCTGGTCTCGATCACGGCCGACAAGGAAGCCACGCGCTCGGTTGTCCGATTGGTGTACAAGCAGCCGATGCGCTCCAACACCACTCTGGCCAGCTATCGCCAGAGCCGCGTCGAGCACCTCTTCAGCTCCATGCTCAACGATCGCTTCGCGGAGATGACGCAGAAGCCGAACCCTCCGTTCATCACCGCGTACGCAGGGCAGGGCGAGCTCGTTCGCTCCGCGGAATCGTTTTCGCTGACGGCGGTCGTCGCCAACAACGGGATCGCGCGCGGGCTCGAGGCACTCCTCACGGAAACGGAGCGTGTGAGACGTTTCGGATTTCTGCCGGCCGAGCTGGATCGCGCCAAGAAGGATCTCCAGCGCGGCCTCGAGCAGGCACACGCCGAACGCGACAAGACCAACTCGGCGTACTACGCGTCGGCGTACACCAACGCGTTTCTTCACGGCGAGCCGGTGACCAGCATCGACTTCGCGCTGGCGACCACCACTCAGGTCCTGCCCTCGATCACGCTCGCCGAGGTCAACAGACTGGCAGGGGAGTGGATGAGCGATAGGAATCGCGCGATCGCCACAACATCTCCTGAACAGGCGGGAATCGGTAGCCCAACCCGTACCGAGCTTTTGCAGACTCTCGACCGCGTGAGGGGCGCCGGCATCGCGCCGTACGAGGAGACGCGGCTCGCGGCGCGTCTGGTGGAGCGAACCCCCAAAGGCGGATCGGTCGTATCCGAGCGGCAGATCAAGGAGATCGGCGTAACCGAATGGAAGCTGTCGAATGGCGTGCGGGTGCTGCTAAAGCCCACTGATTTCCAGGCGGATCAGGTTATTTTCACCGCCTACAGCCCGGGCGGCGCGTCTCTCCTCCCCGATTCCGAGTTCATGTCAGCCGCCGCGGCGGACCTGATTCCCTCGGTGAGCGGAGTTGGAAAGTTCAACATGATCGAGCTCCAGAAATTCCTGGCGGGGACCAAGGCCTCGGTGTCGACTTCCATAGGAGATCTCAGCGAGGGTCTCTCGGGCGAAGGATCACCGCGCGATCTGGAGACGATGCTGTCGCTGGTGTACCTGTACTTCACCGAGCCCCGCCTCGACACCGCCGCGGCCACAGCATTCCTCGGGCGTTACAAGGACGCGATCGCCAACAAGAGCGCGAGCCCTGAAGCAGCATTCTCCGACACTCTCCAGGTCACGATGTCACAGCATTCGCTGCGGGCACAGCCCATCTCCGCGGCGATGATCGACCGGATCAGTCTGTCCAGGTCCTTCGACTTCTATAAGGAACGCTTCGCCGATGCCGGGGACTTCACTTTCGTTTTCGTGGGCAACATCAATCCTGATTCGGTGAAGCCGCTGATCGCGAAATGGCTGGGAAGCCTCCCGTCGACGGGGAGGAAGGAGAACTGGCGCGACACCGGCATCCGGCCGCCGAAGGGCGTCGTGCAGCGCGTTGTGACGAAAGGAGTCGATCCGAAGGCGAGGACGGCGATCGTGTTCACCGGGCCCATCGAGTACAACCGAACGAACCGCTTTCACCTCTCGTCTCTGGCAGAGCTGCTGAACATCAAGCTCCGCGAAGCGCTGCGCGAGAATCTTGGCGGGACGTACGGCGTGTCGGTCGGGGCTTCAGCTTCCAGAGAGCCAATACCGGCCTACAGCTTTGCGATAGGATTCGGCTCGTCACCTGAGCGACTCGAGGCACTGACGACTGCGGCCCTCGGACAGATCGACAGCGTGAAGCGTTTCGGGGTGACGCCCGAGGATCTCACCAAGGTGAAGCAGGCGGCGCTGCGCGGCCGGGAAACAGGGCTCAAGCAAAACAACTTCTGGTTGAGTCAGATAGCATCCTTCGACCGGACGGGCTGGCCGCTGGCAACGATTCCCGATGCTGACAAGCTGATCATGTCGCTTTCTTCGGACGACATACAGCGAGCCGCGATACGATACCTTCGCACGGACAACTACGTGAGGGTCTCTCTGTTCCCTGAAAGCCCACCTGCCGCGACGCCAGCGGCCCCGAAGGAATAGGCCAGCGATGGACGACGGTCTCTACTTCTCCGAGCAGCACCTCGCGGTCCGCAACATGGTTCGGGAGTTCGCGCGGGACGAAGTCGAGCCCGTAGCGGCGGAGCTCGATGCGAAGGGCGAATTCCCCTGGGCCAACGTGAAGAAGATGGGCGAGCTCGGGCTGCTAGGCATCCCATGGCCGGAGGAGCTGGGCGGTGCCGGCTTCGACATCCTGAGCTACATGATCGTGATCAACGAGATGGCCAAGGTCGATGCATCACACGCCATCACGATCTCCGCTCACACCACGCTCGGCACTTCTCCGATCGTGAACTTCGGAACCCGGCAGCAGAAGGAGAAATACGTTCCGCTCCTGGCGAGTGGGAAAGTGCTGGGCGGATTCGGGCTTACCGAGGCGAGCGCCGGAAGCGACGCCGCCAGCATGCGCACCACCGCGGTGCGAAAGAATTCGCACTACGTGCTCAACGGATCGAAGATCTTCATCACTCACGGCGGTGTCGGCGAGATCTTCGTCATTACGGCCGTGACGCAGCCGGGCATCGGGACCAAGGGCATCAGCGCGTTCATCCTCACCAAGGAGACGAGCGACCTCGACAAGGTCAGAAGTCTCGGCATCGGGCACGACCAATCACTCCCAGCGCTGCCCGGGTTCACATCAGGCCGGAAAGAGGACAAGCTGGGTTGGAGAGCATCGGACACCCGGTCGCTGGTGTTCGAGGACGTCGAAGTGCCCGCCGAGAATCTGCTCGGCGCCGAGGGCGAGGGATTCAGCAACTTCATGCGCACCCTCGACTCGGGCCGCGTTGGGATCGCGGCGCTGTCACTGGGCATTGCTGAAGGGGCTTTCGACCACGCGCTCCGCTACTCGACGCTTCGAAAGCAGTTCGGCCAGCCCATCTCCAGCTTCCAGGGAATCCAGTTTCAGCTGGCTGACATCGCGACCGAGATAGAGGCGGGCAAGCACCTCATGTTCCACGCGGCGTGGCTGGCCCAGAATGGGCAGCCGTTCGCCAAGCAGGCGGCGATCGCGAAGCTTTACTGCTCAGAGCTGGCGATGCGCACCACCATCAAGGCAATCCAGATCCACGGCGGCTATGGATACACCAAGGAATATCCCGTCGAGCGGATGTTCCGGGACGCCAAGATCTGCGAGATCGGGGAAGGGACCTCGGAGATTCAGAGGCTCGTGATTGCGCGACATCTACTGAAGGAGCTCTCGGACTGACGTACTCCAGGATCGCCAAGAAGCTCAGGCTCCCCCTGGGCTTCCTGTTCGGCATTCTCTATCTGGGCTTTGCCCGGCCGACACCGCTCACCCTGGCGGTGGGCGGGGCGATCGCCCTGCTGGGTGTTCTGGTCAGGGCGTGGGCGTCGGGTCACATCTCCAAGAACGAGCGGCTGGCCACGACCGGGCCGTACGCGCACACCCGGAACCCCCTCTACTTCGGCAGCTTTCTCATCGCTGCCGGGTTCGCGATTGCCGCCCATTGGGCGCTGCTGCTCCTGGTGGTCGCCTTCTTTGTCCTGATCTATGCTCCGACGATGGACCGCGAGCGGGCAAACATCTCCGGACGGTTTCCGGAAGCCTATGAGAGCTACGCGGCCAACGTCCCTCCCTTCGTCCCGCGTCCGACGCCGTGGAAGGGGGGGGAAGGGTCGGTGGCGGAAACGGATGACGACACCGGCGGGTTCAGCTTCGATCTCTACATGAAGCACGGCGAGTGGAAGGCGGGCCTGACCTACGTGCTGGTGATGGCCTGGCTCATCTGGCGGGGTTGATGCAGGACTTGGGGCGTGTCTCGTAAGTTGTTGTCATCATTGCGCAAACCCGCCCGCGGAGCCTAGATTACAGCACTGACTGTTGCGCCTCATGCATGGGGTGCCCGCGCGACTCGCGGGTCCCGAACACATGGATAGAGGCGCGCCGAAAGTGAAGTTCACTCGAGACATCATAACGCGGCCCTGTAGTACGACCGCGCTGACTTTCTGGAACCGCCACCTCTCCGGACGCCGAGTCGCCGTCCGATGAGCGGAAGCGGTTAACAATGAAAAGAGAAATCCTCATCAACGCGGCTCCGCGCGAAACGCGGATCGCGATCCTGGAGGACGAGAAGCTCGTTGAGCTCCTCGTAGACCGCCCAGACAACCGACGAATGGTCGGTGACATCTACCTCGGCCGGGTCGACGCTGTCCTCCCCGGCATCCAGGCCGCCTTTGTCGACATCGGCACCGAGAAGAGTGCCTTCCTCCACGCGTCCGACCTGGTCCGGCAGTCCGCGGACGAAGCAGAAGACGATGAGGACGAGGACGAGGACGACGACCTCGACGAGCCCGTAGCCAAGAAGAACGGTAACGGCGGCAACGGATCCGGCCGCCGGGGCAAAGCTCCCCCTATCCAGGAAGCGCTCAAGCGGGGTCAGGAGATTCTGGTTCAGATCTCCAAAGAGCCGATCTCAACCAAAGGCCCCCGGGTCACTGCCCAGATCTCCCTCGCCGGCCGGTTCCTCGTCTACATCCCGGATTCGTCCAAGGTCGGCGTCAGCCGAAAGATCGGGTCAGGCCCGGAACGCTCGAGACTGAAGGAGCAGGTCCAGGGCATTCTCCCCGACAAGTCGGGCGGAGTGATCGTTCGGACCGTGAGTGAGGACGTCACGCTCGAGATGCTGCAGCGCGAGCTGGACAGCCTCATGGCCCAATGGAAGAAGATCAACAAGAAGACTCGCTTCCAGAAAGCGCCGTCGCTGGTTCACCGCGAGACGGGCCTCACAAGAGGGCTGGTTCGCGATCTGTTCAGCGACAAGGTCGACAGCCTCACCGTCGATTCACGGCAGGTGTTCAACGAGATCTCGGGCTACCTCAAGGAGATCGCACCCGACCTGATCGGCCGCCTCAAGCTCCATGAATCCCAGGTTCCGCTCTTCGACACGGCCGACATCGAGTCGGAGATCAGGGACATCTTCAAGCGGCGCTGCGACCTGCCGTCGGGCGGTTACCTGATCGTCGAGCCGACCGAAGCGCTGGTCTCGATCGACGTCAATTCGGGGAGGTACACCGGGAAGAAGGATCCGGAGAAGACCGTCTTCAAGACCAACATTGAGGCGGCGCAGGAAGTCGCCCGGCAGCTTCGGCTGCGGGACGTGGGCGGAATCATCGTCTGCGATTTCATAGACATGGAAACCAAGGCGAACCGCGACCGCGTGCTTCAGGAGCTGAGGCAGCACCTGTCACGCGATCGCGCGCGGACCAAGGCTTTCGCGGTGAGCGACCTCGGTC
>JBKKAY010000189.1:0-3181 GCA_046714195.1 Gemmatimonadaceae bacterium
GGAACCGCGCTCGATACGGTCCTCGTGCGACGGCTCCAGGACGGGGACTTGGGCGGCCACGTGCGGCGGGGCATGTTGCGTTTCCCCATCGCTGGCGTCGCCGACGAAGTCCTGAATCGGTACTTCCGCCCGGAAGGACGCGGTCCCGGGGAGCCGTACAAGCTGATACCGATGTACAAGCAACGGGTGAGTGCGGCACGCCAACAGCTCACCATGCTGGCGAACTTCGTCGAGGTTTATCTGGCGAAGGAAGGTCACTTGGGCCCCGTGGGGATCAACCTGCTGACCAAGGTCGAGATGCCGAACCTTGCCTCCCTGTACGGCGCGATGCTGGCCGGAGTGGACTACGTCCTCATGGGAGCCGGCATCCCGCGCGAGATTCCGGGCGTGCTCGATGCTTTCGTAGAACACCGCTCGGCCTCCGTTCGTTTCGACGTCGCTGGTCTCGCGGCAGGGGAATCCGAAATGCTCTCCTTTGATCCGCTGGATCATGGTGTCACCGATCCCACCCCCCTCACTCGCCCACGTTTTCTCCCGATAATCTCCGCAAGCTCGCTGGCGACGACGCTCGCGCGGAAGGCGAACGGACGGGTTGACGGATTCATTGTCGAAGGTCCCACGGCGGGCGGGCACAACGCGCCCCCTCGCGGCGAGCCGCGGTACAATGAGGAGGGCGAACCCGTGTACGGCGAGCGTGACACGGTCGATCTGGCCAAGGTGCGCGATCTCGGCCTCCCCTTCTGGATCGCGGGCGGTGCGGGCACGCCCCAGCGATTGCGCGACGCGCTGGCAGCGGGCGCGACCGGTGTACAGGTAGGGACGCTGTTCGCCTACTGTGAGGAATCCGGATTCGCCGATCAGCTGAAGCGCGACGTGATCGAGCACGCGGGGCGTAATGAGGTGGTCGTCATGACCGATCCGCGCGCATCGCCGACCGGATACCCGTTCAAGGTGGTGCAGTGGGCCACCGACGCGGAGACACGACCACGGCGAGAACGCCTGTGCGACCTCGGCTACTTGCGCTCGGCCTACAAGCGGCCGGATGGACGCATCGACTACCGCTGCCCATCCGAACCGGTGGAAGACTACGTGCGAAAAGGCGGAACGCTCGCGGAAACGGAGGGGCGCCAGTGCCTGTGTAACGCACTTCTCGCGAACGTCGGACATGCGCAGCCGCGCGCCAATGGAGAGACAGAGCCGCCGCTACTCACCAGCGGCGACGACCTCGAGACGATCTCCACCTTCCTCGCCGGGCGTACGAGCTACACCGCCGCCGACGTGATCAGCTATCTGCTCGGCGAATCCGAGGTCTAGTTCGGCGAACACAAAAAGGCCCGGGAAGCAGGAAGTCCGGCAAGAGATCTGTAAATCGTTGACGGACGGCGCGATCTTAACCCATGCCGATTCACGTCCACGTCGTTCGCGCCCTGTTACTCGCCGTCGTTGCCCTGCCAGTCGTGGCGCACCACCTCGCCGCGCAACCCGGTGCTGACCGCGCGACATCGATCCAGCCGGGTGAGGCTTGTCCTCCGGGCACGACGGAGATTCGACCCCGCAGCTGCCTGGGACCCGAGGACGCCGCGCCCAGCATACTCGACTATCGGCCTCGATCCACGCTGGTGGCGCCCGCGCACGTCGTTAAGAGAGCCCGCTATCCGGCGATCGATTTCCACGGGCATCCACAGGGGAGGCTGGGCTCCGTCGAATCACTCGCCCAACTCGGCGCGGAGCTCGACGCTCTCAACGTTCGCCTGATGATTGCCGCAAGCAATATCTCGGGCGACGCGCTCAGGCGGACGGTAGCGACGATCAATTCTTCGCCGGACATGAGGGACCGCGTCCGTGCGTTCACGGGGATCAGCTTTCAGAACGTGGGGCCAGGATGGGCGGAGCGCGCGGTGGCGCAGCTCGAGGCTGACGCTGCCGCCGGGGCGGTCGGCATCGGCGAAATCGGCAAGGGCTTTGGGCAATCGATCCGCAAGGCAGACGGCTCCCGCCTCGCGCTCGACGATCCGGACCTCGATCCGGTTTGGCGAGCTGCCGCTCGCCTGAAGCTTCCAGTGTTCATCCACACCGGAGACCCGCAGGAGTTCTACAAGCCGGTCGACTACGCCAACGAGCGATGGCTCGAGCTGTCGCTCTTTCCGGGACGTCGCGTATCCCCGGACCAGCATCCGAACTTCGACGAGCTCATGAAGGAACGCGACAATCTTTTCCGCCGGCATCCGGGGACGACCTTCGTCGCCGCGCACATGGGATGGCACGCCAACGACCTGGGACGGCTTGGCAGGATGCTGACCGACATGCCCAATGTCTACGTAGATGTCGGTGCCGTACTCTACGACATCGGCCGACAGCCGCGCGCGGCGCATGACTTCTTCGTCAAGTTTCAGGACCGCATTCTGTTCGGAAAGGACTCCTATCAGCCGGAGGAGTATCCCTTCTACTGGCGCGTGTTCGAGACGCGGGACGACTATTTCGATTACTACCGCGACTATCACGCATTCTGGAAGCTGTATGGAATGGGTCTTCCGGACGACGTGCTGAAAAAGGTCTACTACAAGAACGCTTTGAGGATCGCGCCGCGCTTGCCGCAGGCGGGGTGGCCGCGCTGACGCTTGTCGGCGCGGACCTCGCCGGAACCAAATCACTGTCAGGGAATCCCCGACCTTCCGGCTGAATATCCCCCCATAAGTTTGCGGGTTTTGCCTATAAGAAAGCTCTTCATATCGAGCGACATTGCCTGTTCATCCAACCGCACACTCAGGCAATCGATAATGAATACAATCCTGGCATCAAAACGTCTGCTCGTCACTCTCGGCGTCACCGGTATTGCGGCGATCGGCTTTTTCTCGTGCAGTACCTCGACGGGCGGCGGCGACAATGTCCTCGCGGGCAACGCCGCCGCACAGGTTTACGTCGCGCCGGGAAAGCACGATGAGTACTACGCCTTTCTCTCCGGAGGCTTCAACGGACAGGTGATGGCCTACGGCCTGCCTTCCGGCCGGCTGCTCAAGTTCATTCCGGTCTTCTCGCAGAATCCCGAAACGGGATACGGGTACAACGAGGAGACGAAGGCGATGCTCCAGACGACCTACGGCTCCATTCCGTGGGACGACACTCACCATCCCGAGCTGTCTCAGACCGACGGCGTTCCCGATGGCCGCTGGTTGTTCATCAA
>JBKKAY010000190.1:0-6839 GCA_046714195.1 Gemmatimonadaceae bacterium
CCCCCCCATTTTTTTTTCAAGCATAACACGGCATACGAGATTACTACGCGTCTCGTGGGCTCGGAGATGTGTATCAGCCACAGGCGGTGGACAGGGTGGTGGAGGACAGAGTGGTGGTGGTGGTGGAAACCGCGGCGGCGGAGGTGGTGGCCAAGGCGGTGGCGGACAAGGTGGTGGTGGCGGAGGCGGAAAACCTGGCGGCGGTGGCCAGGGTGGTGGAGGCAGCGGCGGTCGCTAGCACTCCAGGTTCCAGAGGGCGTCGCTTTCGAGCGGCGCCCTTTTTTTAGTCCTTAACTGCAACGGAGAACAGCCAGGCTACCCGCTGACCGCGACCCGCGTGTCCGCCACCTGCCGACAACATTGATTGCTGAAGTCCGTAAGATCATGCGATTTTTGCGCGATGATCCTCGAGAAGGCAGGCGCGGGCGGCGGAAAGCGGTTAGCGGAAAGCGGGCAGCCTGTCAGTTCTCCGTTGCAGTTCTTCAACTAGCGGATGTCCAACCTAACAGCAGCGCTTTGGTCCCTCCCGTGGATCCTCCCCCCGGTCATCACCTACTTCCGCCTGCGCAACTCGCGCTCGCTCGATGAAGAGAGCGCTGATGCTCCGGCGGATGCGCCACTGGTATCGGTGATCGTGCCCGCGCGCAACGAAGCCCACAACATCGCGCGCTGCGTCACTTCGATTCTGGCGACGTCGTATCCGCGCCTCGAGCTGATCGTGGTCGACGACAGCTCCGCTGACGATACCGCTGCCGTCGCTCGCCGCGCGGGGAACGGCGATTCGCGCTTGCGTGTGGTGCAGAATCCGACGTTGCCGGAGGGGTGGTTCGGCAAGCAGTGGGCGTGCACCACCGGCTCTACGGAAGCACGCGGTGAGGTTGTGCTCTTCACCGACGCCGACACCCATCATTCACCGGACCTGGTGACGAGATCGGTCAACGCGATGCGCCGCACCGGCGCGGACATGTTTTCCGTGGCGGGGCGGCAGGAGCTGGGCGGATTCTGGGAGAAGCTGATTCAGCCGCAGATGTTCTCGATTCTGTCGATGCGATATGGCGGAACCGAGTCGGTGAACAATGCCAGGTACGCGACGGAGAAGATCGCCAACGGCCAGTGCATCTTCTTCAAGAGATCGAGCTACGACGAGATCGGCGGGCACGGGAGCGTGCGTTCGGTGGTAGGCGAGGACATGATGCTGGCGCAGACTGTTTTCGCGCGCGGGAAGAAGCTGGTGCTGATGCTGGGCGTCGATCAGCTGTCGACGCGGATGTACACGTCGCTCCGTGACCTGATCAACGGCTGGCGAAAAAACGTATTCGCGGCTGGACTCGACTCGATGCCGTTCGGGATAATCGGTCGGATCGTCTTCCCGTTCGCGCTGCTGGCTCCGCCGCTGATGCAGCTGGCCCCGGTCGTTGTCTTGCTGCTCGGAGCCTTCGGTCTTGTCGCGGGGAGCCTGCTTGTCTGGGCAGCGATCGCCACGATTGCGACGCTCGCATGGTGGATCGTGGTGTACAGGCAAATCGGCGAGTCCATTCTTTACGCCTTTGCCTATCCCATTGGCGCCCTCCTGCTTCTCTACGTGTTCTCGAGCGCGATCATTCGAGGACGGCGTGTCACCTGGAAGGGGCGGACCTACATCTCCGGGTAGCCCGACAGCCGCCGCAGACTTTCGCGCGCCATAGCCGACAAACGATGCAACGGTGGTCGATCACCGCCGCTACGGTGGATCGGTGCCGACACTCGACCGCTCCACCGAGCTTCTCGTCGACGCGAAAAGCGTTGAAGGACTCACGGCGATCGCGCGCGAGTTGGGATTCAGCGCACCACCTCTGTCGCTCGATGCCCGGGCCCTGTCCAACCTCGAGCTTCCCGCGGGAATCGATGCGGCAAAGGTCGCCCGCGGGACCGGCGACCTCAGGGCTCTGGTGCTGGAGCTTCGGCCGGAGTGCGATTCGCGCGCAACTCTCATTGCTGTTGCTTCGGCGCTTTCCCGCCGCACCGCGCAGCTGTTGTGGATCGTTCTGGCGAGGAGCGGCAACGACGTCGCGATCATCTGCTGGTCCACCGCTACGAGACGGCCCCGCATCGTCTCCCTCATCTGCAACCGCGACAAGGTTTTCACGAGCGACGCCGAAACCCTCAGCTCGCTGGCAGCGGCCGTCACGGAATCGCACCTGCTCACCTACGCACGCTGGCTCGATATCCTCGGCCGCGAGTCGATCACGCGGAGGTTCTTTCGCGAGCTCCAGGCTACCGTCGACCTCATGGCAGGCTCGCTTACCGGCAACGTGCCGTCATCGGACCGTAACGAGCTCGCCCTCGTCTACCTGTCCCGCCTCATTTTCCTCTCGTTCCTGGAGACAAAAGGCTGGCTGGACGGTGATTTTGGTTTCCTCGCCAACGGATACTCGCGCTGCATGACGGCGGGCGGCCGATATCAAAAGCGCGTCCTCGAGCCGCTCTTTTTCGGCACGCTCAACACCAGGGCAAGATCCCGCGCGTCACGCGCGAAAGAGTTCGGGAGAATTCCATTCCTGAATGGAGGCCTGTTCGCGCGGTCTCCTCTCGAGAAGCGCACGAGGCGCTGTGCCTTCAGCGACGAGGCATTCGGCAATGCGTTTGGCTCCGTGCTTTCGCGCTACCGTTTCAGCGGCCGCGAAGACTCAGCTGATTGGTCCGAGGCCTCGATCGATCCCGAGATACTAGGAAAGGCGTTCGAGGCGCTCATGGCATCGGGAGACCGAAAGGGAAGCGGCGCCTTCTACACTCCGCAGGAGCTGGTAGAGCACGTGACCGAGGAAGCCCTCCGAAGCTCACTTCCCAGCAATCTCACGCTTGATTCCCTCCTCTCTCTGCGGGTCATCGATCCAGCCTGCGGCTCTGGCGCGTTTCTCGTCCACACCCTCGAGCGCCTGGCAAAAATGCGTATGGAGCTCGGCGAAACGGGATCGGTAGCCGACGTGCGTCGTCGAGTGCTGGCGTCTTCGATCTTCGGTGTGGATCTCAACCCGACTGCGGTCTGGCTGTGCGAGCTGCGTCTCTGGCTGTCGGTCGTGGTGGAAACCGCTGGTACCGATCCGATGCGGGTTCTACCCCTGCCCAATCTCGACCGCCACATCCGCATCGGTGATTCTCTCACCGGTGGCGGCTTCGGCAACGAGCGCACCGGAATCGGCGGCACCAAGCTGCAAGCACTGCGCGGTCGGTACATGCGAGCATCAGGCCCGCGTAAGCGGACGCTGAGCGTCACCCTCGATCGACATGAGCGCCAGGCGGCTCTTCACGCCCTGTCGCGCTCTCTCGTCGCAATGCGCGCAAGTCGGAAAGACCTCCTTCACCATCTTCGGGCCAGAGATCTCTTTGGAATGCGGTCACCCCCTGCAGCCACTGATCGAGCGCGGCTCGTCGATTTGCGACGTCAAATGCAAGCTGCCTCGTCCAGAATCCGGGTGCTACGCTCTGGAGGAGCGCTCCCGTTCTCCTTCGAGGCCCACTTCGCGGATGCAGCCGCGGCAGGCGGCTTCGACATGGTGATCGGAAATCCACCGTGGGTACGGCTTCATCGAATCGGAGCATCATCACGAGAGTGGCTGCGTCGCGAGTTCACGGTTTACCGCGAGGCTGCGTGGCAAGCCGGATCGGAGATCTCGGGCGCAGGCCGCGGATTCTCCGCGCAGGTGGATATGGCCGCGCTTTTCGTCGAGCGATCGTACGCATTGGCCAGAGATGGTGGCACCATCGCACTGCTCCTCCCGGCGAAGCTATGGCGTTCGCTTGCCGGTGGGGGATTGCGAGCTCTCCTCGCCAACCGGTCCGAGCTAATGCTTCTCGAGGACCACTCGGCCGCGAAGCCGGTCTTCGACGCTGCTGTTTATCCGTCGCTACTCGTCTGTCGCAAGAATCCGACGACCGTGAGGTCGCTCGAGCGGAATCATCGACCTCGAAAACCGATGCGGTGCGAGGTCCGCTCCGCACACGCAGCGTCTCAATGGGAATCCGCGGCGGCGGACCTGCCCTTCGATGATACGCCTGGGGCTCCCTGGCTCATGATGCCACCTGAAGCTCGGCGCGCGTTCGACCGCGTTCGTGGAATGGGAGCACCGCTCGCCAGCTCGGCGTTCGGCCGTCCGCTTCTCGGCGTGAAGACAGGCTGCAACGAAGCGTTCCTCGTTCACGTCGATTCGGTCGATCGTGATGTCGCCGTCATTCGCGCGAATGGCCGGACGGCCCCGATCGAGCGATGTCTCCTGCGTCGCGCTGTGCGCGGGGAAAACATTCCAGTGACCAGTGTCAGAGCCCTGGGGCATGTCATCTGGCCGCACGATCAACAAGGTCGCCCGCTGGAAACGCTGCCGCCCCTCGCGCGCCGATGGCTGCTTCACTACCGGCTTCAGCTGGCAGCACGATCGGATCTGCATAATCGGAAGCAATGGTGGTCGGCATTTCGCGTGGAGAGCGCCTGCAGCGACCGGGCTCGCGTGATCTGGGCGGACATCGGTCGTCGCCCCCGGGCGATGGTCTCACCGGCCGGAGAGAGCCTCGTTCCACTCAACAGCTGTTACGCGGTCCACTGCCCGACGCTCGACGATGCGCGCGCGCTCGCCGCGCTCCTCAACGGACCGCTCGCCGCTGCCTGGCTCGATGTCATCGCCGAACCGGCGCGCGGCGGATACCGACGCTTCCTTGGCTGGACTATGGCGCTCCTTCCGATTCCGCGGGATTGGGAGGCCGCCCGCGAATCGCTCGCCCCGTTTGGGGATTCGGTGGAGCCACAATGCGATGACGACCTGTTGACGGCGGCGCTCAGGGCTTATCGGCTGCGCCGCGCTGACATCGAGCCGCTGCTCGCATGGACCGGACGCTCGTCGTAGAGCCGGCCTCGGCGCTGCGGGCAATGATTGCGCGGGTACTCCTCGGCCCCGCGCATTCAGAGCCGCCACTCGGTTCGATCAGCCTCAAGCCGCATCAGACATCATCGATTACGAGGCTGGAGAGCGCGTTGAATGAATTCGGCGGAGCGCTTCTCTGCGACGAGGTTGGAATGGGCAAGACTTTCGTCGCACTCGCGATTGCCCGACGCCATCCGCTACGAATCATCATCGCCCCCGCAGCGTTGAAGAAGATGTGGGGCGATGCGCTGGCACAAGCGGAGGTGGACGCCGACATGATCACATTCGAGTGGCTCAGCAGGAATGAGCCTCCGCGATTCTCGCCCGACCTGTTGATCATCGATGAGGCGCACCACGTCCGGAATGCCACGACACTGCGTTACGCGAGGATAAGCCGCCTGGCACGAAGCAGCCGTGTGCTGCTGTTGACGGCGACGCCCGTTCACAACCGCAGGACTGATCTGATTGCACTACTGTCGCTCTTTCTCGGATCGCGCGCCAGCAGTCTTACCGAGCGCGAGCTTTCACAGTGTGTGGTGCGGCGTGAGCGAAGCGACACGGACGTGGCCGGGATTCCCGACGTGTTGCCCGTTCTGGGTTATGACATTCCGGATTGTCCGGGTCTCGTAAAGCATCTTATGGATCTTCCACCGCCACTTCCGCCTCGTGACGGCGAGCCCGGCGGGGTTCTGATCAACCGCGGGCTGGTTCACCAGTGGTCATCCAGTCATGCAGCGCTTCGGGACGCCTTGCTCCGGCGCCTCGCCAAGGCCACGGCGCTGATCGCATCGCTCGAGTTGGGACGATACCCGAGCGCCGCCGAGCTCGAGTCATGGACTTTTGCGGAGGGCGCGCTGCAGCTCGGATTCGCTGAGCTGCTTTCTCCCCCAACCTGCGACGCCGCCGAGCTGTTGCGATCGGTGTCGGCGCACGCAAAAGGCATCGAGGTACTGCTTCGGGACTACCGTGGTGTGTCATCGATGGACGATGCCCGGGCCCATGCGCTTGCTGACATTCGGTCAAGGAACCCGGGCGCCAAGATCGTCGCCTTCGCGCAGTACTCATCCACCGTGTCTGCGCTCTACCGCCGGATCGCCCGTAACGGTGGCGCGGCAGTGCTGACCGCGACCGGTGCACGCGTCGCCGGCGGGAAGCTCTCTCGCGACGATGCCATTGCCCGCTTCGCACCGCTCGCCAATGCTGCTCCGTCCCCGTTGCCGGCCGAACGAATCGAGCTGTTGCTGGCGACCGACCTGCTCAGCGAGGGCGTGAACCTACAGGATGCGGAAGTTGTCGTGCATCTCGACGTGCCGTGGACGGCGGCGAGAATGGAGCAGCGTGTGGGCCGCGTCGCGCGGATGGGGTCACGGCATCGCCATGTGAAAGTCTACCAATTCCGCCCTCCCGCCAGCGCCGAAAAGGTTCTGCACGGAGAAGCATTGGTGTCTGTCAAATTCGACATGGCTCACAGGCTGGTAGGCGCAGGGCGATTTTCGCCGTTGGCGGAGGAAGCCGGTCAGACGCTCTTTCGCTCGAGCCTCCCGTCGCACGTCGAAGAGTTGCGCACAATCCTTGGCCGGTGGCTCGACATGGATTCGAAGAGTTCCGTCAACGACGGCCACCTCCGGGTCGGTGCTGTCGCCGCCGGTCAAACGGGTTTCATCGCGGCCGGGCGCTTCGGCGGTGCTCCCGTACTTCTCACCTGCATTTCGGGAATCCTGTCGATGGATCTCGAAGCACAGATCGCCTCGTGTCGGGTGGCCGCGGGGCCGAACTCACTCGCCGCCGACGGCGACTACGAGGCGGCACTGCGCGTTGTCCACGATTGGGCCGAGCACCAGCAGGCGTCGGAGTACGCCGGCGCGGCTACCAGTGCGCCCACCCGGCGTCAGCGGCTGCTCCGGCGCATCGATGCCGCGATGCAACGTGCACCCCCTCATCTGCGCG
>JBKKAY010000191.1:0-4363 GCA_046714195.1 Gemmatimonadaceae bacterium
TTCGGCGAGAGACTGGCGGTCGAGGTACAGCTCCACCACACCTCGGGCTCCGAGTCCGCGCTCGCCACCGCGCTGATCGAGCTGGCCGAGCGACAGCAGGTGCCGTGGGTGATTTGCCACGAGCCGCGTTATATAGACAACGAGAGCCGCCTCGTCCACGAGGTGCTCACCGCTCTCAGATACGACACCACCATCGACGATGCGCTGGCGCGCGGACTCCTGCATCCGAACGGGGAGTGGCGGCTCAACTCTCCCGAAGAGATGTCAGCGCGGTGGAAGGGGCGCGAGGCTGGCCTGGCTGAGAGCGAGCGCATAGCGGCTGAGTGTGATTTCAGTCTCGAGTGGGTGAGACCGCCGCTGCCCGACTTTCCGGTTCCGCGCGGCGCAGGTTATACCGACGACACCTTTCTGCGCGAGAAAGTCTTAGAGGGCGCGCGCGAGCGCTGGGGGGAGATCGGGGAGAAGGAAGCAGCACAGCTCGAGCACGAGCTGAGGGTGATCGTGAAGCTCGGCTTCGCCGGATTCTTTCTGGTGATGTGGGATGCGGTGCGCTTCGCCAAAGCCCGAGGAATTCTGTGTCAGGGACGAGGCAGCGCCGCGAATTCGGCGGTGGCGTACTGTCTCTGTATCACGGCGGTGGATCCCGTCTGCCACGGTCTCCTGTTCGAGCGCTTCCTTTCCGAGATCCGCGTAGACGGCCAGACCGAGGCGCCCGACATCGACGTCGATATCGAGCACGACCGGCGCGAGGAAGTGCTCGACTACGTCTACGACAAGTACAACCGGGCCAAGGCGGCGATCACCTGCATCGTCCAGATGTACCGCGGGCCCAACGCGCTGCGCGACTCGATGCGCGCGTTCGGGTATCCGATCGAGATGGCCAACAATCTCTCCAAGCGAATCCACTGGAGCGATCCCGCCGAAGGCGCCCTGTACGTGAAGGAAACGCTGGCTCCCAAGTTCGGGCTCGATCTCGACAACCCGCGCGGGAGAGCGCTGCTGGCGGCGATGGCCGCGTTCGAGGGAGTACCGCGTCTCCGATCGACCCACGTCGGCGGCTTCGTCCTGTCGTCGGCGCCACTCGGCGACTGGATGCCTGTCGAGCACACCACCATGGGGCGGACGATCCTCCAGTTCGACAAGGACGACCTCGATGCTGTGGGCGTTCCCAAGTTCGATTTTCTGGGGCTGGGCGCGCTGTCGCTGGTGCGGCGCGCCTTCGACATGATCGAGGTCCGAACCGGGACGCGTCCGGAGATGTACAAGCTGCCGCCCGACGACGAGGCGACGTACAACCTCATCGCCAGCGGCGAGACCATCGGGACATTCCAGATCGAGAGCCGCGCCCAGATCGCATCGCTGCTCCACACCAAGCCGGACAGGCTGTACGACATCGTGGTGCAGGTGGCGCTCATTCGTCCCGGTCCCATTCAGGCGCGCTTCGTCCATCCGTACACCGCCCGACGCCGCGGACTCGAGCCGGTGACGTACGCGCACCCCGATCTCGAGCCGATCCTCAAGAGAACCCAGGGGATTCCGATCTTCCAGGAGCAGGCGATGGCGATCGCCATGAAGCTGGGCGGCTACTCGGCGGCGCAGGCCGACGAGCTGAGGCGCACCATGGGCCACATCAGAAAAGTCGAGCGACTGCATCGGGTGCTCGAGCAGCTGAGATCACGCATGGTCGAGAGGGGAGTGGAGGAATCCGTGGCGGCTCAGATCGCCGAGGACCTGAAAAGCTTCGCCAACTACGGGTTCCCCGAGTCGCATGCGTGGAGCTTCGCGCTCATCGCCTACGCGACGGGCTACCTCAAGGCGCACTACCCGGCGGAGTTCTACGCGGGGCTGCTCAACTCGTGGCCGATGGGATTCTATCCGCCGTCGACGCTGATCCACGATGCGAGGCGGCACGGGCTCAAGGTGCTGCCGCCGTGCATGGGAGAAGGGGACTGGGAATGCACCGTGGCGCCGACGGAGGACAGGGAGAAGCCGGCGCTCCGCATCGGCTGGCGGCACATCCGCGGGCTGGGAGAAAAGACTCTCGAGTCATTGAAGGGATACCGGTTCACATCGATCGAGGATGTCGTGCGACGCGCATCGCTCATACGCGCTGACGCGCTGCACCTGGCGCGCGCGGGCGCGTTCAGCATCTGGGAGCCGGACCGCCGCCGCGCCGCGTGGATCGCGATACGCGCGGTGGGAGACACGCTGCCGCTCGCACCCGCGCGCGAGGCTCCCTACAGTCCGCGCACGCTGACGCGCGACGAGCTGATTTTCCTCGACTACTTCTCGGTGGGAGTCAGCGTCAACGGACACCCGATGGAGCACATGCGCGAGAAGCTGAGAGCGAGCGGCGCGCTCGACTCGAGAGATCTGCTCCAGCTTCGGGGCGGCGAGCGGATCACCACTGCGGGCCTGGTCACTATCCGCCAGCAGCCGCAGAGCGCCAAGGGCACCGTTTTCCTGCTGATGGAGGACGAGTTCGGCTTCATCAACGTCATCGTGTCGAAGAAGCTGGTCGAGGAATACTCGGACGTGGTGAAGTTCTCGACCTTCGTCAAGGTGGATGGAAAGTTCGAGCGCGACGGTGACGTGCGAAACGTGGTCGGCAAGCGTTTCGCCGAGCTCCACGTCGCGCGCCTCATTCATGCCTCTCGAAATTTCCACTGACGGGCGTCCCCCCCCCGGGAACGCCTGGTGCAGTCAGCTTGCAGCCCATGGACACCGGCGGTTATCGTAGGACTCATGGCGGGGAGAGCGGAAAACGCGCGGGGTTTTGCCAGCGACAACTGGGCGGGAGCTCACCCCGAAGTGCTTGCCGCGCTCGCCGCGGTCAGCGCCGGCCACCTGCCTTCCTATGGCCGCGACCACTTCACCCGCGACGCCATCGCCCGCATCTGTGCCGAAGTTGGCGACGCCGAGGTCTTCTTCGTCTTCAGCGGGACCGCGGCCAACGTCCTCTGCCTGCAGAGCATGGTGCGCCCGCACCAGGCGGTGATCTGCGCCGACACCGCGCACGTGCACACCTCGGAATGCGGCGCTGCGGAAAAACAGATCGGCTGCAAGCTGCTGCCGATCGCGGCACCCAATGGCAAAATCACTCTTGCCGGGATCGAGGCGCACATGCACCACTTGGGTGACGAGCACCACGTGCAGCCCCGGGCCGTGTCCATCACCCAGGCCACCGAGTACGGGACAGTCTACACCGTGCGCGAGATCAGGGCGATCTCCGACTACGCGCACACCCACGGTCTGTTGCTACACATGGACGGGGCGCGGCTCTTCAACGCCGCCGCTTCACTCGGTGTCCCGCTCAACGCGATCACAAAGGATGCGGGAGTCGATGCGCTATCGCTTGGCGGCACCAAGAACGGGCTGATCGCCGGCGAGGCGGTCGTGTTCTTCAACGAGCGGCTGGCCGACGACTTCGAGTTCCGGCGGATGCAGGGAATGCAGCTTGCTTCCAAGATGCGATTCATCGCCGCTCAGTTCTCGGCGCTTTTCACCAATGGGCTCTGGAAGCGGAACGCGGCGCACGCCAACCGAATGGCAAAGCTGCTCGGCGAGCAGCTGACCGGAATTCCGGGAGTAAACCTCACACAAGCCGTCGAAGCGAACGCCGTTTTCGCCACCATCCCGCTACAGATCGTGGCGTCGCTGCAGGAGCAGGTCTATTTCCACATCTGGAATGCCGCGACGTCCGAGGCGCGGCTGATCACATCTTTCGACACCACGGAAGCGGACGTCACGGAGTTCGCCGCCCTCGTGCGCGACGCCATGCAACACAAGAAGGGAGACAAACAGTGGATCTGAAACAAGCTGCGGTCCTGGTCACGGGCGGAAGCTGCGGCATCGGCTTCGAGACGGCGCGTCTGCTGCGTGAGCGCGGAGCCCGCGTCGCGATATGCGCCAGGCACGAGGGGCCGCTCAAGGTGGCCGCGGAACAGCTTGGAGCTTTCCCGATCGTCGCCGACGTGGGAAACGAGAACGACGTCGTCCGGATGATCGGCCAGGTGACCAAGGAGTTCAGCGACTACAACGTCCTCGTCAACAACGCGGGCTTCGGAGCATTTGCGCCGCTGACCGAGCTTTCGGGCGAGGAGCTCCTCCGGGTATGGCAGACCAACGTCCTCGGCACCATGCTCTGCGCGCGCGAGTCGGCGCGCCATTTCGTCGGGCGGAGCTACGGCAACATCATCAACATTTCATCGACGGCCGGCAGCAAAGGCTTCGCCAACGGATCGGCCTATTGCTCGAGCAAGTTCGCGGTCGGCGCGTTCACCGAGTGCTGGCGCGCGGAGCTGAGACAGCACAACATCCGCGTGATGCAGGTGAACCCCAGCGAGGTGCTCACCAACTTCGG
>JBKKAY010000192.1:0-11068 GCA_046714195.1 Gemmatimonadaceae bacterium
GCGCGGCCGCGGCCACCAGCAGCGCCGCCGCGCCCATCCATACTGAATTCATTACACCCGTTCCGATTCTGATTGCTGTTTCTTACCCCGCAGCAGCCTCACCAGTTTCGCGATGGGGTCATAGTGCCTGTCGACCACCCTCTCCTTCAAGGGAATGATCGCGTTGTCGGTGATGATGATGTTCTCCGGGCAGACCTTGGTGCAGCACTTGGTGATGTTGCAGTAGCCGAGGCCGTGGGTTTCCTTGAGATCGGTGGTACGATCGAGGATGTCCAGCGGGTGCATCTCGAGCTGCGCGGCGTGGACGAGCAGTCTCGGGCCGACGAACTGCTCGTGCAGATGGTGGTCGCGGATGACGTGGCAGACGTCCTGGCAGAGAAAGCACTCGATGCACTTCCTGAATTCCTGAACGCGGTCGGCGTCCGCCTGGCTCATTCTCCAGGTGCCGTCGGGCGCGTCGGGTTTTCTGGGCGTGAATTTCCGGATGCGCTTCTTCTGGCGGAAACTGGATCCGACGTCGGTCACCAGATCGCGCAGGAGCGGGAAGGCGCGCATCGGCTCCACCGTGACCGGCTTGTCGAGATCGAGGTCGCTCAAGCGCGTCATGCACATCAGCTTGGGCATCCCGTTGATCTCGGCGGAGCACGACCCGCACTTGCCAGCCTTGCAGTTCCAGCGCACGGCCAGGTCGTTGGCGCTCTCCGACTGGATCTGGTGGATCGCATCGAGGACCACCATCCCCTCGGAAACGGCGGTGGTGTAATCCTGCAGGCGCCCCTGCGAGCCGGCCTCTCCGCGAAACACGCGAAAGGTCGCGCTCCGAGTCTGGTCACCGGCCGAGGAGTCGCTCCGTGCCGCCGCTCGCTGCCCGCTCGCTACAATGTGGTGCGCGGCTCCCCCGCCTTTTGGCGACGCCATTACTTGTTCTCCTCGATGATCTGCTTCAGGTCGGCGCGAATCTCCGTCAGGGGCTCGCGTGAAACCTGGATCTCGCCGCTCGTGCCGCGGCGCACCAGGATGTTGAATTTCGCGTAGGCGGGATCCTTGTCGGGGAAATCTTCGCGGAAATGGCCGCCGCGACTTTCCTTCCGCTCCAGAGCGGAGCGCGTGATTGCCTCCGACACGGTCAGCAGGTTCGGCAGATCGAGAGCGGTGTGCCAGCCCGGATTGTATTCCCGGTTGCCGGTGACGGCGACTTTTTTCGCCCGCTCGCGCAGCACCGCCAGAGCATCCAACGCGCGCCGCATCTCGTCTTCGCGACGCACGATGCCGACGTTCTCCTGCATCATCGTCTGAAGGTCGTGCTGCACCTGGTATGGATTCTCGGCGGTCCCCGGATCGCGACTGAACGGCTCGAGCGCCGCTCGCGTCATCACCTCCGCTTCGCCGGTATCGACTTTCGCCGACGACTGCCGGCCCGCGAATTCGGCGGCGTACTGGCCGGCGCGCTTGCCGAACACCAGCAGATCGGAGAGCGAGTTGCCGCCCAGCCTGTTGGCGCCGTGCAGTCCGGCGGCGACTTCACCCGCGGCAAAGAGGCCGGGCACGGTCGACATCTGTGTGTCGCCGTCGACTCTCACACCGCCCATCACGTAGTGCGTCGTCGGACCGACTTCCATCGGCTCGGCGGTGATGTCGATGTCGGCGAGCTGCTTGAACTGGTGGTACATGCTGGGAAGCTTCTTCTTGATGTGCTCTCCGCCGTTCGGGAGCTTCGACTTGATCCACGAGATGTCGAGAAACACACCGCCGTGGGGGCTTCCCCTTCCCTCCCGCACCTCGCGCATGATGCACCGCGCCACGTGGTCGCGGGTGAGAAGCTCGGGGGGCCGGCGGGCGCTCTTGTCGCCCTGAGTGTAGCGCCACCCCTCTTCCTCGTTGTCGGCCGTCGAGCTCTTGTAGTTCTCGGGGATGTCGTCGAACATGAAGCGACGGCCTTCCTTGTTGACGAGGATTCCGCCCTCGCCGCGCACTCCCTCGGTCACCAGGATGCCGCGCACGCTCGGCGGCCACACCATCCCGGTCGGGTGGAACTGAACGAACTCCATGTCCTGGAGCGCCGCGCCGGCGTGAAACGCGAGCGACTGTCCATCGCCGGTGTATTCCCAGCTGTTGCTGGTGACGTTGTAGGCGCGGCCGATTCCGCCTGTCGCCAGCACCACGGCTTTGGCGGCGAAGAGCTTGAATCGCCCGCGCTCGCGGTCGTAGCCGAGGGCGCCGGCGACGCGCCCGCCGTCCCTGAAGAGCGATACGATGGTGCACTCCATGTGCACGTCGATCGGCTGATGCACGGCGTAATCCTGGAGCGTGCGGATCATCTCCAGCCCGGTGCGGTCACCGGTGTGCGCGAGGCGCGGATACTTGTGCCCGCCAAAATTGCGCTGGAGGATGCGGCCGTCATCCGTGCGGTCGAAGACCGCGCCCCACCTCTCGAGCTCGTTCACCCGCTCCGGCGCTTCCTTGGCGTGGAGCTCCGCCATCCGCCAGTCGTTGAGATACTGACCGCCGCGCATGGTGTCTGCGAAATGGACTTTCCAGTTGTCCCGGTCGTCGACGTTGCCCAGCGCGGCGGCCACGCCGCCCTCGGCCATGACAGTGTGCGCCTTCCCGAGCAGCGATTTGCAGATGAGACCGACCGATGCGCCCGCGTGCGATGCTTCGATGGCCGCCCGCAACCCCGCGCCGCCCGCTCCGATGACGAGCACATCGTGCTCGTGCCTCTGGTACTCCGCCATTCTAGAACAGCCTCACGTCGTGCCAGATACCCATTGAGCAGAGCCGGACGTAGACGTCGGAGAACCCGACCCAGACCAGGCTCGCCCACGCCCAGCGCATGTGCCCGCGGTTGAGGCAGCTGACGCAGTCGTAGGTCTTCTTGCGCACCGGCGCCCGGGACAGGCGGTCGAGGTATCCGCCCACGAGGTGCCGCAGCGAGTGACAGCCCAGCGTATATCCGGCAAGCAGCACGACGTTGATGGTGAGAATGATGGTGCCGACGCCGATGCCGAACTGGGGCGCTCCCGTGACGGGGCTCGTAAACCACATCGCCTTGTACGCGTCGATGGCGAGGATCGCGATGAAAACCAGTGCGGCGTAGAGGAAATACCGGTGGATGTTCTGGATGGTGAGCGGAAGGAATCTCTCCCCGCGGTAGCTCTCGCGGGGCTCACCGACGGTGCAGCTGAGTGGATCTGCCCAGTGTGACTTGTAGTACGCGCCGCGGTAGTAGTAGCAGGTGAAGCGAAAGCCGGCTGGAAACGGAAGTATGAGCAGCGCGGGGGAAAACGGGAGGAAATCCGGAAGCCAGCCCGGCCTGCCGCCCCTGATCCAAGCGTGGTGCGAATCCGAGAAGAGCAGCGGCGAATAAAACGGAGAGAGGTAGTTCCCGAACTCGAAGTGTGCGTTCTGGAGCGCCGCCCAGGTGGCGTAAACGAGGAAGCTGGTCAGGATCAGAAAAACGACCAGCGGCTCTACCCACCAGGCGTCACGACGCATCGTCTGACCGAAGCGGCGGCGCGTGAGCTGGACTACTTCAGTTGCCATTGAAGACTTCCTCTGCGAGCGATCTCATGATGCAAAGTTAATTTTGCGCGGTTCGAGCGGATAGGTTCGTCGCTTAATTCGCGCATCGCAGCATCGTTGGCGAGCAGGAAAAAGCCTCCGGCGATTTTGTCGCCGGAGGCTTCAACTGCCTGAGCTAAGCCAGCCTGTGAGTCAGCTGACGGTACCAGCTGGGCGCGCCTTCTTGCCCATTCCACGCCGGCCACCTTCGGTCTTCATCTTGGCACGACGCTCGGTCATTTCCTTCTGACGCGCGTCGAACTTGGTGCGCTGCTCGGCGGTGAGCACGGCGCGGATCTCATTGGTTTCCTGAGTCCGAATCGCCTCGCCACCGACCATCACCTGACGTGCACGCTCGGTGTTGGTGCGGAAGCCGACGCTGTCCCACTTCTGACGCGCGGCAATCGCGGCGTCACGGAACGGCTTCGCCCTCTCACGGAGCGCCTTGTGCTGCGGCTGGTATTTCTGATGGATCGCCTTGATCTGCGTCTTCTGCGCTTCCGTCAGATTGAGGTCGCGGCCGAAATCGCCACGCCCGTGGCCGGCTTTCCGGCCAGGGCCCCTGTGGTCACCCATCTTTCCACGGTCGCGGCCCATGCCGCCACCGTCGGGGTAGTTCCGCGGGGTCGAAGAGGCTTGCGCCTCGGATACCGTCGCAACGCCTACCACCAGCATGGCGCCCAGCGCCAGGGTACGAACATTCACCATTGCAAGCCTCCATAGCCTGTTAACGCCGCAGGCAGGGATGCCGCGCGGCTGTTAAGGTAGACGGGGCGGTACCGGGGTCGTTAAGGGCGGTATAGCTTTGCCCGGTCACCCCAAGAGGTCCTGATGATTTGCTTCGCACGCGCGGCCGCTCGCTTTCTCACCGTCTCGCTCGTCCTGGCCGCGGGATCGTCGGCCGCGGCGCAGACTCCCGACCCTTCGCAGGTCACCGTCAAAGTCGTTCCCGTAACCGCGGGGATTTACATGCTCCAGGGGATGGGCGGAAACGTCGGACTTTCGGTGGGCAAGGACGACGCCTTCATCGTCGATGACCAGTACGCCCCGATGACTCCGAAGATCCGGGCCGCCATCATGACCGTCACCACGAAGCCCGTGCGGTTCGTCGTCAACACCCATTGGCACAACGATCACACCGGAGGCAACGAGGCGATGGCGGGCTCCGGAGCGATCATTTTTGCCCATGAAAACGTGAGGCGGCGGATGAGCAGCGAGCAGTTCCTCGCGGTGTTCAACGCCCGCGTCCCCGCTTCCCCGGCCGCCGCGCTGCCGATGATCACGTTCTCCGACACCATCAGCTTTTACGTCAACGAGGACTCCGTCCGCACGTTCCACGTGCGCAACGCCCATACCGACGGTGACGCGGTGATCTTCTTCCTGAAGGCGAACGTGGTTCACATGGGTGACACGTTCTTCAACGGTATGTACCCGTTCATCGATGTCTCCACGGGCGGCTCGCTGGCCGGAACGATAGCGGCGGCGAGCCAGGTGCTGATGGCCACAAACTCATCGACCCGCTTCATACCCGGACACGGGCCGCTGGCCACTCGGGCTGACCTGGTGCGCTATCGCGACATGCTGGTAACGGTTCGCCAGCGTCTCTCCAGGCTGGTGGCGCGGGGCAGAACGCTGGCGCAGGTGTCGTCCGCGAAGCCGCTGGCGGATCTGGATGCAGAATGGGGCAAGGGCTTCATGAAGCCCGAGATGTTTCTGGGCATCGCGTACGAGAGCGTGCGCGGGCGGGCACCGACCCGGCGGTAATCTGAGGGGGCCGACGGAGCTGAGAGCTCGCGGTCGGCCCAGCCTTTACCCGGCCGCTGCCTCGGGGACGGTCCCGAAACGCCGCTCTCGGGAGTGAAATTCGGCTACCGCCTGCTCCAGATCGGCCGCCGTGAAGTCCGGCCAGCGACGATCCGTGAAGTAGAGCTCGGCGTAAGCGCATTCCCAGAGGAGGAAATCGCTGAGACGCTGCTCGCCACCCGTCCGGACGAGGAGATCGACGTCGCGGCGCGGACCAGTCCAGTGATCGACCTCGCCCATAGCTCGCGCGAAATCGTCGCGCGAGATTGTCTCCGCGCCCTTGAGACTCTCCGCGGCCCGAACCATGGCATCGCGAGCCGAGTAGTCGACCGCGATCCGGAGATCGAGCGTCGACCCGTGCCTGGTCGCCTCTTCAGCCGCCTCGATCGCCCGGAGCAGCTCGCCGGGAATGCGATCGCGGCGACCGATGATGCGCATGCGCACGTCGTTGGTGACGCAGCGGTCCATTTCAGAGACGAGGTAGCGCCGGAAGAGGCGCATCAGCAGCGCGACTTCGCGCGAGGGCCGGGCCCAGTTGTCGCCGGAGAATGCGTACAGCGTGAGCATGCCGATCCCGCACGACGGAGCGGCCTCCACGATCTTCCGGACCACGCGCGCGCCGGCGATGTGACCCGCGGTCCGCGGCCGTCCCCTGGCGTTCGCCCACCGCCCGTTACCATCCATGATGATGGCGACGTGGATGCCGCGGTCCGCGGCTGACGCGTGCGGAGAGATGGCGCGCGGGTGCTTCACGGCGTGGTGGGAGTGCGACACGATCAGCGCTCGCGGGTGGCGCGAATGAGCGCCTCCATGTGGTCGAGATAGCGCTCCAGTGCGCGCCGGCCGCTGGCAGTGAGCCGGTACTCGGTCTTGGGCATCCGGCCCTCGAAAGACTTCGTGCACGCGATGTAGTCCGCTTCCTCGAGCTTGCGGGCGTGGACGCTCAGATTGCCGTCGGTGGTCTTCATCAGCTTCTTGAGGTCGCTGAAGCTGAGCGAGTCGTTGACGGCGAGCGCGCTGACGATGCCGAGGCGGAGCCTCTCGTGAATGAGCCGGTCGAAGGCGTGCGCGCGGCCGGCCGAGGCTTTCGCCTCGGGCTTGCCGCGAACGGATTTCAACCCGCCGCTCACGCGTGAGCCCTCGTCGTCCCGCGCGGTCCCATGCTTAGCCACCGTGCCTCCGCGCGATCGGAATCCCAAATCCGATGTGGAGCCCTCCGAAAGCAGCTCCCATAATCCAGGCGTGCCACACTTCGGGCGAGAAGAGCGCGATGGTGCCGGCGAGCATGAAGCAGAATCCCATCACCGGCACGACTCTGACCGAAAAAGCTCCACCCGCCACGACGCCGGTGCCGTAAAGCAGCAACCACATCCCGGGGATCATGGACACCATGCCCGCCCGAAAAAGAACGAGCGTCAGCAACGCGCCAACCACCAGCGGCGGAGAGAAGCTGAGGAGAAATTTGCGGCCGGGCCCCGACAACAGTGGCACGTGCGCGTTCCGCGCCTTTCGCACTGTCGCCCACAGCGACACGGCCGGCGCGAGTACGGCCGCGCCTATCCAGACGTAAAGGGCTTCAATAGGCGTCGGCTGGACCGCGGCAAGCACGGCAGCCCCGGACGCGATGATGCCGACGGCAACCATTCCCCATCCGGAGACTGCCGTGAACGACCCGGCAGCCTCCATGGTGTCGCGGATGAAGGCCAGGTTGTCCATCGCCCGTACGTGGAGCGCTGGCGGCTCCGGAGTAGGAGCACGATGAAGGGGTGTGACCGAAGCCATGATATGAATTTAGGGCTTCACACAACAATGGTCAAGTACTTTGCTACGTAAAGTAGCAGCCGCTCATACGATCGAAATAGGCCCCGGCAACGGATCGCTGGCCGGGAAGCTCTGTTCCACCATCTTGTCGAGGCGCCGCTCGTCGATCGCATCACTCAGCAGGCTCACGAGCTGCGCGCAGAATCCGGGCAGGTCGTCCGGGTTCCGGCTGGTGAGGAGCTTCTGATCGAGCTGGACGGCCTTGTCCACCCAGGCGCCGCCGGCGTTCTTGATGTCGGTCTCCAGGCTCGGCCAGGAAGTGATCGTGCGGCCGCGGACCGCGTCCGCCTCCACCAATAGCCATGGAGCGTGACAGATCGCCGCGACGGGTTTGTCGGCTTCCATGAACGCGCGCACCAAGGCGACGGCATCCTTGTTGGTTCGGAGCGTATCCGGATTGGCGACGCCTCCGGGGAGGACCAGCGCGTCGAAGTCCCTCGCGCTGGCGCCGGCGATGGGTGCATCGACCGGAAAGGACTGCCCCTTGTCGTGGTGTCTCATCCCCTGAATCTGACCGGTCTTGTCGGACAGCAGGATCACCTCTGCCCCAGCCTGCTTCAGCGCGTTCCACGGAGCAGTGAGCTCTACCTCTTCGACGCCGTCGGTGGCGAGGAAGGCGACTTTGCGCCCCTTGAGCTGGTCGGGCATGACTGTCTCCGTTGTATGGACCGTTGAATTCAGGCTATAACAACAGAAAATGTGCCAGACCAAGGGACCCTGGACCATATTTCGGAGTGGCAATCATCGACCTGTACGGACACGAATCGCTGAAAAAACGGCTGGCCGGGAGCGTCCGGTCCAGCACGCTGCCATCCAGCCTTCTGTTCCACGGACCAAGAGGAGTTGGAAAGCAGCGGCTCGCGCTCTGGGTCGCCCAAACCCTGCTCTGCACCGAAGACTCCCTTCCGTGCGGAAAGTGCAAGAGCTGCCGGTACATGGGCGAGCTCACCCACCCGGATCTCCACTGGGTTTTCCCCAGACCGAGGCTCAAGGACCCGGATCCGGACCTCGATCAGGTCCGGGGCGATTACGGTGAGGCCACGACGGAGCGCGCCGCCGCCAGCGGGCTCTACCCCGCTCCGTCTGGAAGCGAGGGGATCTATGTGGCAACCGTGCGGTCCCTGGTGCAGCGGGCCTCGATGACGCCGGCGATGGGCAACGCAAAGATTTTCATTGTCGGTGACGCCGAGCGAATGGTGCCGCAGGAGGGCTCGGACATGGCGGCCAATGCTTTCCTCAAGCTGCTGGAAGAGCCGCCTGCCGACACCACCATCATTCTCACCTCGAGCGAGCCGGGGGCCCTTCTCCCCACGATCAGGTCACGCGTGGTCGCGGTGCGGGTGCCGCTCGTCAGCGATGCGGCGGTCAGGGCGTTTCTGGCGAATCCCGCCGTCAGGGCAACGCTCGACGCCGCGCGCCGCGCGCCGGATGCGGAGCGGCAGCGCGCCGCCGCCGGCGCGCCGGGACGACTTTTTTCAGGCGACACCGATGCCCGCGCGACTCTGGCGGCGCGAAAAATCATGGACGCCGCCGTCGGTGAGAAAAAGTCGCAGCGATACCTGGCCGCGCTTTCACAGGGCAGTGCCAGCGCGCGCGGAGCATTCTCGGAGACGCTGGACTCTCTTGTGGAGCTGCTCGGAGAGCGCGCCCGCGACGCGCTGCACCGTGAGGACCACCGCTCCGCGGCGTCCGCCGCGAAAGCGGTCGATGCGGTGCTTCAGGCGCAGACACGCGCGGCCGGCAACGTCAGTCCGCAGCTGATCGCCGCGAAGCTCATTCGGGAGCTCTCCTCCACGCTTCGATGAAAGAGCTCTCTCATCTCGACGCTGAAGGACGCGCCCGCATGGTAGACATCGGCGCCAAGCCGGACACCCCGCGCACCGCCCGCGCGGAGGGCTCGATCTCGATGACGATCGATACTCTCGACGTAATCGCCCGGGGCAAGCTGAAAAAGGGCGACGTCATCGCAGCCGCCCGCATCGCCGGGATCATGGCGGCGAAGCGCACCGCCGAGCTCATTCCCCTCTGTCATCCGCTGGCGCTCGACGACATCGGCGTAGACATCGAGGAAGACCGCGCTCTGCCCGGCTTGCGGGTGACAGCCTGGGCGACGACACACGGAAAGACCGGCGCCGAGATGGAGGCGCTTACCGCGGCATCCGTCGCGCTGCTCACCATTTACGACATGGCCAAGTCGGTGGAGCGCGGCATGGAGATCTCGCGGCTGCGCCTGTTATCCAAGAGTGGCGGCAAGACCGGAGACTGGAAGCGGGACTAGCGGTACGGCTCCATGTGGACGAGCACGTTGACGGCGCGCGGGATCGCCTCACGTATCGCGTACTTCACTGTCGCTCCTATCTCGTGCGCGACCTCCAGCGACAGCGACGGGTCCGCCTGGACGTGGAGGTCGATGTGGTAGCCGCTCCCCGAGCTCCGCACGTTCAGCTTCTCGACGCTTCGCACACCATCGACGCGGCTGGCCGCATCGAACGCTTTTTCCCTTACAGTCCGATCCGGCGCCTCGTCCATCAAGCCGGACACCGCCGGCCTCAGCGCGCGAAGGCCGTTCACCGCGATAATGAGCGCCGCGACCAGCGCGGCCCAGTCATCCGCTGCTTCCCATCCCCGGCCACCCAACAGCGCGATGCCGATTCCGATGAACGCGGCGCCGGAGCTGATTGCGTCGCTCCGGTGGTGCCACGCGTCAGCTGCGACGGCGGTACTGCCGGTTTCCTTTCCGACGCGGGCGACCCGTCGATAGAGCATCTCCTTGACGACGATGACGCCAGCCGCGACAAACAGCGTAAAGGGGGCGGGCAGCTGGTGGGGCCGCTGAATCTCGCGCACCGCCATGATCCCGATGCCCACCGCGGCTCCAAGCAGCATGAGAGAGACGATGGCCGCCGCAATCGGCTCCGCCTTGCCGTGGCCATAGGGGTGGTTGTCGTCCGCGGGACGCTCCGCAATGCTAAGCCCCGTCCACACGATCATCGACGAGAAGATGTCCGCCGAGGATTCCACCGCGTCGGCGACGAGCGCGTTCGCATGGCCGACGATTCCCGCGATCAGCTTGACGAGCACCAGCACGGCGTTCGTCAACAGTCCTGCTTTTGCCCAGCGAATGCTCCGGCTGCTTGCGCTCGCCACGCGAGGCCTGGTGCGCGCTACAGGTCCGCCTTCTCGAGCCGGGCCGCCGCCGCAAGGATGCGTCCGGCGTAAACGTCGACATCCTCGCCAGGCTCCCGGCGCGGGATGACGAACTGCGGGTTCTCCGGTGGCACTGATGTTGGGGTATTGACCATGAGATCACCCCCGCGAGCGATGACGGCGGCCTCGAAGCGGTCGATCGCGGTCAGAAGGTCGTCGAGCTGCGCCGTGGTTTCGCCTCCGTAAGGGACTACTCCCTTCTGCCGGATGCGCCCGGCCAGCTCCACCCTCGCGGCGTCGCGCTCCTCGCGGCGATGCGGATCCAGCGTCTCCTGCTGCTCCTCGAATGCGTCCGGCGTCATCACTGCCTCCAGGCCTTTCCAAAGTTACGCTATCAATCTGCAAATACCGTGATAGCGGCTCGAAAGCTGCGACATTCGCCCGCTTCCGTCGAGATCAACAAATGTCACGTGCGTTCGTCAAAGAAGATGCAGGCTGGGGAGATCCGGGGAGGCGTTATTCGCTTCCTCCGGCCGGCGATCCCGGCTACGATGAGGCCGCGGCGCGAGCGCTGCTCGAGGGAGCCCGTTCGGGTGATACCGGCAGCGCCGAGAGTGCAACCGGCTACTACTGGGGCGAGCCGAAGCTCCGGCCGTTCGTGGCGATAATCCGCGTGCGGGCGGAAACGGAAGGCGACGAGCGGATGGTCCAGCTCGCGGAGCGATTCTTACGGTAG
>JBKKAY010000193.1:0-8290 GCA_046714195.1 Gemmatimonadaceae bacterium
CGACGCTTTCGAGCAGTTCTTCGGAGGCCGCTCGGGGCAGCGGTCGACTGCCGGGCTCGGCTCGGGGTTCATCGTGCGCGCCGATGGAGCGATCGTCACCAACGCGCACGTGGTGGTGGGAGCCAGCCGCATCTCGGTTGCCATGCGGGATGGCACCACCTACCCCGCGACGCTGGTGGGCATCGACGAGACCAACGATCTCGCGGTGGTGAAGATCTCGGCGCGTGACCTTCCCGTCGCGCCCCTCGGATCGTCTACTGGCCTGCTGATCGGTGAGTGGGCGATCGCAATCGGGAATCCTTTTGGATTCGTGCTCGCGAACACCGAGCCGAGTGTGACCGCCGGCGTAGTGAGCGGGATTGGGAGGAACTTGGCGACTCCCAATGAAGGCGCGGGTGTCTACGTGGACATGATCCAGACCGACGCGTCGATCAATCCCGGAAACTCGGGCGGCCCACTGGTCAACGCCGCCGGCGAAGTCATCGGCGTCAACAGCTCCATCTTCTCGCCCAGTGGTGGCTCGGTGGGAATCGGGTTCGCGATTCCGATCAATCGCGCGCGACGCGTCGTCGACGATCTGCTCGCCCACGGTGTCGTGCGCCGGCCGTGGATCGGCGTGCAGCCCCAGCTGTCGCGCACCCCGGGCGGGGCCGGCGGCGCGTCCGCCGGAGTCGTCGTTGCGTCGGTCGTTCCGGGTTCTCCGGCTGCGAGGGCGGGCATGCGGCCCGGCGATATAATCGTCCGCTCGCGCGACCGGGTGCTCCACAATCCGTACGACTGGTACGCCGAGCTGCTCGAGCTTCGAGTCGGCGAGCGCAACCCGCTCATCATACGGCGCGGCGGACGGGAGATTCCGATAACCGTCGAAGTGGTCGACCTGCCCGACGTAAATGCTCCACGGGTGACGGTCCTGCGCGAGATCGAGCTGATAACTCTCACGCCCGCGATTCGCGCCCAGTACTCGGTGCGGAGCCGGCAGGGAGCGCTGGTAAACCGCGTCAGCGACCGGGTGCAGCAGCAGATCGGAATTCAGACCGGAGACGTCATCGTCCAGATCAACCGCACTCCGATTCCCGATGCGGAGACCGTCCAGCGCGTGCTCACGAGCTACGGCCGCGGCGGATTGCGGATGTACTTCGAGCGTGGCGGTCAGGTGTACGCCACCGAGTTCAGCTTCAACTAGTGCCCAAGGACACGTACAGCTCGCCCCTGGCCGACCGTTACGCGTCGGCCGCGATGCTCGAGCTGTGGTCGCCCGCCGTGCGCCATGGACTCTGGCGCCGACTCTGGCTGGCGCTGGCGGAGGCGGAGCAGGAGCTCGGCGTCGAGATTCCCGAAAACGCGATCGCGGAAATGCGGCGCGCGCTCGACGACATCGACTTTGACGCCGTTGCCCGCTATGAGAAGCGCTTCCGTCACGACGTCATGGCCCATGTCCACGCGTTCGGCGACGCGGCGCCTGCGGCCAAGCGCTTCATCCATCTGGGCGCGACCAGCGCGTTCGTCACCGACAACGCCGATCTGATCCTGATGCGGCGCGGCCTCCGCCTGCTACGCACGCGCATCCACGACATCCTGCGAGCCCTGGCCGAGTTCGCCGAAGAATGGCGCGATCAGCCGACGCTCGGCTACACACATCTGCAGCCGGCGCAGCCCACCACCGTCGGCAAGCGCGCGACACTCTGGATGCAGGATCTGATTCTTGACCTTGAGGATCTGGAGTACCGCGTGCGAACGCTTCCCTTCCGCGGTGTCAAGGGAACGACGGGAACCCAGGCAAGTTTTCTGGAGCTGTTCAACGGTGACCACGAGAAGGTGCGCCGTCTGGATCAGATGGTCACCCAGAAAATGGGCTTCGCTGCATCGCTGCCCGTCACCGGCCAGACGTATTCGCGCAAGCTCGACGCGGGCATCCTCTCCGTCGTCGCCGGGATCGCGGCAAGCGCCGCCAAGTTCAGCAGCGACATCCGCGTGCTCCAGGCATTCGGCGAGATCGAGGAGCCCATCGAGGACGAGCAGATAGGATCGTCGGCGATGGCGTACAAGCGAAACCCAATGCGCTCCGAGCGGATCGCCTCGCTCGCGCGATTCGTGATCTCACTCGAGGGAAACGCCAATCAGACGCACTCGGTGCAATTTCTCGAGCGCACGCTCGACGACAGCGCCAACCGCCGCCTGGTGATCCCCGAAAGCTTTCTTGCCACCGACGCCGTGCTGATTCTGATGCAGAACGTCAGCGCGGGCCTCGAGGTCCACAAGGCCGTGATAGAGCGCCGGCTCGCCGACGAGCTGCCGTTCATGGCGACGGAGCAGCTGCTCGTTCGCGCCGTCCAGGGTGGCGGCGACCGCCAGGTCGCTCATGAGACCATCCGGAAGCACAGCGTCGAGGCGGCGCGCGCGATGAAGGACGGCGCCCCGCGGAACGACCTGCTCGAGCGCCTCGCCGCCGACAAGTCGTTCGGCACATCGATCGCCGACCTGCGGGGAGCGATCGATGCGCGGCGCTTTACCGGGCGCGCGGCGGAGCAGGTCGACGAGTTCCTCCGCGACGTGATCGCTCCCCTCTTCGCCGGTGACGTGGCGCACTCTTCGCGCGCCGAGGAGATCCAGGTTTGACCCTCATGGCGGCGAGCGCGTTGCCGCTCGCGCCGTTCCGGCGCGGAAAAGTGCGGGATGTGTACGCTGTCGACAACGAACGGCTCCTTCTCGTCGCGACAGACAGGGTCAGCGCGTTCGATGTAGTGATGAACGAGACCATACCGCACAAAGGTCGAGTCCTCACCCAGCTCACGGCCTGGTGGCTTCGCCAGCTGGAGTCCTCGGTCGCTCACCACATGCTGACAGCAGACATCTCGGAGATCGTGCGCGAAGTGCCGGTTCTGAGAGATCACGAGCAGAAACTGACGGGCCGCGCCATGTTGTGCCGCCGCTCGACCGTCTTCCCAATCGAGTGCGTCGTGCGTGGATACCTGGCCGGATCCGCCTGGAAGGAATACCGCGAGCGGGGCACGCTCGCCGGTGAGCGCCTGCCCGCCGGCCTTCGCGAGTCCGACCGGCTCGACCCGCCCTTGTTCAGTCCCGCGACCAAAGCCGACGAAGGTCACGACGAGAACATCACCGTCGACCGGATGAAGGCAGCCATCGGCGAAAGGTTTGCCGGTGAGCTCGCCGACCTGTCCCGAAAGATCTACGAGGCCGGCAGGTCGATCGCGGCCAGGCGCGGCATCATCATCGCCGATACCAAGTTCGAGTTCGGGCTGATCGCGGATGGCGCCCAACGCCGGAGTGAGGGACCCGGCGCTGTTATATTGGTGGATGAAGTGCTCACCCCCGACAGCTCGCGGTTCTGGCCGGCCGACAGATATGCGCCGGGGTCAGCGCAACCGAGCTACGACAAGCAGCCTCTTCGTGACTATCTCGACGGAGAGAAGCAGGCGGGCAGGTGGGATGGGAATTATCCGCCTCCCAGGCTTCCGCGCGAAGTGATCGACGCCACCAGCTCCCGTTATCTCGACATCTACCGCCGTCTCACCGGCAGCCCTCTGACGACCGACGAGGTCAAATGAACTTCGCTCGCGAAGGTCTCATCTTCATCGCGATTGCAGCACTGCTTACCGCGGGCGCGTTTGCCCTCGCGGTCACCCGGCGCTCATGGGGACTCTGGCTCGCAGCCTTCGTGCTGCTGTTGCTGGCGCTCTGGGTAGCCTATTTCTTTCGGGATCCGGAGCGCACCGGCGAGCGTGGCACTTCTCTGGTGGTATCGCCGGCCGATGGCAAGCTGATCATGATCACCGAAGTGGACGAGCCCACATTCGTGCGCGGGCGCGCGATCCGCATGTCGATCTTCATGAACGTGTTCAACGTCCACGTCAACCGCTACCCAGTCGATGGCGTCGTGCGTCACGTCCAGTACAACAAGGGGAAATTCATCAACGCCGCCGCCGAGAAATCGAGCCTCGAGAACGAGCAGATGTCGGTGGGCATCGAGACGGGCAAGCACCGCATTCTCGTTCGCCAGATCGCCGGCCTCATCGCCCGCCGCATCGTGACCTACAGCAAGCCCGCCGATATCGCGAAGCAGGGCGAGCGAATGGGGATCATCCGCTTCGGCTCGCGGGTCGACGTCTTCATCCCCACAAACTCGAAGATTCGCGCCAAGCTTGGTGACATAACCACGGCGGGAGTGACGATTCTGGCGGAGCTGCCCGACTGATGCTCGCACCAGACCGGAGCAAAAGACACCGCTCGCGCGGAGACCTCGACCGGCCCCGCAATCGCGCCGTCGTCATCCTGCCCAATGGCTTCACCCTCGCCAGCCTCTTCTTCGGCGTCTTCGCGATCGTGGCCGCTTCACGGGGCGAGTTCGATACCGCCGGACTCTACATAGTGATCGGAGGAGTCTGCGACGCGCTGGATGGACGGGTTGCCCGCGCCACCGGCACCGGATCGCGCTTCGGCTCCGAGCTCGACTCGCTCGTCGATGCGATCACGTTCGGCCTGGCGCCGGCGATGATCATGTACTTCGCCGTCCTCAACAGGAACGGCTGGGACTGGATTTTCTCGTTCCTCTTCGTTGCGTGCGCGGTAATCAGACTCGCGCGCTTCAACGTTGAGCAGGCCGGCCGGGCGAAGAAATATTTTCATGGCCTGCCGAGTCCCGCCGCCGGAATGACGCTGGCCACCTACTACTGGTTCAGTCAGACCGAGCTATACAACCAGACGATACTTGGCGACCTCAACTGGACCGTAGCGCTCCGCGGTCTGATGTTGATTCTCGCATTCCTGATGATCAGCAACGTCTCCTATCCAGCGGTGCCGACCGTCGGTTTTCGCAAGCTCAGCGAGATCCTCGGCAGCCTGGTGGTCGCTACCACCTTCATTGGCATCCTTTTCATCAGGAAGGAGTTTTACTTCCCCGCCCTGGTGACCTACGTGCTGTACGGACTCGTGAAGACGGTGATCTTCGGACTGCTCGACAAGCGGCCTGTCGGTGATGCCCCCGTCATCGCCGACGACGATGACGACCCGGTGGGGCCCCCGGAATCGAATCTCGTCGAAGACGGCGAAGAAGCCGCGCGCCAACGGCCTCCGCGCCGGCGCCGGCGGCGGCGCCCGCCTGGCCAAGGCGGGAGCGGCGGCGGGGGTCCAACCGACCGACCTCCCCCCCGATCACCGTACTCGGGAGAGGATCGGCCCTGATGCCGAAATACCGGATCGCCGTGCACATCGTGCCGAGGAAAGGATTGCTCGATCCGCAGGGGAAAGCAGTCACCGACGCGCTGCGCACGCTGGGGTTCGAGAGCGTCGAGGCTGTGCATGTCGGCAGGTACGTGACCATCGAAACCACCGCCGACGACGCCATGAGCGCCGGTGAGAGCGTAAGAGCGATGTGCCGGAAGCTGCTGGCGAATCCGGTGACCGAGGATTTCGAGGTCGAGTCGGCGGTGCCCGCATGAAGTTCGGCATCGTCACCTTCCCCGGCTCGAACTGCGATTACGACGCGTATCACGCTGTGACCGAGATTCTGCACGAAGAGGCGGTGTATCTCTGGCACAAGGACCACGATCTTCAGGGCGCTGATGTCGTCGTCCTCCCCGGGGGCTTCAGCTACGGCGATTATCTGCGGGCCGGCGCCATCGCCCGCTTCAGTCCGATAATGCAGGAAGTCGCCGCGCACGCGCGGAGCGGCGCGCCAGTGCTCGGCATCTGCAACGGTTTCCAGGTTCTGTGTGAAGCGGGTCTTCTTCCCGGTGCCCTGATGCGGAACGCGCACCTGCAGTTCGTCTCCGCCCCCGTCCGCATCCGTGTCGAGAACACCGATACGCTGTTCACCAGCCTCTATGAGAAAGGCGAAGTTCTCCGGATCCCGGTTGCGCACGGGGACGGTAGATACTTTGCCCCGGCGGCCGTTCTCGATGCGCTCGAAGGCGATGGACGGGTTATCTTCCGATATGCGGACGCGACGGGCAACTTGAGCGCGGATGCCAACCCCAACGGCTCTGAGCGGAACATCGCCGGCATCATCAGCGAGCAGGGCAATGTGCTGGGCATGATGCCGCACCCGGAGCGCGCCACGAGCCCTCTCCTCGGCTCGGATGACGGAGTCCGTCTGCTCGAATCGATCCTCGCCCGCGTGGCGGCCTAGCGTGGCCCAAGTCGCGCCGCGCCCCGGTGATCCGACGATCACCCCGGCGCTCGTGGCGGAGCACGGCCTCAACACCCAGGAGTACGACCGGCTGGTGGCGATGCTTGGCCGCACGCCGACCTTCACCGAGCTGGGGATCATCAGCGCGCTGTGGAGCGAGCACTGCTCGTACAAGCACTCGCGCCCGCTTCTGAAGACGCTGCCTACAACCGCGCCGTACGTCCTTCAGGGACCCGGCGAGAACGCTGGCGTCATCTCCATCGGCGATGGACTCGCCGTCGCGTTCAAGATCGAGTCGCACAATCATCCGTCCGCAATAGAGCCATACCAGGGAGCGGCCACCGGCGTCGGCGGCATCCTGCGCGATGTTTTCACGATGGGAGCCCGCCCGATCGCGATGCTCGACTCGCTTCGTTTCGGCAGCCTCGACAACGCACGCGTGCGGTATCTGTTCTCGGGCGTTGTAAAAGGCATCGGTGATTACGGCAACTGCGTCGGGATTCCGACCGTCGCCGGAGAAATCGTTTTCGACGCCGCCTACGAGGGGAATCCCCTCGTCAACGCGATGTGCGTCGGGCTTATGCACGAGGATGATCTCATACGTGCGAAGGCCGAAGGAGTCGGCAATCCAATCATCGCCGTCGGAGCCCGCACCGGACGTGATGGAATCCACGGAGCGTCGTTCGCTTCCGAGGATCTATCCGAGGCGAGCGATGCCAAGCGCCCGCGAGTTCAGGTCGGCGATCCATTCACGGAGAAGCTCCTGCTCGAAGCCAGTCTCGAGCTGATAAAGAGCGACCACATCGTCGCCATCCAGGACATGGGCGCCGCGGGGCTCACGTCGTCATCGGCGGAGATGGCGGAGCGCGGCGACGTCGGCGTGACCATCGACGTCACCAAGGTACCGACCCGCGAGAGCGGAATGAGCCCATACGAGATCCTGCTGAGCGAATCCCAGGAGCGGATGCTGGTGGTGGCGAAGCGGGGTCACGAAAAGGCCGTAGCCGAAATCCTCAGCAAGTGGGATCTCACCGCCGCCGTGATCGGAGCGGTCATCGCCGAGCAGGTGTACCGGGTGACTGAGGGAGACAAGGTGGTGGCGGAATTCCCCGGTTCCCGGCTCGTCACCGATTGTCCCAGCTATTCTCCCGAAGCTCGGGAAGCGCCAGCGATTCGCGCGCTCAGGGACGCCGACCCATCGAGCATTCCCGAGCGCGCGGAGGAGCAGGATCCGCTGTGGACGCTCGAGAAGCTTCTCGCGGCTCCGACGATCGCGAGTAAGGCGTGGGCGTACAGGCAATTCGATTCCACCGTGCGCACCAACACCGTGATCGGTCCCGGTGGAGATGCCGCAGTGCTCCGCGTCCGCGGCACCAACAAGGCGCTGGCGGTGAAGACCGATTGCAACGGACGCTACGTCTACCTCGATCCGCGAGTCGGCGGACGGATCGCGGTGGCCGAGGCCGCGCGCAATGTGGCGTGCACCGGTGCGCGGCCGATGGCCATCACCAATTGTCTCAATTTCGGCAATCCGACGCGGCCCGAAGTTTTTTTCCAGCTCAAGGAAGCCATCGCGGGAATGGGTGAGGCGTGCCGTGCTCTGGGAACACCCGTGACCGGCGGCAATGTTTCGCTCTACAACGAGAGCACCTCGGGCGCGGTGTATCCGACGCCGGTCGTGGGAATGGTGGGACTGATCGACGACCTGGCCCACGTGACGCGCGCGACGTTCCGGCACGATGGAGACGCTGTGCTCCTTCTCGGCGAGATGGGCGGCGGCGGGAGGGGGGAGCTGGGCGGGAGCGAGTACCTTGCGACGATCCACGGTGCGGTGCTCGGCGCGCCGCCCGCCTGTGATGTCGCGCGGGAGAAAGCCACCATCGATGCACTGCTCGAAGCGATTCGCGCCGGCGTGGTCAGCTCGGCGCACGACTGCAGCGACGGCGGGATTGCCATCGCGCTGGCCGAGTGCTGCATCGCGGATCCCGAAGCTGAGAGCGGAGCGGAGATAGATCTCTCCAGCTGGGGCCATCTGCCGAATCGCGCGCTCTTGTTCGGCGAGACGCAGGGCCGGTTCGTCATTTCCAGTGCGGCGCCCGACCGCGTTCTGGCAATTGCGCAGAGCGCGGGCATTTCGTGCACGCG
>JBKKAY010000194.1:0-3400 GCA_046714195.1 Gemmatimonadaceae bacterium
ACGAGCACGAGGCCGGCGACAAGCGCGAAAACTAGGGAACGCTTCAAAAGGACTCCTTGTTGAGTGCGCGCCCGTCAACGACGCGAAAGTCGCCGCAAATCCGGACGCAGTTCGATTAGCTCGAAGGCTCGCCCGCATGTGGCAGCCAGCCTCCAGTCACAGAACGACGAGCCATCAATCGTGTCGTAACTCACGGGCGTCAGGGTCTTTCCCAGAGTGCCTTGCTGATGTGAATGCGAGCAAGTGAAACCCTCTGTGAATAAGAGCGCTCCAGTCTGCTCCGTGACCCCCGCCGGACTGACACGTCGTGATACTGGCTCGGAATGGCCCTTCTTCGAGCAGGATTCCACTCATACCCACGTTGCTATGATGAACAGATTCGCAGTACTCGGCTGCATCGCAGTCGCGCTGACAGCATCGGCGGCGACCGCACAGCGCGTTTCACGCCCGATCGAGCTAGGCATCGACGGCGGCATCATGATCGGGTTCGACGACCCGAACGTCACCGTAGTCAGCTTACCGGTGCAGGCGTTCCGCGTCGGCTTCTTCATGACCGACCGCGTGGAGATCGAGCCGCGCCTCACGTTCAACTCGATCAGCGGCGGCGGCGCATCGTTCCAGGCTTACGCCCTCGAGCTTGGGGCGCTGTTCCACCCCGGCGGCTATCGCACCGGGCGCGGGATCTACATCAGACCCTTCGGCGGCATCGAGGGCGTCAACACCGATCTCGGCGATGACAACAACGGCTACCTGGGAGCGGGCGTCGGCATCAGGTTTCCCTTCGCGGATCGCCGTCTGGCGACGCGCTTCGAGGGCAACCTGGCCCATGTCTTCGCCGATGGCGGTGGCGGTAACAGGCTGGGAATACTCTTCGGCCTTTCCTTCTTTACGCGGTAAGCGCCACGATTTAAAAAGGTCCCGCACCGACAGCGTTGGTGCGGGACCTTTCTTCACCCTGGTCTTGACTCGGCCCCCCCTTTGGGGCTCAACACGAACCCAATGCCGCGCCTGGTGCTGATAGCCGCCGTTGCCCCGGCCGCCTCGAGCTTCTTCCGGAGCCGGGCAACATGGGCGTCAATGACGTTCGAGGTGGGGTCGAAGTGCATGTCCCAGACGTTGTCGTGGAGCTGGCTTCGGGTGACCGTCTCGCCGGCATGCAGCATGAGATGCTCGAGCAGCCGGAGCTCTGTCGATGTGATTTCCAGGTCCTTCGAGTTGCAGGTGATGCGCCTGGTCAGCCGGTTGAGAGTGAGGTTTCCCACCGTGGCCTGTTCCCCGACGCGGGCATTGGCGCCGTGGCGAACGAGGGTCCGAACCCGCGCCCGGAGCTCGTCGTTGGAAATCGGCTTCACCACGAAATCGTCCGCCCCGGCGTCGAGACCGCGCACGATCGTCTCGCTGTCACCCTTTCCCGAATAGAGCAGAATCGGCGTCCGGCTTCCCGAGCGCCGGAGCTCCTGCAGAATCTCGAAGCCGTGTCTGTCTCCGAGATGGAGGTCGAGAATGATTCCGTCGTAGCTGTGGATGAGCGCGAGCGTCCGCGCCTCCTCTCCGGTCCCGGCCAGGTCGATCGCGTAACCTTCATCCAGAAGCACTCGCTGCATCAGCTTGAGGATCGCGGCATCGTCGTCGACGATCAGGATGCGCATTTATTGTCTACGCTCTTGGGGGTTAGGGAATGACTAAAGGGAAATTAGCGCAATCCGGCGGGTGTTACCGGCTGCGCCGCCGGCGAGGCGTCGGCTTCGGCGGCGCAGGCTTGTTCTTCACGACATAAGATGGGTCTATCCGCGAGAGCTTGCGCGCCCGCGCGGAATCGAGCGCCGTTCCGCATTGCCGCGCCGCCGACATCAGCGATGGAGCACGAGGCCGGGAGAGCGCGGCAATCGCGCTGTCGTAGTAGGTGGAAACCCCCTGAACCGTTGCGTTGAGGAACGGCATGCCGCATACGCGCTCGATCTGCGTCTTGCTTGCGGCGAGCTCCAGCACGCGCTCGGGCTCGCGGGGCAGGGCGCCGGCGAGGGCGATGTCCAAGCTCGCTTCGGCTGCCGCAGATTTAAGCGGCAACTGCCGCGCTACCTCCAGCCACAGGCTGTCTCCGCTGGCAATGCCGTTCATCACTGTCTCACCGAAGCGGAAGTCCGACGCGATCCGCTCCGCCACCCGATCAGCTCCACCGAGTCTGATCTCGGAGAGCACCAGTTGCGGAGCTCCTAGCGGAGTGACTTCACTGTCCGCGCACGCGAGAGCGCCGGCGAGAACAAGAGTCCCGATCGCAAACGGATTTCGTAGCGTCAACTTGATGGCCGGTGGCCGGATTCAACGCGCGTGACTTCAATGGCAGGAATCGGAGCCCGAGTCGGTGAACCTGGACCCGCGCACCGGGACGAATTTCCAGTCGTACCCGCGTGATTTGAGCGTCAGCTTGAGCACTCCGAAAGTCGAGGCGTTGCGCACCTCGCTGTTTGGCGCTTCGCGCCGGATCTCGTACCGGGTCGCGCCACCGGTGCCTACGATGAACTGGCGTATTCCCCTGTCGTCATCCCGCTCGCCTTTCTTGTTCAGCGGCGCGAACCGCTCGTAAATATGATCGTGTCCGTTCACCACCACGTCCACGCCGCCCTCGGCGAGCATCCACCACAGCTCCTGTGCTTGCGTCCTGAGCGAATGAGGGCCCGAGCTGAAGCGCGGGTGGTGGTAATAAGCGAGGGTGCAGGCGTGCCGATTGCGCGCCAGGTCCTCCTTGAGCCACTTCCCCTGTTCGTCGGACCAATGCGTGCTTATCACGCTGTTGAGCGCGATGATGTGCCACCTTCCGAGATTGTAGCTGTAGTATCCCTTTCCCCTTTCGCCAGCCGCTGACCCGAAGTAATCGAAGTACTGGTCGATGTAGCCCTCGTGATACTCGTGGTTCCCGGGGACGGGGCGCGTCCGGCTTTTGTGGCGGCCCCACGACGCGTTGTAGCAGTTCATGGGGTTGCCGTCACCGGACCTGTAGGCGTTGTCTCCAACCGTGAAGACGGTGCCGGGGATCTCGTCGAGAAGGCGGGCGGTCGCTTCGTCTCCATAAGACAGGCATGACGCGATGTCGCCCGCGCCAACGAGCACCGGGTCGGCGAGCGGCGCGGCGCGAGCGTCGCCCGGGCCGCTATCTCCGCAAGCTGAGACGACGGCAAAACAAGCCGTCGCGAGCACGGGGCGAAGAGAAGTCATGCGAGTAAGGAAGCAAAAACCGGCCCGCGCGGTCGTCCGCACTTTACCGATCGGATCCCGCCGGTAGCGCGTGAGGCGCCGCATCCCTCTGCTCCGAGAGGAGACGCGTAGTGAATCGCTGGCCTTCGGAGATCCGCTCCACTTCGAGCGCGATCGCGTCGACAGCCTGGGTGAGCTGGCCCAGTTG
>JBKKAY010000195.1:0-5140 GCA_046714195.1 Gemmatimonadaceae bacterium
CGCAGCCGCGCGACGCCGCCGTCGGGGTAAATGTTCAGCCGGACATGCGTCGCCGCTTCGCTCAAAAGTTTCGACCGCACGTGCTCGTGATCCGGCTCGAGCGGAGTCTCCGGCAAGAGCACGCGCCATCGCGCACTCGCGGCCTCGAACGGGGCGCCGGCGTCCGCGTATTCAAGCATGCACGTTCCCGGCGCGTTGCCCTTGAAGTGGTCGGTGTCAAGCTCGACACGGTCGATCACCCCACGCCGCGCTAGGCGAATGATCGCCCACTCGTGGCCAGGACCCCGCCGCCGCTTCGTCTCCCAGCCATCGCCCATGTGCGTCGAGCGGCCCGGCAGAATGAGGTTCTGGCGGTTGCCGTAGTGCATGTCGCTACAGGTGAGCACGAAGCCCCCGTTTTTCAGCGCGGCGAGGTCGATCTTCCGCCCGTGGCCGAACGTGCCCTCGTCAGGCACCACCACGCCGTGGACGCGCAGCCGCGCGACACCGCCGTCAGGAAAGATGTTGAGGCGGAGATGCGTCACCCGGCGGCTCGACTTGATCGCGAACGCGTTGGCGCCGTCTCCCTTGAGCGGGGATCCCATCAGCAGCGGCCGCCACTCTATGTCATCGGTCAACATCCGATGGACTGTAGGCAGTCCGCCTACCGATGCGGCATCGATGCTCGCCTCCTCCGGATAGTTGCCGGTGAAGAAGCTGGTGTCGACGACCACACCGTGAATGATTCCCGGCAGGCCGAGGCGAATTATCGCCCAGTCGTGGCCGGGTGTGCGGCGTCGGCGCGTCTCCCACCCGTCCATCCACTTGCCGCGGTCGGTGTACTCGCCCTCACGCCATTCGGGACGGCTTGCCTTGACGAGGTTTTCCTTCGGCGCGAAGAAGTCATCGTTTGCCGCGATCACAACGCCACCGAGACGCTCGGCGGCGAGATCGGGAAGCTCGGTATAAGACGGTGATTTCTCGCGCTTCTTGGAGACGGGGGTCATCGGCCAAAGATACGACGTCCACCGAGGTACGTCGCCGACACCTTGCCGAACAGCTGACGCCCTGAGTACGGCGTCAACTTGTGGCGGTGCAGAAGCGCGGCGGGGTCAACGACGAAGCGCGCGTCCGGATCCCAGAGGACGATGTCGGCGTCGTACCCCGGAGCGATCGCTCCCTTCCGGTCCTGGAGACCCGCCAGCCGCGCGGGCGCCGAGCTCATCCACTGCGCCATCCGCTCCGGCTTCAACCGCCGTGCTCGCGCCCCCGTCCATACTGCGGGCAGCGAAAGCTGAAGCGAGGCTATCCCGCCCCACGCCGAGAAGAAATCCCCTTCGGTCTGCTTCATCTCCGGCGGACATGGCGAATGATCCGATGCCACGAGATCGATGTCCCCGCCGATGAGAGCATTCCAGAGCGCATCGCGCTCGACGGCTTCACGAATGGGCGGGGCACATTTGTACTCGGTGGCGCCGTCGGGGATGTCCTCCGCGGCGAAAGTCAGATAATGCGGGCACGTCTCCGCGGTCATGGGGAGCCCTCTCGCACGGGCGGCGCGCACGATGTCGAGCGAGCTGGCCGAGGACACATGCACGATGTGCACGGGCGTGGGCCACTGCGCCATCAGCCGGACCATTGTCGCAATCGCGGCGCGCTCAGCCGCGACCGGCCGTGTCGAGAGATAGTCCCCGTACTTCCGCGAGCTACCGCGACCCGGGAGCAAACACTCCGGATCCTCGGCGTGCACCATCAGCGGAAGTCCGAGCCGAGCCAGGGTGGGAAATGCTTTTCGGAGATCGCTCTCGCTTACAGCGGGAAATTCGTCGACGCCAGACGGAGAGAGGAAGCACTTGAAGGCGCGGACTCCGCCGTCGCGCAGCCCCTCGAGCTCACCCGCGTTCCCCGGAACGACGCCGCCGATGAACTCGACGTTCACCGCGGTCTTTCCCCGCGCCGCGTCGCGCTTGGCTTCGAGCGCCCGCGCGGTGGTCGTAGCGGGAATCGAGTTGAGCGGCATGTCGAGGATTGTCGTCACCCCACCGGCCGCCGCGGCACGCGTCGCGGTCTCGAATCCTTCCCACTCCGTGCGTCCCGGCTCGTTCACGTGCACGTGGGTGTCGACGAGTCCCGGCATCACGATGCACTCGCCGGCGTCCACCTGTTCGACCTCGGACGGCACTTCATCCCACATCCCGAGGCGCACTATGCGTCCCTCGGAGATATGCACCGAGGCCGGGCGCGTACCCTGGGGGGTTACCACGCCCCGTCCGCGGATGACCAGGTCGGTCACCCCGTCTCCATCCAGAAGCGCCGCAGCAGGTTGGTCGCCACGCGCAGCCGGTATTCCGCCGTTGATCGGAGATCGTCGATAGGACTGATCTCCCGCGCGAGAATTCCTGCTGCCTCGTCGATCGTGCCGCCGGAAGCGAGTGAGCGCTCGGTTTCCGGAACTCGCACCACCGTCGGCGCAACACTCCCGAACGCGAGTCGCGGCTTGTCGGATCGCACGCCGGCGACGACGATCTTGGAAATCGCCTGCGCCGCTCGCGTGCCGACTTTCCGAAACCACTGCCTGCCTTCGACCGGCGGTATCTCGATCGCGACGATCAGCTCGTCGGGTCGCATCACCGTCGTCCGATAACCTGTGTAGAACTCCGTGATCGGAACGCGCCGCTCGGCGCTCGCGCTTCGAAGCACGACTACCGCGTCGGTTGCAGCGAGAACCGGCAACGAATCTCCGGCCGGCGACGCGTTCGCGACATTCCCGCCGAGGGTGCCGCGGTTCTGGATCTGCGCTCCTCCGATCTGTCGGGATGCCTCGACGAGCATTGGCAGATGCCCGGCCACCAATGGCGAGCGGATCAGCGACGTGTACGTCGCCAGCGCCCCAATGACGAGCGTCTTCCCCTTCATCGAGATCTCGCGCAGCTCGTCCACCGCCCAAATGTCGAGGAATCTCCGCGGCTCGAGCGTGCCGAAATTGAGAGCGACGTAGAGGTCGGTTGCTCCCGCGATCGGCGTCCGCCGATCATCACGCAGAATGACGAGCGCCTCGCCGAGCGACGCCGCGCTCCTGACCTCGAGCCCCGATATCGCCGTTCTCACCGGGCCTCGCTCGCGGGTGCGTTGGCGACCGGCATTCCTTTCCACTTGAGCACTGCTCGATAGATGGCGGAGTAGCCCGTGCACCTACAGAGATTTCCTGCCAGCGCCACCTTCACATCGTCGAGCGTCGGCGCGGGACCGAGCTTGATCGCGGCCATGATCATCCCGGGTGTGCAAATGCCACACTGCGCTCCCACTTCATTCATGAAGAGGTGCTGGAGCGGGTGGTCGCCGCCCAAACCCTCGATCGTCACAACGTCAGCGCTCTCGACCTGCGCCACCGGAATAAGACAGGAGCAGACGGGCTCACCGTCCACGAGCACCGTGCAAGCACCGCACTCGCCTTCACCGCATCCCTCCTTGGTCCCGGTGAGTCCGCAGTCCTCGCGCAGCACATCAAGGAGTCGCGCCATCGGAAGCGCATCCACATCGGTGCCGGCGCCGTTCAGAACGAACCTCATGCGATGGCCGTGCAGCTGGCGATCAGCTCGGGGGTGGCGGGGATCTCACGGACGTCGAGTCCGAGGCGCCGAAGCGCGTTGACAACGGCGGGCGCGGGGCCATCCATCGGGAGCTCGCCGAGCCCTTTCGCGCCGAACGGACCGCCCGGGTACGGATTCTCGAGCATCACCACATCGACCTCGGGCATGTCGAGCGTGGTCGGAATGGTGTAGTTGGTGAGCGTCGAGTTGGCCATCGCGCCGTTCCGCATCACCACACGCTCGAGCAACGCGTAGCCGAGTCCCTGCGCGGTTCCGCCTTCGATCTGTCCCTGCGCGAGCGCCGGATGGATCGGCCGTCCGAACTCCTGCACCGCCGTGAGCTTGAGCGGGCGTACCTCGAAGGTGTCGGGGTCGACCTCGATCTCCGCGACGTCGCACCCCCAGCCGTAAGTGGCGTAGGCGTCGCCGCGATACGCCGCGTCGTCCCACTTGATCCAGTCGGGTGGCTCGTATGTCTGCTCCACCGAGAACGCGCCGTGCCGCGCATGATACTCGGCTGGTGACAGTCCGTTCAGCCGCTCCTTCATCTCGTGCGCGCATTTCTCGAGGATCTTCCCCACCACCATGCACGTGCGCGATGCCACCGTCGGCCCGCTGTCGGCAACCCGCGCGGTATCCGGCTGCGCAACCTCGACGTCCTCGTAAGGAATGCCGAGCGCGTCCGAGACGATTTGTGCGTGAGTGGTGCGCGTGCCCTGGCCGATCTCGGTGCTGCCGGTGGCTATCAACACACCCGTCGGAGTGAGATCCAGCCTCGCCTTCGATTTCAGGTGGAGCTCTCCACTCCCGGTGAAGCCGGCGCCGTGATAAAACAGCGACAGGCCGAGAGCGCGGTTCGTTCCCTTAAGTCGTTCGCGCTGGCGTACAAAATCAGTGCGGCGGACCGCCTCCTCGAGCACCATCAGCGCGCTGGTGTCTTCGCGAAGCGTCTGTCCGGTCGCCGTGGTGTCGCCTGAACGCAGCGCGTTCATTCTCCTGAGCTCCACCGAATCCATGCCGAGCGCCTCAGCGATGCGCTCCATGTGCACCTCGACGGCGAACAGGGTCTGCGGCGCGCCGAATCCCCGGAACGCGCCGTTGGGCGGAGTGTTGGTGAACACCGTACGCCCGCGGATGTTGACGTTGTCGCACCGATATGGACCGGCGGCGTGGATGCATCCGCGCGAGAGCACCACCGGACTCAGCGTGACGTAAGCGCCACCGTCCATGAGGACATCGATGTCCATCGCCACGATGCGGCCGTCGCGCATAACTCCCGTGCGGTGTCGCACGATCGACGGGTGGCGCTTGGTCGTGGCGATCATGTCCTCCGTGCGATCGTAGATGATCTTGACCGGCCGACGCGATTTGAGCGCAAGCAGAGCGGCATGTCCCGCAATCATCGAGGGATATTCTTCCTTGCCGCCGAATCCGCCTCCGGTTTCGGTCTGGATGACGCGGATGGGAGGGTGCGCGCCGAACAGACATCGCAGTGCCTTGATCACATAGAACGGGCATTGGACCGAGCCGAAGATCGCGACGCCCGCGCGCCCATCCACTTCTTCCGGCAC
>JBKKAY010000196.1:0-4485 GCA_046714195.1 Gemmatimonadaceae bacterium
CGCGGTGCGCGTCCGGCCCGGGACGGCCGCCGTGATCGGGTTTCTGCTCGGAATTATCTCCGACTCGCTCGCCCCGGAGGCACTTGGCGCCGGCGCCATCGCGATGACGACGGTCGGCTTCGGTGCATCGTACCTCAAGGCCGTCTTCTTCGCCGACAACCTGGTGCTCAACGCCTTCTTTTTCTTTCTCGGAAAGTGGGTGTTCGACATCATGTACTTCCTCGGTGAGCAGCGCGTTCATGGCGTCGAGCTCGTCCAGCAGCTGCTGCTTTGGTCGCCTCTTTCCGCCGCGGTTACCGCTGCCGCGGGCGTGATATTACTCTTCATTATGCGCCCGCTGCTCGAACCCTCCTCATGAGCTTCCACCCGAATGACGTCGCACGTCGGGCGCGCGCCAGCTCGATGGCGATCGCAATCGGGTTTGTGGTGCTGGTCGGGGCGTTCTTCCGCACCCAGGTGATTCAGCACCGCCAGTACGTTATGCAGTCGGAGGAGAACCGGCTGCGTCCGATTCCGTTGCCCGCGCCGCGTGGAATCATTTACGACCGCAACGGCGTGGTAATCGCCGAGAATCTGCCGGCATATTCCGTGTCGATCACGGCGCCGAACGAAGACAGCCTTCGTAGCGCCCTCAGTCAGCTAGCGATGACGTTGCAGCTCGAGCGCTACCAGATCAACGCCGCCGTCAGACGTTATCGCCGGGCGCCGACGAGGCCGACGGTGGTGCTGAACGACGCGTCGATCGACATCGTTTCCGTGCTCGAGGAGCACCGGCTCGACTATCCGCGACTGATCATTCAATCGGTTCCCAAGCGCTATTATCCCGACGGCCCTGCTGTCGCCTCCTTCATCGGCTACACCAGCGAGATCAGCGAGACGGAGCTGAATCGCCCCGAATTCGAGGGCTACAAGCCCGGACAACAAATCGGGAAGGGCGGCCTGGAGAAGTTCTACGAATCGAAGCTGCGTGGCAGGGAAGGTGTACGCTTCGACGAGGTCGACGCTCACGGGCGGCCTGTTCGCGGTGCGGGACCGCGCCCGGATCTGGTTCCTATCGGCGCGCCGCCGCTGTTCACGAACATCGACATGGATCTCCAGCGGTATACCGCGGGAATCTTTGGGGATTCTCTCCAGGGCGCCGCTGTCGCGCTCGATCCAAGGACGGGAGCGGTGCTCGCTCTCTACAGTGCGCCGGCCTTCGACCCGAACAAGTTCACGGGAGGAATCCCGGCCGACTATTACAACGAGCTGCTGACCGACGAGCGCCGCCCGCTGGTGAACAAGGCGATCCAGGGAAGGTACGAGCCCGGATCGACCTTCAAGCTGGCAACCGCGATACTCGGTCTCGAGAACAAGGTCGTGAGGCTGGACGAGAAGATGCCCGTGCCGTGCACCGGCGGTTATCAGTACGGCTCCCGCTATTTCAAGTGCTGGGACAAGAAAGGCCATGGCTCGCTCGCTCTCGAAGGCGCGGTCAAGCATTCGTGTGACGTGTACTTCTACCAGCTCGGCCTGCGAATCGGGATGACCAGGATGGTCGCCGGCGGAGTCAGGCTCACGTTCCGCGAAAAATCCGGAATCGATCTCCCTGAGGAGAATCGCCCCATCTGGCCGGCCAACATCGAGTACTACAATCAGCGATTCGGCAGAAACTGGAGCAACGCCGAAGTGCTGAACTTGTCGATCGGCCAGGGCTCTAATTCGCAGACGGTAATCAGCATGGCGAAGTTCTACACCGCTCTGGCGACGGACGGGAAGTACGCGCGACCGGGAATCGCGCGCGTGACACCAACGCGGACGCAGATGTACAACCTTACACAGACACAGGATTCCGCGCTCAAGGAAGCGTTGGCCGCGGTCGTCGAAGCCGGCGGAACGGCGGGAGCGTCCGCGCTGGTCGGAATGAAGCTGGCGGGTAAGACCGGCACTGCCCAGAACGCCGCAGGCGAGGACGCCGACCACGGCTGGTTTGTCGGATACGCGCCTGCCGGCGATCCGGCAAATCCGCCCAAGATCGTGGTGGCACTCTTGATCGAGTTCGGTGAGCACGGCTCGCGCGCCGCACGGATAGCGTCGTCAATCATCGGTCACTACCTGAAAGTCCCGACGCTGTTGTCCACCTGGCAATGAGTAAATGAGCCGGGCAATCGTCGCGGATTACAAGCTCCTCACCGCGGCAACTCTGCTCTCGCTGTTCGGGTTGGCAATGGTCTACTCGGCCGGCCAGACCGATACACCCACCGCCGTAGCCAACGTCTACAAGTCGCAGGCGGTGTGGCTCCTCATTGGGATGGGTTTTGCTTACGCGGTGGGACAGTCGTCGGTTCGCTTCATCGAGTGGATGACAATGCCGCTTTTCATCGTCTCGATCGTGCTGCTGATGCTGACTCTCGTGATCGGAACGGGAGCAGGCACCGCGGCCAGCACCAAGAGCTGGCTGGCGATCGGCGGAGTGCGCATCGGGCAGCCGTCCGAGATCGCCAAGATCACGGTGGTGTTGATGCTGGCCAAGGTTCTGTCCAATCGCCGGGAGCCGGCGCGCTCGCTGCTCGATTTGTGGAAACCGGCCATCATCGTCGCGATTCCGTGGACGATCATCATGCTGCAGCCCGATCTGGGCAGCGGCATCGTGTTCATCGGAATCTTCTTTGCGATGCTGTACTGGTCCGGCGTCTCCTGGCCGCTGCTCATTCTGATCGCCAGTCCGGCGGTGAGCCTGATTCTCTCCTTCAGCGTGGGGCTGTGGGGCGCGTGGTTCTTCATCCTGCTGGCACTGGTGCTCTGGTACCGCCCTTATCTGCTCGAGGGAATCGTGCTGATGGTGCTCAACGTCGCGACGGGAGTTGTCGCGCCGATGATGTGGGAGAAGCTGGCGCCGTACCAGCAGAACCGCTTGCGAACTTTCCTGGATCCGTCGGCGGACGTAAGGGGATCCGGCTACCACGTCATTCAGTCGAAGGTGGCCATCGGGTCCGGCGGATTCTCGGGTCAGGGATTCACCCTTGGCACCCAGAAGCGCCTGGCGTTCCTTCCCGAGCAGCACACGGATTTCATCTTCGCCGTGGTCGGTGAGGAGCTTGGCTTCATCGGCGTGACCGTTGCGCTCGGCCTGTTCGTGTGGCTGTTCCTCCGCATCACGGCGATCGCCGAGCGCGCCAACGATTCCTACAGCAGTCTCGTCGCCTACGGACTGATGTCGGGGTGGTTCGTCCACGTGCTTGTGAATGTCGGGATGACGCTCAACCTGATGCCGATCACAGGCATCCCGTTGCCGTTTTTCAGCTACGGGGGGTCGTTCATGCTCGCAAGTTGGGTCGCTGTTGGAATTTTGATGCGCATCTCGGGGGAGGGGCGCGGGAGCGCTCTCTCGTTGCGGCGGTAAGGAACTCGCGAACTGCAAACTGAAGACTACCTGCCGAGTGCTGACGGCTCCAATGCTGTTGGCTGCGGGCTTTTCTGAAGTGGTGTTGCATCGATGGGGCTGTCGAGCTTGGGTGTGGAAAGACACCGCAACAAACCGTAAAGCATCTTACGGACGGTAATAGTCTGGCTCAGGAGCGAGACGAACTCAGATTCAGGAATGATCTTCGTATCTCGAGCGACAATGAGGTGATGCTCTAGCTCGGTACTGGAGTTGAGCGCGTAACCAAGAAAACGTGCGAATTGCTTTTCGCTTTTCTGCCTCCTTCCCTCTGCGATGTTCGCGGGGATTGACATCGCAGCCCTGAACATTTGACTTCGCAGAGAAGCATAGCGCGAGCCGCGAATGCGGCTGCTCAACCGATCGATGCACAGAGAAAGCGCGTGTGACTTTTGCCACACCTGAAGCTTTTTGAAGTCCGCCACTAGTGCAGGATGGGGCGCGACGCCATCCCGCCCGCATCAATTCCATTCGGGCGCAGCCCGCAGCCAACAGCATTGGGGCCGTCTGCACCCGGCAGGTAGTCTTCAGTTCAGTGGTTCAGAACCATATGGAACCGGAACCATACTTATTTACCCGCCAGCTCTACTATAGATTGCAGGAATGGCATGGTTCCGTAAGGAGAAGAAGCCCCGCCTCCCCCGGCACGAAAAGCACGAGATTCCGCCCGATGCGTGGGAGAAGTGCGACGCCTGCGGACATACCGATCTCCGCGAGAAGTTCGTCCGAAACCTCAATGTCTGCCCGGGGTGCGGGTTCCATCGCCGGATCCGCGCGACCGAGTACGCGAACATTCTGCTGGACGAAGGCACCATCGAGGAGACCGAGCTGGACATCCGCTCGACCGATCCCCTCAACTTTCCCGACTACGAGGCGCGGCTCAAGAAGGCAACGGCGAACGCCGGTGATGGAGATGCCATTCTCACCTTCACCGGACAGCTCGGCGGAATGCCGGTCTGCCTCGCCGTCATGGACTTCGCGTTCATGGGCGGATCGATGGGATCCGTCGTCGGTGAGAAGATCGCGCGGCTCGGTCAGGTCTCGCTCGAGCGCAAGTATCCCTT
>JBKKAY010000197.1:0-11666 GCA_046714195.1 Gemmatimonadaceae bacterium
CTGCTCGACCTCACCGGACGCGAGCGGTTCGTGTTCGCGCGGCGCGTCTGAGAGCCTCGTCGCAATAACGGGAGAATGATGCTGGAAGAGAAAGCGAAAGAGGTCGGCAGGCTGATCGGGCAGAGCTCCGAGTACCTGGCGCTGAAGCGGACCAGCGAAGGCCTGAACGAAGATCCCGAAGCCGTCACCCTGCTCAAGGAGATGGAGCGGCTTCGAACCGAAGCGCAGCAGATGATCCAGCGGGGCGAGAATCCTACTTCGGAGATGGAGCAGCAGCTCGACGCGATGCTCGAGAAGATCCAGCGGCAGCCGGCGTATCAGCGAGCCGTGGCGGCGCAGGAGAACTTCGACAAGCTCATGATGCGCGTGAATCAGTGGATCATGGATGGGATGAAGAAGGGCGCGGCAAGTCCGATCATCACGCTTTCCTGAGATGGCTCAAGGAAAGCTGATCGTATTCGAGGGAGCCGAAGGAGCAGGAAAGACGACCCAGATCAAACGGCTGGCCGAGCGGCTGGCTGTGATCGGAGTTCCCTCGATCGCGGTGCGCGAGCCCGGTGGCACTCCTGTGGGCGACGCCATACGTGAGATCCTTCTCGATCGCGAGTGGGACATCACCGCCGCCGGAGAGGCGCTCCTCTTCATGGCGTCGCGCGCGGAGCTCATCGCCGGAGTGGTGCGCCCGGCACTCGCCGAAGGAAAGGTCATTCTGCTGGACCGTTTCTTTTTGTCGACCTACGCCTATCAGATCGCCGGGCGAGGGCTGCCGGAAGCGGAGGTGCGGGCGGCCAACACGCTCGCTACGGGCGGGCGGATTCCGGATCTGACGCTCTTGCTGGATGTACCCGCCAGCGCGGGACTCGCCCGAGCGGATGCACGCGGTGGCCGCGACAGGATGGAGAAGTCGGGCGACAAATTTCACGATCAGGTGGGAAATGCCTTCAGGGAATTCGCCGACAGGAAATGGCAGGACTCGCATCCTGAGTGCGGACCTATCACTTTGATAGATGGAGCCGGTGACGAGGCAACCGTATTTGCCCGTATCGCCGGCGCTCTCTCCCGGACGTTTCCGAAAATCTTCGGTCGTCTTCCAGGCTAGAACACGAATGATCAAGATCCCTCGAATTCACTCGCCCGCGGCGGCTCGCACGCTGATCGTGGCCGGCACCTTCGCTGTTGCGCTGGTGACGGGCGGCGCTCTGGTGCACCGCGGAGCGAGAACTGGGACGTTCACGACGTTTGAGGGTGCCCGGCTCTTCGAGAGCGTGTTCCGCCACGTCCAGAACGATTTCGTCGACCAGGTCTCGGACTCCACGCTGTACCGGAAGTCGGTGGACGGAATGTTGTTCGAGCTCAACGATCCGTACTCGACTTTTCTGCCGCCGGAGCGGTTCGCCCGGCTTCATGAGACGACCAGCGGTAACTACGCGGGGCTGGGGATAGAAGTCGATCTGAGAGATGGCTGGCTCATCGTCGTCACGCCGATCGCCGGCGGTCCGGCCGAGCGCGCCGGAGTGCAGCCGGGTGACCGCATCGTCGAGATCCTCGGCAGGCCGACCAGGGGTTGGACCAACGAGGAGGCGGCAAAAGTCCTGCGGGGGCGTGCCGGATCACCGGTGACCCTCAAGATCGAGCGTCCGGGCGTCGATTGGCCGATCTCGTTCACCCTCTCGCGGACGACCATCCATCAGAGCGCCGTGCGCCGGGCATCGATGCTCAGGGATGGCGTCGGCTACATCGACCTCAAGGCGTTCAGCGATTCGACCGCCAGGGAAGTGGTCGGCGCGATTTCATCCCTGCTGTCGAAGGGCATGAAGACTCTGGTGCTCGACCTCCGCGCGAATCCCGGAGGACTGTTGAACCAGGGCGTCCGCGTGTCGGATCTCTTCCTCAATCCCGGGCAGAAAATCGTCAGCATGCGCGGCCGTCTTCCCGAGGCCAATCGGGAGTACGCTGATACCATCCCACAGCGGTGGCCGCGGCTGCCGCTCATGGTCCTCGTCGACGGACGCAGCGCCAGCGCGTCGGAGATCGTCGCGGGAGCGCTTCAGGACCACGATCGCGCGGTGATCATCGGCGCACCGACCTACGGGAAGGGAAGCGCGCAGAGTGTGGTTCCGTTCGGCCCCGCTGGCGGATTGCGGATCACGACTGCGCGCTGGTTCACTCCGGTCGGGCGCTCGATCACGCGTCGGGAGCCCGACGAGGAGTCCGACGATCCCGTGCCGACCAAGCGCGAGAAATTCCGGACGGAGGGTGGACGGACTGTTTACGGCGGTGGTGGCATCACCCCAGATGTGATCGCGGGTGACACCGTTACTCCCCTCGCCGAAGGCAACTTCATGCGCGCGCTCGGTGGCAGCGCGCGGCAGTTTCGGGACGCCGTGACAGATTACGCGCGATACCTGAAGGGCAGGCGCGCGATAGCGAGTCCGGACTTCGAGGTCACCCCGGCGATGCGCGAGGAGGTATGGCGGAGAATGATCGCCCGCGGCGTGGATATTCCCCGCCCGGTGTTCGACGAAGCGGAGGACATGGTGTCCCGCTTCATAGCGTTCGACATCGCTCGCTATGTCTTTGGTGGTGAAGCGGAGTTCCGCCGCCGGGCGGCGGTCGACCGTCCGCTGCAGAAGGCGCTGGAGCTCGCCCGGGGGGCTCGCACCGAGCAGGACCTTCTCCGGCGAGCCGCAGCGGCAGCGCTACCAGCCGATACCGTCATGATTCAGTGAGCGAGCGGGTTTTCATCATCGGGCCGGGACACGTAGGGCGCGGGCTTTCCCGCGCCTTTCGCGCCTCGGGGGTCGGGTTGGTCGGGCTGCACGGCAAGCGTCCCTCGGGAGTGGCAACATCCACCGGCCCGCTGCCGCCCGAGATGTCGAGCGCGAACGTGATCATCGTCGCCGTGCGCGATTCACAGCTCGAAGACGCGATTCAGGAGCTGATCGACGCCGCGAGCACTCGCCGCCTGTCGTCGGGCACTGTGATACTGCATACGTCGGCGATCGCCGAGCCGCGCGGACTCGAGGTACTGCGCGAGGCGGGCTACGCCGGAGGCACATTTCATCCGCTGGTGCCGTTTGGCGATCCCGAAGTCTCGGCGGAGCTGTTACGCCATGCCTGGATCGGAGTGGATGGCGACAACGCTGCAAGAAACGTCTCGCGGCGCCTCGCCGGACAGCTCGGCGCGCGCACCCTCGAGATTCCGTCCGGAAAGAAACCCGCGTACCACGCCGCCGCTGTGATCTCTTCCAACTTTCCGGTGGTGCTCGCCTCAGTAGCTACGCGGCTGCTGCGGGACATCGGCGTGGCAGAGGGGAGCGCCCACCAGGCCGTCGAAAGCCTGATGACCGGCGCGCTCTCCAACATGAGGCAAGTGCTACCGGACGACGCGCTGACGGGGCCCGTGGTGCGGGGCGATACGGAAACCGTCGGGAAGCATCTCCGCGCCCTCGCGTTCCACGGGGATGCGCACGAAGTCTATCGTGCCCTATCCGCCGCGGCGGTCTCGATCGCCCACCATCGCGGGACCGATCCGAAAAAACTCGCGGCGCTCACCGGCATGCTGAATCCGATTGGGCGCCGCGAGAACATTCAGGAATAACACACGCTGCCGCGCTAGAACGCTCCGACCGAGTTCTGGTCCACCACCTTTGCTCCGCGCGGAACCGCGAATCGGAACTTGGATCGGTCGATCTGAGGGTTTGGTGTGAAGCTGGTGATGACTACTTTCCGCTTCAGCCCACCGCTGTTCTCGACCTCGAATTGACGCAGGCTGTAGTCCTGGTCATCGATCCACAGCTTCGCCCTCGAGATCACGTCGCCCTTCCGCTTCGGAACGAGATTCAGCACTTGGGTGGCGCGTCCCCCGACGGTGGCCGTACCGGCCGAAGTGATGGTGTACCGCGTGCGGGGTGAGTCGAGGAACTGATCCGCGGGATCGACTGAGCCGGCGTTGCCGCCCGTATACGGCACGCGGATCACCTGACCAGGCACACTGCTCGGCAGGTACACCCAGAGCATAGATCCATCGGCGGCGACGCGGTCGCCGTTGTTGAAGCTGATGCTCATCAGATTCGGCTTTCTCCTGATGATCTCACCGCTGGTCGTCTGAGTGCTGCCGGTGAGCGGGTTGGTGAGTGTCTGCCGAAACTCCGCGCGCATGGTGTTGAGGCGCGAGTAGGCGGACACGGCCCGGTCGATGATGGTCTCCGCGCTTTGCGCGGAGGTCGTAGAAGGGATCGCGAACGCGATTGCGATCGCCGAAATGATTTTTTTCATATGCATTCGTACACTGTGGAGATCACGCCGTTCCGGTATTTGCGGACGGAATAGAGCGCCCTATCGCAGCCGCGATGGCGCGCAGCTCGCCAACCAGCTGTGTGAACTGGTCGGGGTAGAGGGATTGGGCCCCATCCGAAAGCGCCCGGTCGGGCTCGGGGTGCACCTCGACCATCACGCCATCGGCTCCCGCCGCCACCGCCGCGCGAGCCATCGGAATCACGTTCGCCCGCACGCCGGTTCCGTGGCTCGGATCAGCGATGATCGGAAGGTGGGAGAGTCCGTGCACGATTGGGATCGCGGTGAGATCGAGCAGGTTCCGCGCGGCCGGATCGAATCCGCGAATGCCGCGCTCGCACAGAACCACCTGGTCATTGCCTTCGGCGAGAATGTATTCGGCGCTCAGCAACAAGTCGCTGATCGTGGCCGCCATGCCGCGCTTGAGCAGCACCGGTTTTTTGAGCTTTCCCACCGCCTTGAGCAGCGAATAGTTCTGCATGTTGCGCGCGCCGATCTGGATGCAGTCGGCGATTTCGGCCACCTGTTTCGCGCCTTCCTCGTCCATCGCCTCGGTCACTATCGGCAGCCCGGTTTCCTTGCGCGCGAGCGCGAGGAGCTTCAGTCCTTCCGTCCCGATGCCCTGGAACGAGTATGGAGAGCTGCGCGGCTTGAAGGCGCCGCCGCGAAGAGCGTTTCCGCCGGCCGCCTTTACAATTCGCGCCGCGGCCAGGATCTGCTTCTCCGACTCGACCGAGCATGGTCCACCGATCACCGCGACCGCATCACCGCCGATAGAGAATCCGGGAGCGATCGTCACGACGGTGTTTTCCGCGTGCCATTCGCGCGCCACCTGCTTGTAGGGCTGAGTGACGTGAATTATCCGCGCCACGCCGGGGAGTGTCGAGAGGCGCGACGAATCGACGCGTCCATCGTTGCCGACCAGCCCGATGGCGGTGCGCTGAGCGCCGGGCACCGGGCGGGCGTCGTAGCCCATCTCTCGGATGATACTGACGACGCGGTCGACGTCCTTCGCCGACGCGCCGTGCTGCATGACCACTAGCATTTAAGCGGTGACTGGAGCGGTGTCGGCGGTGTCGTCGGCCGGAATGGGCGTCGGGGAGGGGGCGGTCTGCACGTGACGATGTGGCGCGTGGGTGGAAGTGGGCGGCCCGATGGTCTCGTCCACCGTTCTGCCGCGCATCCGGACGCTCACCAGCGACGATACTCCAGGCTCCTGCATTGTGACGCCGTACACCGCGTCCGCTGCCTCGGTGGTGGTGCGCGGATTGTGGGTGATGACGATGAACTGCGTGTTGCTCTTGAAGCGATTGAGCATTCTCACGAAGTGCCCGATGTTCTGGTCATCGAGCGGAGCATCGACTTCGTCGAGCAGGCAGAACGGGCTCGGCTTGGTCAAAAAGATTCCAAACAGCAGCGAAAGCGCGACGAGCGCCTTCTCTCCGCTCGAGAGGAGGTGAATGCGCTGGGTGCGCTTGCCCCGGGGCGACGCGTGGATCTCGATGTCGCCCTCGAGCGGGCTTGCCGGATTCTCGAGGCGAAGATCACATTCGCCGCCCCCGAACAACGTCATGAAGATGTTTCGGAAATTCTCCCGCACCTGGATGAACGTCTGGATGAACAGCGCGCGCGCGGTGGTGTCGATCTCCCTGATGGCCTGGTGCAATGACGCTTTCGCGGAGTTGAGATCCTCGCGCTGGGTGGTGAGGAACTCGAGGCGCTTGGTCTCCTCGTCATATTCCTCGATCGCGAGCGGGTTGACCGGTCCGAGCGCTTCCAGCTGCTCCCGCACCAGTGCCGCCTCGGCGCGCAGCTCCTCGTCGCCCAGGTCGAGCGTCTCAGCGCCGGCCAGCAATTCGTCGACCGGTTTCCGCCACTCGGCTTCCAGCCTCTCGCGAATGGCGGCCCGGCGGCCTGACAGCTCGGTGTAGCGAAGCTCCGCGGCGTGGAGCTCCTCACTCAGAGAAGATGTGTGCCGGCGCATGTCGCTGAGACGGTGCTCAGTGGCGGATAGCTCCTCGTCGACCTGTTTCACGGCCCGCTCCGCTTCGGCCAGCATCATCTCGGTGTCCTCGAGCGTCGTGTGCCTGGCGTCGAGATCCCGCTGCCACTGCGTGAGCTGCTCGGTGAGCTGGGCATCCGCCGTCGACAGCGTCGATAGCTCCAGCACCAGCGAATCAAGCCGCCCGGTCGCCGACTGCAACTCCTCGCTCAGATGTCTTTGGCGCCCGCTGGCGACGTCAAGCTGGGCATGCGCCTGTGCGCGCCGAATCTCGCTGGCGGTGCGGTGCTCGCGCGCCTCATCCTGTCTCCGTTCCGCGGCGACGAGTGTCTCGCGCGCGACCGCCGCGACTGACTCGTGCCGGTCAATCTTTTCCTGCGCGTCGATCCTGGTGATGGCAAGGCTTTCGCGCCGCGCGCTCACGGCCGACTCGCGCTCGATCAGACGATCGATCAGCGCGCGCGCTTCCGCCGCCTCGCGACTCGCGCGCTGATACAGTCTGCCCAATGCAGCGGACCGCTCGGCGGCCTCGCTGTTAGCGCGCACCGCCTCCGATGCTGCCTCGAGAGCGACGATCGAGGCGCGCTCCGCTCTTGCGAGAGATCCGCGATGGGATTCGGCCGCTGCGAGTGCGGCATGCCGCGCCGAGGTACTGTTGGCGACCGCGCTCTGGAGCTCGCCGATCTCGGCGCGCCGGCGGAGCGGTCCCTGTCCCGACTCGGCTGCCGGAAGCCAGACCGCGCCTCTCCTGTCGACGAACGCAGTGCCGCTATCGGTCGAAGTGACGCGCCCGAGCAGCGAGCGTACCCAGTGTGCGGCTGGAGAAGAAGTCCGCACCAGGGCCGCGAGATCGGAAGGCACTTCCGATAGTCCCTGATCGTTTGTGTCGACCGCATCGAGCGGCAACAGCAGCAACGGTCCCGGCGACGTCGACGCGTGCCAGGCGCGAATCGCTTCCGCCACGGCGCGGTCACGAACCAGCACTGCATTCACCGTGGCTCCGAGAAACCTCTCGACCAGGGTGGCCGATGCGGCGTCAGCGGTGATGAAATCACTCAGAGGCCCGAGAATCGCGCCGTCACCGAAGACGCCGCGCTCTTTCAAAAGGCGAGCGGCGGCGGGGGCGAGCCCGACTCTCTCTCGCTCGAGACCTTCGAGCGCGCTCAGGCGCGCTGCGAGGGAGGTATTGAGCTCTTCGGCCCGCAGCAGCTCAGACCGGGCGTCCGCGTCGCGCGTGCGCTCCTGCTGCAGGAGATCGCGCGCGGTGTCGGCCGCGCTCGATGTGGCGGCGGCACCCGCCGTGGCCATCGCTGCCTCGTCTTCCGCCTCTGCGAGATCACGCCGCACGGCTTCCGCCGCGTCGAAGAGCTGCACTTGCTCCTGCTCGAGGGTCGCAATTCTCGCCCTCAGATCCTCTCGCTCGCGCTCAGCTCCCTGCTGGTCGAGCTCCACCCGGTGCAGCTGCTCGCGCAGATCGCGGAGCGCCCGGTCGTTCTGCTCGAGCTCGACGCGCGAAGCGACCAGGCCGGCCCTGACTTCTTCCTCGTGCCTCGCATGCTCGGCGAGCGCGGTGTCGGCGGCCTTGAGTGCTGCTTCCAGCTGCTCCAGCTCACTCGCCGCGCGCTCCAGCTCGCTGTTGACACGGCCGGCCGCGGCGTCTCCCTCCCGGCGCTCCTCTTCCGCGCGCTCTCGGCGCGATGTCGCATTGCGCAGGCGCTCCTCGGCGACGGCGATCTCTCCGCGTAGCGCCTGGGTGCTTTCGCGCTGATCCGATACCAGTCGCGCCAGCTCCGTCCGTCTCGCCTCTGCCGTCGTGCGCGTGCTGAGCGCTACATCTCGCGAAGACTCCGCGACGCGTAATGTCTCCTCTCCAGCGGGGACATCGACCCGCAGCGCGGTCAGACGCTCTTCCAGACGCGCGAGCTCGCCGTGCCACGCGTTCATCTCGCGGGACGCGTGCGCGATCTCCAGTGTCAACCGCCGCGCCATCAGCTCCGCGTGACGCTCGGCGCGCTTGCGCTGACGGGCGAGAGAGCGAACCTGGCTCTGCACTTCGCCGATGAGATCGTCGATACGCGACAGGTCGACCGTCGTCTCCTCGAGGCGGCGCTCGGCGCTCCGCTTCCGGTCACGATACAGTCCTACGCCCGCGGCCTCTTCGAAGAGCTCGCGGCGGTCATCCGGCCGGTCAGAGAGCAGTGCGTCAACCATCTTCGCTTCGATCACCACTCCCGAATCGGCGCCGAGGCCGGTGCCTCTCACCATGTCGTGGATGTCGCGAAGCCGGCAGGGAGCGTTGTTGAGGAAGTAGTCGCTCTCGCCCGAGCGACTCAGGCGCCGGGTGATCACCACCTCACGGAACGGGATGTCGAGCGTCCCGTCGTCGTTCTCGAAGTGGAGGGATACCTCGGCGACGTTTACCGCGCGCCGCGCGGACGATCCCTGGAAGATCACTTCTTCCATCTTGGCGCCCCGCAGCGCGCGGGCTTTCTGCTCGCCGAGAACCCAGCGCACTGCATCCGACACGTTCGACTTGCCGCAACCGTTCGGGCCGACGATGGCGGTGACGCCGGGCTCGAACAGCATCTCCGTCTGGTCAGCGAATGATTTGAAGCCGTGTATCTCGAGTTTTGTCAGATGCACTAGGGCGTTCTCCCCGTCCGATAAACTAGGGCGGGCTGAAGGCCCGCCTCTCGCAACGTCTTCAGCAGCTCACCGGCACTTCCGGCGGAGTCAAATGCACCGGCGTAGAGCTTGGCGTCGCCATCATCCTGCATGAGCGCGTAGACGGGCAGTTTTTGCGCGGTGTATTTCCGGACAGCGCTCTCGATGGCGTTGTCCATTCCGCCCTGGCTGCTGACGCTGTCTACGAGCAGCGCCAACGGCACTCGCAGGACGCTTCCGGCGGAATCGTTGAGGACTTTCGACGCTCTGAGCGCGTGCAACAGCGAATCAGCCTGATCTCTCCTCGTATAGGCGCCGGCAATGACCTTGTACCACGTCGCCCGCTCCGAGCCGATCGATGTCGGAGCCAGCGTTGCGGAAGGTAGCGACGCGTTGTCTCTCCGCAGTACAAAGTTAGCACCTTCGGCAGTGTTTGCTACAAGCAGCTCCACTGCGAATGCGGCGGCTGACGGAGAGTCGGCGGCGTTGGACGGTTGAGCCATTAGCAGGCTGTCGATCGGAGGCGCGGCGACAGTCGCAGCCGGGCGCGGCAGCGAGTCCACCGCAGCGAGCGGCTCTGGCGCGCTCCGGTCGCGGGAGAGGAGAAACCCCGCAGATAGCGCCGCGATGAGAGCCGCCGCAGCGGCCACTCCTCCCGCAATGCGGCGGCGGTGGGTGTGGAGCGAAGTGACGTCCACGTCGCGCAGGAAGGGCACCTTGAGCGTCCGGGTCGGCGAGCCGACGCGCGCAAGAATGAGCGCCGAAGGAGCGGCGTGAATGTCTGAATCCTTGACCACGACAGCGCCGTCGAGTTGATCCGCCAGTGCGCCAAGCCCCGGTGAATCACTGCGCGTCACGAGCAGCAGGAGCGCGCCGGCTTCGGCAAAGCTGGCGCCCAGCCGCTTCCACCTGGGACTGCCAAGGATGTCTTCGCTCAACACCGGCTCGCTGCCGCTAGGCATCACGAACAGGTTCTCGAAGCCTTTTACCGGCCGGCCGATCTTGCTGAAGGAGACCCCGTAAAGGATGCTGTCGGAGATGCCGTGCGGATCATCGTCCGTGACCAGCGCGGCCAGAGGCGGCAGGTCGCCGACGAGGTCTCCGATGACGACGCGGCGGCGAGCGGCTTCAGCGCGGGCGATTCCAAGAGCCACGTGCGCCGCCAGAAGGGGATCGCTCGAGGTGACTACTACCGCACTGTAGGCGCCAAGGATGGGCGCTATCTGCCGGCCCGCGTCCTCCCAGGCTACCGGGCGCCCGCCAGCGATTCTCTCATTCAAGGGGCTCCCTCGTATACCCAGTAGTCACGCCGCGACGCCCGGCCGATCCTGTCAGCTTCCGCGCGCGTAGCGTACGGCCCCATCACGACTCGGTAGATCGGCGACCCCGCCGTATTGGTAGCCACGACGTGGGCTGGCGCGCCATTGATCGTGATCAGGGACGCCAGCTCGCGCGCTTTCTCCTCGCTGAGCAGCGCCGCGAATGACACCGAGTAGGAAGCCCCCGCGGATGGTTCTACCGGCGGGCGGGACGCCGAATCCACAGCGCCCACTGGCGGCCGCTGAGACGTATCTGATCCTTGAGGGGTGGCGCCCGCCGAATCGTGGAAAGTGCTGTCGTTCGCGAACGTGACCGGATCGTCGATGCCGAGCGCGCGCGGACGGAAACCGTCCCACGCGAAGAAGTACCAGAAATCCCTGGCGCCTCCAGCGATGGTGCCTTTCACTTCGAGCTTCTCGGGATCCACGAGCGTGACGTCACGCGCACCGAGGAGCGCGAGGGCACCATCGGGCGTCAGCGCGGGAAGGTCGGCTTCCCACTTCGTGCCGACGGCTCCCACCAGCCGGTTGGTTCCAATCGCTATCACCCACGCCGAATCCTGATCCGGCATGCGGGCCAGCAGATACCGGCCGAGGGCATCCATCCGGATCTCGCTGGGAGGAGCGGGAACCGGAATTCGCGCGGTGACACGCTCCGAGTAGCGGTCGACGACGGCTATTTCCTTTTCGGAAGCCGTCGCGACGTAGAGACGGTCGCCGCTGGGTGTCGGAGCAAGGGCGGTGACGGCACTCGCGAACTTGAGCGCGCCTACCGGTGAAAGATCTCTGGCCTTTACGCCGACCAGTCCGCTGTCCACGGTGAAATACACTCTGTCACCCACCTGTGTGCTGACACCGCGGCCGGAGCGGGGCAGCACCGTGCTGTCATCCACCACTTCGTCGGGGGGACGGAGCTTCCAGAGGATGGTCTGCGCTCCCTTGTCGGCCGCGACGATGAGATCGCCGTTGGGCTGCGCGTAAACTCCCCGCGCGGGAACGGGAGGCTCGAACTTCCAATCGGCGCTGACCGGATTGAGCCGGGTTACCTCGCCCTTGGCGGTGACGCCGAAAATGTCGGTGCCGTTCGCCGAGGAAAGCGATGTGAGCTTGACCTTGGTGACCGTTCTGACGTCGGTCTCCCGGAGATCTATTCGTCCGGGCAGGCCTTTCGAGTCGACGAACGCGATCGTTCCCTGGGTCTCATCGAACGCAAGGATGCGCGCTATTCGGGGGGCCTCGTCTACGACCCAGACCGCGGAATCGAGATTGGGATAGAGATAGACTCGACCCGTTCCTCCCGCGCGTGGCACGCGAAGGAGGAGGGGGTCGGCGCCGCGACTTTCTCGTGCCGCCGGGGAAATTCTCTCCGGCGCGGCTTTTTCATC
>JBKKAY010000198.1:0-3959 GCA_046714195.1 Gemmatimonadaceae bacterium
AGAGGGCGGGCGAGATCGCCGTGATGCGCGCGATCGGCGTCTCCCGCGCGCACGTAGTGCTTCAGATCGTAGTGGAGGGAATCGCCATCAGCCTGGCCGGGGCGGTGCTGGGACTGGCGCTTGGACTCGTCACCGCGCGGTATCTCAATACGATCCTGTCGGCGTTCCCGGGACTGCCGATGGCGATAGACTTCTTTCTCTTCCAGCCGCGCGCGGCATGGTCGGCGCTGGGGTTGTTGGTGGCGAGTGGCATCGGGGCCGGGATCTTCCCCGCGTGGCGGGCGGCGTCGCTCCCGATCGCCGAGTCGCTGCGGCGGGAGGCGATCGCGTGACCGGCTCCCCGATAGTTTCTCTGCGGGACGTCAGGCGTGACTACGCGCTCGGCGCCGAGCGGGTGCACGCGCTGCAAGGCGTGACGCTCGATGTTTCGGCCGGAGATTACGTCGCCATCGTCGGGCCTTCGGGCTGTGGGAAGTCCACGCTGCTCAATCTCATCGGGGTGATCGACCAGCCGACGTCGGGAACGGTCTCGATAGGGGGGAAGCGGGTGGATGGAATGAGCGATCGCGAGGCGACGGGCTTCCGGCTGCGCAGCATCGGCTTCGTGTTTCAGAGGTTCTACCTGATGCCGATTCTATCAGCACTCGAGAATGTCATGCTGCCGATGGCCGAGGCGAAGGTGCCGCCGCGGGAGCGAACGGAGAGAGCTACACGGCTTCTCGAGTACGTCGGACTGAAGGAGAGGCTGAAGCACCGGCCGTCGGAGCTATCCGGCGGAGAGCAGCAGCGCGTCGCGATCGCCCGCGCTCTCGCCAACAAGCCGTCGCTCCTTCTCGCCGACGAGCCCACCGGGGAGCTCGACGCGCACACCGGCGCGGAGATCATCTCGCTCTTCCGCCGGCTCAACGCCGACGGCACCGCGATCGTGGTCGTTACGCACGACGAAGAGCTGGCCGAAGCGGCCCGCCGGCAGATTCACATGCGCGATGGAAGAATCGTCGGGGACGCGTTCGAGGTATGATCAGACTGCTGGCGTTCAGAAACATTGCCTATCGCCCGTGGCGATCACTGCTGCTGTTCTTCGGCTATGGAGTGGGCGTGGCGGTGATGATCGTGCTGCTCTCGATCGGCGAAGCGATGCTCACCCAGGCGCGCAGTGAGAGACTCGTGGGCGGAGGGTCGATAACCGTTCTCCCTGAAGGCCTCGACGTCGAGGTGATGAAGACGGGCGGGATCGGTGGACTATTCTTCTCCATCGACAACGCGTCGTTCCTGTACCGGCAGCTCCTGGCATCGCCCCGTTTCCGAAAGGACATCAGTGCCGTCGCGCCGCAGATCGAGGGAAGAGTTCTCTACTTGCGCGCGCCGGACGGGACCGAGCACGCGGTCCACGCCCTGGGCGAGATACCTTCCACCAATACCGCGGTGGGGGCCGGCGCCGAGATCATCGAAGGTGACTGGCAAAACGACGAAGGCGACCGGCGGTGGATCGCCCCGACGCCGGCCGAGCTTCGGCACGAGATCGACCGGTTCCACCTCACGCCGGACGGAATCGCCAACCGCGAGAGTTGGGGGGAGTGGCATTACTTCAACGTGTTGTCACAGGGCGGCGGGGGCGGCCGTCGCTGGGCCTTCATCTCGTTCATCGTCGGCGGCGACGTGACCGGCACCCAATGGGGCGGCAATCTCGGAATCACGCTGCGCGAGCAGGAGGGCAGGACCCGGAAGTTCTCAGACACGGTCCACCGCTCGCGCGTCCGGTTCTCGACGACGGACGCCGATCTGGCTCTTGGCGGCTCGCGTGTGACGGTCCTCCCCAACGGCGATTACCGTGTGACCGCATCCGCGCGCGAGGAAGGCCGTACGGGCAGAATCGACATCTCGCTCACCGTCACTCCGGCACCTCAAGCTTATTTCCCAGGCGTATCAATGGGATCCGGAGATTTCGTCTCGGGCTACACCGTGCCGGCATTGCGCGCCACGGCTTCAGGCACACTCTGCGTCGATGGCGTGTGCGAGACGCTGGAACAGGCCCAGGCTTATCACGATCACAACTGGGGAGTGTGGAAGGGAGTGACATGGGAGTGGGGAGCCTCGCGCGCGGGACAGTATACTTTTCTCTACGGTCGCGTGCACTCTCCGGACAGCACCGCGTCGGTTCCGCCGGTGCTCGTCTATCTGGTCGACTCGCTCGGATTCCGCGCGGTATTCCGGCCGACGGCGATTTCCTACGAGGACGGCCGAAAGGCTCGCGCGGGTGGACGTGAGATCGCGGTTCCCTCGCGCGCCGTGCTGTTCGATGAACGGGATGGCGACACTCTGCGGATCGAGCTCGCCATCGAGGATGCGATGGCAACGGAGATCAGGCCCAGACAACCTTACTTCATCCAGATGAAGGGGACCGCGCGCATCTCGGGCCGGCTCAGCGGCGAACGTCTGGAGGGAATGGGAATCGGTTTCTTCGAGACTTTCAGGTGACGCCCGGGACTGAGAGTCGTAGAATTCCAAGACGATTCCGCTCCCTGGCGTAGCTCAACGACGATCATGACCGACACTCACGCATTCCCGCACCTGCTGCTGGTCCTGGCGGCACTACTGACCACAGCCAAGCTTCTCGGCGCCATTGCTCAGCGTGTGGGGCAGCCCGCGGTTCTCGGCGAGCTCATCGCCGGCATGATCCTCGGCGCCTCCGTGCTGGGGCTCCTCGATCCGACCGAGCCGGTGATTCACGCGCTATCCGAGCTGGGCGTCATCGTTCTTCTCTTCGAAATCGGACTGCACACCAACCTACGCGCGATGGCGAAAGTTGCGGGGACGGCCACCACGGTCGGTCTGGTGGGCGTCATCCTCCCGTTTGCGCTCGGCTACTATGCCGCTTCGGCTGTACTCGGGTTTGATCGCATTCCTGCGCTCGTATGCGGGGCCGCACTGACGGCGACATCGATTGGAATTTCGGCGCGAGTTCTCGCCGATCTCGGCCAACTCGACAGCCGTGAGGGACAGGTCGTTCTGGGAGCTGCCGTCCTCGACGACGTCGTCGGCCTGATCGTGCTGTCAGTGGTGTCGAGCATTGCCCTTGGCGGCACCTGGACGGTATCGAGCATCACAGTCACGACCGCTCTCGCCATCGGCTTTATCGTCGTTGCCCTGACTCTGGGGCGTTTCCTCGCCCGCCCGGTCTTCTCTTCTCTGCGCACGATCCGGACTTCGGGGACGCTCGGTGTGGTCGCACTGGCGTTCGCATTTCTTCTTTCTTCATTGGCTGCGACAGCCGGCTCCGCGATGATAATCGGCGCCTTCGCCGCTGGAGTGATCCTTCACGGGAGCGCCGAACGCGCCGAGATCGACCGCGCCGCGACCACTATCGGTCACTTTCTGGTGCCCATCTTCTTCGCCACAGTAGGTGCTTCCGTGCAACTGTCCGCCTTCATGGATGCACGCACGCTGGCGGCCGGCGGACTCCTCATCCTCGTGGGGGTAGTAGGAAAATTCGTAGCTGCCTACGCGCCGTGGCGGTTCAAGGGCAACAAAAAGCTGATCGGAGTGGCGATGATTCCGCGGGGTGAGGTCGGACTGATCTTCGCGCAGATGGGTCTTTCCACCAAGGCGATCACCCCGGCGATCTTCAGCGCGCTCACTCTCATGGTGATGGTGACGACGTTCATGGCACCTCCGCTGTTGGCGCTGGTCGGCAAAGGGCAGCCCTCTGGTCCGGGCGATCCCTCGGGAGAGGGAGGAATCGATGATCTGGTAGCTGGGGATTGGGGTGACGAACCCATCGTCGGGGCGGAGCCGCCGGATCAGCTAAAACAATGACATCTGTTCCCCGAGCAGGTCGGGATCCACCGGAGTTTGTCCGAGCCGGGACTGGAATTCGCGGGCAGTCGCCGGACTGTGTCCGGAAAAATGGTTGGCGACATATCCATAGATGTGTGTCACCTTGCCGGAGAGCTCGTCGA
>JBKKAY010000199.1:0-19650 GCA_046714195.1 Gemmatimonadaceae bacterium
ATGAGCGCGCGGATCGCCGGCGTGACGACCAGGATCTCGGCCGCCATGACGCGCCCTTTTCCCTTGGCCCTCGGGAGCAGAGTCTGCGTCACGATTCCCTCGAGCACGAACGCCAGCTGCGCCCTCACCTGGGACTGCTGGTGCGCCGGAAACACGTCGATGATGCGGTTGATCGCTTCGGCGGCCGAGTTAGTGTGCAGAGTCGCGAACGCAAGGTGACCGGTCTCGGCGATGGTAAGCGCGGCCTGAATCGTCTCCAGGTCGCGCATTTCGCCCACCAGAATGGTGTCCGGATCTTCGCGGAGCGCGTACTTGAGCGCGTTGGCGAACGACTTGGTGTCGCTTCCGATCTCGCGCTGGTTGACGATGCAGCCCTGGTGCTTGTGGATGAACTCGATCGGGTCTTCGACGGTGATGATGTGACCCTTACGCTCGCGGTTGATCTTGTCGATCATCGCCGCCAGCGTGGTCGATTTTCCGGAGCCGGTCGGACCGGTGACGAGCACCAGACCGCGCGGCTTCTCCGCCATCTTGGCGATGGATCCGGGCAGGCCCAGCTCCTCGAAGGTCTTGATGGCGAACGGAATCTGCCTCACCACCATCGACACGCATCCGCGCTGCTTGAAGACGTTGCCACGAAAGCGCGCGAGGTTCTGGATGCCGAACGAAAAGTCGAGCTCGTCCTCTAGCTCGAAGCGCTTTTTCTGTTGCTCGGTGAGCACTGAATAGGCGAGCTGCAAGGTGTCCTTGGGGGACATCTCGTAGTCGACGGACGAATTCGTGATGTCGCCATCGATGCGCAGCTTCGGCCGCTCGGCCGCCACGATGTGAAGGTCCGATGCGTTGCGGGACACCATCTCCTCGAGCAAAGCCCGCAGATTGACGCCCTGCGGTTTAGGGGGACCACTCGTCGGCTGGGTATCGATTGTCGGTACTGTCATTTGATTTCAATGGAAGTGTGTACTGCGTCGGCGGCGGTTTCGCGCACGATCTGGTCGAGCGGGCAAATCCCTTTGATCACCTTGAGCCAGCCATCCATTCGCAGCGTGAGCATGCCTTCATCGATCGCCGCCTTCTGGATCTCGGCTGCGCCGGCGCTCTGCATGATCAGCTTGCGGAGCCGGGGGGTCATGTTCATGACCTCGTAGATGCCCTGACGGCCCTTGAGGCCCGATCCATCGCACTGCTCGCAACCCTTGCCGCGGAAGACCGTGAGGTCCTGCATCGGGGTGTCGAGCGTGACTGGTTCCAGATGGGGCCTGGCAATGTCGGTGGCGCGCGTCTTGGCATCCCGGAGCGCCATGTCGGTGAAGGCCAGGTCGCGGAGAGTGACACCTCCGTCGACTTTGGCCCCGGCGACTTCGGCCGGATCCATCTTGTAGGCTTGGGCGCACTTGAGGCACACGCGGCGCACCAGCCGCTGGGCGAGAATCAGATTGAGGGCGGACGCCACGTTGAACGGCTCGATGCCCATGTCCATGAGACGCGTGACGGTCTCGGGGGCCGAGTTGGTGTGCAGTGTCGACAGCACGAGGTGACCCGTGAGCGCGGCCTTGATCGCAATGCCGCCGGTCTCCAGGTCTCGAATTTCTCCCAACATGATGATGTTGGGGTCCTGACGTAGAAACGCCCTGAGCGCGGCGGCGAAGCTCATGCCGATGTCCGTCCGGACGAGCACCTGATTAATGCCGAACAGGTTGTACTCGACCGGGTCCTCGGCCGTCATGATGTTGACGTCGATGTTGTTGATCTTCGACAGGGCGGAATAGAGAGTCGTCGTTTTACCGGAACCCGTGGGGCCGGTGACTAGCACCATGCCGTAAGGATTCGAGATCGCCTCCATCAGCTCGCGCTCGGCGCGCGGCTCAATGCCGAACTTCTCGAGGTCGAGGGTGAGGTTGCCTTTGTCGAGAATACGCAGCACGACCTTCTCGCCGAACAGCGTGGGAAGCGTAGAAACGCGAAAATCGATTACCTTCTTGCCGATCTTGAGCTTGATGCGTCCGTCCTGCGGGACGCGCCGCTCGGCGATGTTGAGGCTCGCCATGATCTTGAAGCGGGAGATGAGCGCCGGTCGCATCTTGAGCGGTGGCTTCATGATCTCCTGGAGCGCGCCGTCGATTCTGTAGCGCACCCGAAGGTCCTTCTCGAAACACTCGAAGTGGATGTCGGAGGCGCCTTTCTTGACCGCGTCCGTCATGATCGCATTAATGAGCTTGACGACGGGCGCCTCATCGACCATCGCCGAGGCGGCGGTGTCGGAGGTGGTTTCATTCTCGCTTTCGAGGATCTCGACGTCATCGACGATGTCGGAGAGGAGATTCTCCATCTGCGCTTCGCCAGACTCGTAGAACTTCTCGATGGCGTTGCGGAGCGTGAACTCACCCGCGATGACCGGGAAGATGTCGAGGCGGGTGATGAACTTGATGTCCTCGAGGACGCCCAGATGGCCGGGATCCGACAGCGCCACGGTGAGGGTGCGTCCGTCGCGCTTGAGCGGCATGACGTTGTGCTTGAGCGCGAGCTCGCCTGGAATGAGCTTGGCGATGCGCGGATCGACCTGGAACTTGGACAGGTCGACGGCAGGCATACGGTGCTGGCGGGCCAACATCCGCGTGAGGTCGGTTTCATTGACGAAACCGAGTTTCACGAGGTTGTAGCCCACGCGTGTCCCGCTATTTCTTTGCTCCTGAAGAGCCTTGTTGATCTGGTCTTGGGTGACCAGACCTTCTCTCAGGAGCAGTTCGCCAATCTTGGGCGAGTTCGCGGCAGGAGCTGTCAAAAACGGGTATCCCTCGGGTACGGCTTTCCGCGTGCCTAGGGCAGCCCGGAGCGCCTGTATATGACTGTGTTCTTAGGACGCGGAAGGAGCGAGAAGGTTACGCTGCTGTCGAGTTTTTCTACCATAGAGGGGCCGACCCCCTTTACTCTCAGAAAACCCTCTCTGGAACCGAAGGGACCGAGGGAGTCGCGGTCGGCCACGATGCGCCTGGCGAGGGCCGGGCCTATATGCCGGAGGGACTCGATTTCAGCCTCCGTGGCAACATCCAGATCGACCGGGCCGGGCCTCCGGATCGGGGCCTTTTGCTTCCTTCCCCGCTTGGTCTTCCCGCCCGCCTTTCTGGCGGAATCCGCCGCCTTCAGCTGCGATTCGAGGGCGGTTCTGGCGCTGGGACTAACAGGGGTCCGTGAGGCGGCGGCCTCGTAGACTTTGTTGCCGGTCCCGAGGACGAGAACCGCGGAAAAGAAGAGGAGCGCCTTTCGCTCGGCCGGGGTACCCATGTTGGAAGGATCGTAGGCGGTCCTTCAGCGCTGGCATCGGGGGACGGCGCGCGACGCCAAAAAACCCCGTGGTAGGGAGATCGTGTTCGTCGGGTACCACGAACTGAAAACTACCAGCTTCCCGCTGATGGCTTTACGGCTGATGGCTGCGGGCTGGAGGTGAAGGTTTCGTGAGCGTCGCCCGCAGCAGTCAGCAATCAAGCGATCAGCACGCAGCAGGTATTCTTCGGTTGTAGTTAGATAATTACTTAACCTATGGACCCAGCTTCAGCGCCTCGTTACCAGCGCCGTCGCCACATCCCCGACTATCCCCAGCGATCCCACGGAGATCTTGTCCATGGTGTCGTGTGGGGTATGGTGCGGCGGGTAAGTGAGATCGATGACATCGATCACGCGGAGACCCACCTTGAGGAGCGGGAGGTGGTCGTCCGTGAGTGCGCCCCCGCTCTCCTGGACGAAGATGTTCCCATATCCCAGGTCGGCAGCCATCTGCCACACCCGCGCCACCACCTCGGGGGCCTGCTGAAAGGAGTGCGTCTCGTAGGGAAGCCTGAGATCCTTGTCGCCGATCATGTCCCAGACGACGCCGTAGATCGGTTTGTAGTCGGGTTCGGGCAGGTGGGTAGCGAAATACTTGGAGCCGATCAGAACGTCCACCTCCGGCGGACCGAAATCGCCGTAGTCCTCGCCGTCGACGAAGAGCAGATCGACGCCGACGGTCGGCTGCTGTTTCTTGAACACGTCGCCCAGGGCCACGAACAGGCCGACGCCCGAGGCGCCATCGTTGGCGCCGGGTACCGGCATCTTCCGCTCGGCTTCGGTCGCACCCTTCTCCGAAAACGGGCGCGAGTCCCAGTGAGCGACGTAGAGCACGCGATCCGTCAGCTCGGGCCGAAAGCGCGCCAGGATGTTCCTCATCGGAAGCTTCTTCCCGTCGGCGGCTGAGTGGGTCCAGCTCTGCACGATGACGGTATCGGCCCGCGACTGCATCTGTGCGATGATCCAGTCTCCGGCATTCTTCGCGGCGGGGGTTCCGGGCACGCGAGGCCCGAAGTCGACCTGCGCCTTGGCGTAGCCGTAAGCGGCACTGCCGCTGAACGCCGTCTTTCCGCCTCCGGTGGTATTCGGCGCCGCCTTCCCCGAGCTGGAGTCACCACCGCAGGCGGGAAACGCCAGGGCGACTGCTGCGATCATCAATGCCGCTCTCACTTGAATTCCCCGGCGTAGAATTGAAGGTGCATCACCGCGCTCAACACCGTTTGAGTGAATCGGCGGTTAAGGTTACGGTCAAAGCTTTCGACGCGCGAGAGGACGAAGCTCGACGTCAGGTTCTCCGCGACGTCGGTGTCAGCGCTCACGCTCAGCGCGCGTCGCCCGTTGTCGGATAGACGGCTCTCACCCGAGAACGCGATCGGATTGACGACGAAGTTCTGTCCCTCGCTTTTTTGGTAGGATATCCGGGTGCGCAGGTCACCGCGCGCCTGCCAGCTGGCCGGAACTCCCCACGGCTTGGCGAGCTCGATGCTGAAATCGGAGCTGTTGCCGTTGCTGCGGAGTCCGGGTTTGTCATCGAGTCGCTTGGAACGCGAGTAGCCCACCGTGCTCGAGAGTGGACGCGCGCCCGCAAACACCACCGACCCGCTCATCGGAACGCTGCGCACCCGCAACCGGCCGCTGTCGTCGAGCTCCTCTCCGAGCAACGGCTCCGTCCCGTTGAACTGTCTGGTCTCGAGAAAGCGGGCGTTGGCTCCGAGGCTTGAAATGATTCCGCTCAGGAGGGTGGGCCTCCCACTCCAGCGCAGCGAGACATCGGGGAACACCACCTGCGTTCCGTCGACGACTTCCTGCCGCTCCTCGAACCTGCGCGTCCAGTTGCGAGTGTTGATACGCTGATATCTGCTGGCGACGCTGGCGCCGCCGGGAAGATTCACTGACTGGTTCACCGAGAGCTGAGTGACGAGCCCCGCACTGGTGGCGAGCTCGCCGTTCAGCTCGCGGAAGGTGTTGACCCCTCCGAGCGCCAACTGGTAAAGGAGCGACGCCTGGCGGGAGCTTCCGTCGTAGACCGACAGCAGACTGCGATTCAGATTCACGTCCACGGGCTGGAGACCCGAGAGGAATCTCCGCAAAAACGTCGCGCTGTCGGTGTACAGCTTTACGGCGCGCGGGAGGTCGAGCGTGAGGCCGGCCGTCATCGTCTGCGAGTTGCCCAGCCGCCGCGGAATTCTGAAGTTCCCGGCAGTGTCCGGACCACGCGTGAAGCTCAAGGTATTCGGATCCCGAAGCATGTTGTACGATGTTCCGAAATCCAGGCGCGGGCGGAACCAGGCAGTGATGGGCGGAGAAATGTTGATCCCTGCCTGCATCGCGCGCTCGCGCTCGAGGCCGGTATCGGTGCCGACGAGACGATCGCGTTCCGTGGTGGCGACAATGCCGAGCGGAGAATCGGTTCCGTACCCGCGCAGGTCGCGCACTGACGTAATGTCCCACCTCACCGTCGCCGCCTTCAGGGGGCGGAAGACGAGGCTGCTCCCGTTTCTCCAGGTCGTGGTTCTGCCGCGCACCGCGCTCGCTGAATCGTCAAAGGAGCCGGCCGGCTTGAGGTATGAGACGCGGTCGTCGCGGCCGTTGGTGTAGACGCTCGTCAGGTGCAGCTCGGTCGGAGTCCAGCGGGAAAGCCCGGGCGCGAGCGCACGCGAGACGTTGAAGTCCAGACCGACCACCAGGTTGCGGGCATTGCCTTCCTCGTACTCGGTACGGGACGCGCCGGTGGTGTACGCCGAATTGAGCGAGAGGTTGTTGATCAGCGGCGAGAGAAGCCTGCCGCGCGAAGGCCGCGTCTTTCGCAGGCTGAACGTGATCGACGTTGCCCCCGATCGAGGCGTGCGAAGCCCATCGATGGCCTCGGCCTGAATATCCGACTGTGAGAGATAGAGCGGGTCTATCGCCGCCGATGTGTAGTTGAGGGTGATCGGCATCGAAACGCCGAGCGATGCCGGCAGAAGCTTCTCGAGGCGGAACGCGGAGCTGACGTTCCAGGAGTTGTCGGCCAGGAAAGTGGGCTGTTCCGACAGCTGCCTGAAATGCGGGTCGCGCCGGCTGCCGCTCAAGCGGACGTCCGCAAAATCGCTGGCGACCACCGACAACCCGAAGTGCCCCGCGAATCCCGTTTCGCTCACGGCTCCGGCGAGTCTCATGTCATCGACCCAGAGCTCCAGGGTGTCGCCGGGAAGTACCGGACTCGCCGAGCCGCCCGGCGGAAGTCTCAGCATGCCGACCGCCAGCTCCTGGACCGCCGCCAGGTTTGGCGGGGTCACGCCGGGATCGATGCTGTAGACGATGTATCCATCCTCGCACGCGGCGTAACGATCCTGCGCCAGGGTACCGGCCGGAACCGGCGTGTTGGCGATGAGTACGGAATCGATACCCGTACACGTATTTGGGGTCGTGCCGCTCAGATACGCGTTCTGTATCTGAGCTCTCAGCTCGAACAGCTTGTCGAACCGGACTCTAATCTCCGGAAGCCACGCCGCTTTCGGGGCTCCCGAATTGATCGGAGTCCGGTACATGTAGAAGTTGTTCGCATCGCGTCCGACCTTGACGTAAAAGTGCAGCTCTCCGGTCGGTCCCCAGCCGTTTCGCACGCCCTGGGCCCACAGCCTCAGCTCCTTGTAGGCCATGAAGTTCTTGTCGCCCTCGGGAAACCGGTAATAGGCTTCCGCCCGCTCGAGCGGCTGCAGGTCGGTGGCGGTGAGGCGCAGCGATCGCTCGTTGATTTGCACGCGGCCGGGCTGATACGCGACGGTCTTGCTGGTGGGAGCGTCGGTGACTCCGGGCGGCGATTCGTAGCGCACGCCGGTAGTCACGTCACGGTCCTGGGTTCCGATCACGCCCGAGTGCACTGTTCCGCTCGATGTCTCGGCGCCGGCAATGCCGCGCAACGGACGATCGCTGGCCTTGAGCCACGGGGCACCGGTGAGACGCAGTCGCGCCAGCGGCACTGTGATGAATTCGCTGTCGGCAATAGCATCAGGCGAGATCATGGTGACGCGGACCGCGCGCGCCCGCCGCAGCAAAGGGCTCCCCAGTGAGTCGTCGGGCTGGCGGAACGGAATTCTGAACAGCACCCAGCACACCGTTTCCGGCGGGCCGGCGTCGGTGGCGAGTTTTTCCGACAGGGAGCACTTGCCGCGGCGGGTGTGCTTCGATTCGTCGGCCAGATCGACGATGTAGCGCTGCCACTCCTCGGCGCCCTGCTCGGTGCTCGTGAAGTTGATGACGTTGTCGGCGTCGACATCCTCTTCATCGAGCCGGTTGTTGTTCACGGTGCAGTTGGTCTTGGCATCGCCCAGAAACTGTCTCAGCCCGTAACCACCGCGGCACGTGGGGAAGGAGTTGTGCGTCTCCGTCACGGCCGCGCCGCCGGGAACCGTGTCGAGCACCGCGATGATCCTGTCCGCGACGTCACCGGGCAGGCCACGGTCGTTCGTCGCCGTGTTGAAGCCGCGGGAGAAGGGATCGCGCTCGCTGTCGAGCACGTCGAATCCCTGGATTCTTCTGCCGTGATAGGTCGTGTCGCGGCCGGTTCCGGCGCGTGTCCGGACAATGAGTGAATCCGGGCTGAATGCGACCGAGTTTTCCGACACCTCTCCAAAGTCGAAAACGACGACCGGATTGCGGGAAAGCCGCGATCCCAGTCGAATCTGCGCCCAGAACTCCAGGTTCTCCGCGCGGGAAACGTCGGATCCGCTGGCGCCAAGCGTTGTGCGGATCGACCGCCAGCGGCGACCGGTCGTGGCCGTCGGAGTGCGCCAGCGAAACTCGTTACTGCTGTTGTCCAGAAGCCCGCCTACACTCAGCGGGTACAAGGTGAGCCACAGCAGCTGCTCGGGGCCGGAGAATCCCGCGCCCGCGAACGCCGCGAGCGAATCGATGTCGGTGATCCTGTATATGACAGATCCGGTGTCGGCGGCGAACCCGTTGCTCTGCCACGCCAGTGTCGATGCCCGGTCGAGATCGACGACATTGGGCCCGAAGCGGGCGGGCAGACTGGTACCGAGCGCGGGTTGGCTACTGTAGTACCACGCCTGATCCACCAGCGAGACGGTCAGGCCGCCCTCGCCCTCGAACGATTCGATGTACGCCTGCTGCGAGCCGCTGATCTGCGGCCGGCTGCCGGCCAGCTCGGCGGAGAATCCGATGCGCGAAGGCACTGTCGTCGCGCCGAATGGGAGCTTCGACACCAATCGTGTGAGGGGCTCCGCCTCGAAGCTGAAGAGAGCGTTCACCCCCGCGACGAGGGAAGCGGCGGGCTCGAACCCCAGCGGCGGGCGGGTGAAGTTCGTCCGCTGGCTCTGGGAGATCGCGGTGAAGTTGATCTGGCCCTCGGAGAACGGAAATTCAGCCGTGGCGCCGAGGATGGATGTAGGTGTTTCCTCGAAGACCGGATTCTCCTCGTACTGCACCGTAACCTGTCGCGGGCGCGGAAAGAGTGTGTCGGGCCGGTTGAACGATACCCGCCCGAGATCATAGTCGACCGAGTAGTCAGTGCCGCGCGTGAGCGGAATCCCATCCACGAACAGCCGCTCGGAGTTCGGGCGCAGCTGCACGCTCCCGAGCATCAGCGCGCCGTTCTCGCCGCTGCCTTCCGCCTGATAGCGGACCCGGATGTGATAGACCGCCACCGGCCGCTGTGAAGATCGCACGTACTCCGGAGGCGTCGTGTAGATCGTGTCGTTGGCCGGATTGCCGACGACGGCGAGCCCGTTCGACGCGAAAGGTTTTGCCGAGGGGAAAATGAGAAACTGGTCGCGGATCGTGCGCGCGCCCGGCGACCCGAGGCTCAGCTCGAAGTTCGGGTCGCTCGGTCGCGGCCAGATGCGGTTTTCGAGGTCGAAGCTCGAGCTGTTGGTGGCCTGCGCCAAACCGAACAGCTTGAGGTAGGTCTCCGCGGTTCCAGCAGCGGGCTTCTCTTGATCTTCGCTGGCCCCCGTCACGACCTTGAGCGTCACGCTCTGCCGTCTCAGGTCCGGACCACCGAGTCGATATACGCTGCGGATCTCGCGGTCGAACGCCGGGTCACCCGGCTGGACATCGGGATCCCAGATCAGATTGGCCAGCTGATCACGACTGGCGTCGTATACGAGGTCGGGTGTGCCGCCCGTCGACGTGAACACGGTGTCGCGCCCGTTGATGCGGACGCGGTATGCGACGACGAGGCGCTCGTTGTTGAGCGCCAGTGGGCGCACCAGTGCTATCCAGAGCAGCGAAGGATCGGCGTAGTAGTCCACTCCCTCGCGCAGGTACTCGTAAACCTGTCCGCGTCGCGACCGGCTCTGGCCGATGAGCCTGAACTGCGGCCCGCTCGGGTTGGGTGGCTGTCCGCCGATGAGGAGCCTGTAAAGAAATATCTTTGTCGGCCGCAGAGTGTCCGGCAGCGAAGCCGAGAGCGACGCCATTCTCCTCGTATCGAGGATGTCGATGTTGGGATACGCCGCGCCGAACAGCGCCGGATCGACAGTGAAGAAGAAGCGCCGTGGCTCGAACTGGTAATCCTCGATCTTCCGGTCCAGCGCCTGAAGCGTGCGGTCGCCAACCGTGAAGACGTTGTCGCGGACGATGTTTCCCTTCTGCTGCGCGAGAATGGTCTTGAGGCGCATCGATCCGACCTTCGTGACGGCCTGGATTCCGTAATTGCCGCTCGGGATGCCGGCCGTGATGTAGCGCGAAGACGGCGGCTGGAAGGTCACGTTGCCGATCTCGAGCCTCTGGAGCAGCTCGCTTCCCCGCCCCTCGTAATAGATCGAGATGTTGTTCGACGCGTCGAACTCGCGCTGGGTGTCGTAGTCCAGATCGACGTGCACTCTGTCCGCGACGATGCCGCCCGACTTCGCGGAGAACTGGAAGTCGACGAGCGGCTCGAACCTGCTCTGACAGTTGAGCGCTGGGTCGAAGAAGAACGTCGACGAGCAGAGCGCGCTCTCGTTCTTTTCAGCACGGAACTCCAGACGCCCATCGAGCTGAAGTCCAAGGTCCGCGTACTCGCCGAGTATGGGGACCGGCTTGGGAGCGGCAACCGGCTTGGGCTTGAGTGGGAGCTCACCGGGGAACGTTGGCGCCGGCGTCGAAGTCGCGAGGTTGCTGGTCGCCACCTGACCCCAGACCGACTCCATGATGGCGCGCATGTTCTGCTGGAATGCGGTCGCGCGCGCGGCCTCGATCTGCGCCTGCGCTTGCCGGTAGGACTCCCTGTCACCCCGGGCGGTGACGGTGGGAAGAGTCAGCGGCAGAGTGTCACGACCGATGCGGAGCCTGATTCCGGGGATGCCGGGCGTTCCAGTCGGCGGCGACACCGGCCTGTCGGGCGTAACCCGGGTTGTGTCCTGCGGATCCTGCGCGCGCGCTTCCAGCGACGCTGACATCGAAGCGCCGAGGACCGCGAGAAGGAGCGCGAGCGCGCGAGGCGCGCGCCCGACGTCATGCGTGGAAGTCGTTGTCGTCGTGTCGCTTACCCACGAGCGCACGGTATATTTCACATTGTGAAGATACTGCACCGTTACGTGCTAAAGGAACACTTGGGGCCGCTGACATTTGCCCTGACGGCGCTGACTTCCCTGCTGCTCCTCCAGTACATAGGAAAGCATTTTGGCCAGTTGGTCGGCAAGGGACTACCGACGGCGGTGATCGCGGAATTCTTCGGGTTGTCGGTGCCGTTGACCGTCGCGCTCACTCTGCCGATGGCCGTGCTGGTATCCACGCTGTACGCGTTTAGCCGCCTGGCCGCGGAGAACGAGATCACGGCGCTCAAGGCCAGCGGCGTGAGCCTCGGTTCCGTGCTCAAGCCGGTGATGGTGGCCGCGGCCGGGGTCACACTGGTGATGGTCGGCTTCAACGATCAGATATTGCCGCGTTCGAATCACCGCTTGAGCGTACTCCAGCGCGACATCGCGCAGACCAAGCCGACTTTCGGGCTCCGCGAGCAGGTGATCAACGAAGTCATCCCCGGGAAATTTTATCTCCGGGCCGGGCACCTCGACGAATCGACCAACCTCATGCGTGAGGTGACGATCTACGACATGGGGGACCCGTCGCGCCGCCGCACCATCTACGCCGACAGCGGCAACATGAGCATGAGCCCGGCGATGACCGACCTCGAGCTGACGCTCTACAACGGCAACATGCAGGACGTCCCGACGGCGACCCCGGACGAGCTGCAGCGGCTGTACTTCGACGTCGACCTGATACGCATCCGAAACGTCGGCAACCAGTTCGAGAAGACGACGAGCTCTGCGTACAAGAGCGATCGCGAGATGACGGTGTGTGAGATGCAGGCGGCGCAGGACAAGGCGCGCTGGGAGCACGCCCAGGCGTCAAAGGAGTTCAGGGCGAGGCGCGGGGCCGCCTTGAAAGCCGGGATCAAGCTCAAGAAGGAATTGATGAGCGTGAAGGCTTCGCCGCCGTGGGACGTTGGACTGGGGCGTATCTACTGCCAGTTTCTCGGTCTTTTCGCTCCCGCCACGGCCCAGGCGCAGAGTGCGAGGGCCGCTCAGGTTGAGAGACCTACACGAGATGTCGTCGCGCCCTCGGTCGGAATTCCCGAAGGCGAATCGACATCGGCGCTCGAGATCTATCGCATCCGCCTGAACGACTCCGCGCGACAGATAACCGCTTACGGGGTGGAGATCCACAAGAAATTCGCGTTGGCGGTCGCGTGCTTCGTGTTCGTTCTGATGGGCGCTCCGATCGCGCTGCGATTCCCGCGAGGCGGAGTCGGACTCACCATCGGGGTCAGCCTGCTGGTCTTCGCATTGTATTACGTGTGCCTCACCGCCGGCGAATCGCTCGGCAAGCGTGGCCTGATACCGCCCGTGCTGGCAATGTGGGCGGCGAACATCCTGTTCGCTCTGATCGCGGTGTGGCTGTTGTCGAAGATCGGCCGCGAAGCGAGGACGGCGCGCGGCGGTGACATGGGCGAGATGATCGACTCGATCCGCGGCTGGACGCGGGAGAAGCTCGGCATGGATCGTCGACGACGCCGAGCCGCGGAGCCGGCCGCCGCTTGAAGAAAATGTCGCGCGCGCTGGACCGATATGTGTTCATGGAGTTCTGGGCGATCTTCGTCCCGACGGCACTAGGGATGCCCGTCCTTGTGAACGTCATCGACCTGACGGACAACCTCGACAAGTATCTGGCCCAGAACCTGGGCGCGGGACGGATAGCGCTCAGCTACCTCTACTGGCTACCGGATTCGATGTTCATGGTGCTGCCGGCGGCGGTCCTGTTCGCGACGGTGTTCGCGATCGGAGGCCTGACGCGCCATTCCGAGATCACGGCGGCAAAGGCGTCCGGCATCAGCTTCTACCGCCTGATAGCGCCGATCTTCGTGGGCGCGATCATCGCGACCATTCTGGGACTGGTGTTGGGCGAGCTCGCGCCGATCACCAACAAGAAGCGGGCGGAGCTTCTCGAGAGCAATCGCGGCGTGGTCAGGAACGACCGCTACAACTTCGCGTACGCGGCGGACGGCGGCAGAGTGTACAAGATCGGCGGCCTCCACCTGATGGAGCAGTCCATCGATGGAATGGTGACGGAGCGGAAGGGCAACGGACCCGACTATCCCTCCTTTGTGATTTCAGCCCGCGGCGCGCGTTACACGCCCGACCGGGGCTGGATGATCTCCAACGGGGCCATGCACGTAATTCCCGATAGCCTCTCCAACATGACGTTCAGCTTTGACTCTCTGGTGGACCGGCACTTCACCGAGCCTCCGCGACAGCTCACGCTTTCCCAGAAGGCGCCGACCGACATGGGGTTCCGGGAGCTGGGTCGCTTCATCACGTCGATGGAGCGGTCGGGCGCCCAGGTAAACGAGCTGCGGGTCGAGCGAATGCTCAAGCTCGCAATTCCGTTCACTTCGATCGTGATATTGCTGTTCGGCGCCCCGCTCGCGACGAGCACCCAGCGGGGTGGCGCAGCGTACGGTGTCGGGTTGAGTCTGGCGACGACGGTGGTTTTTCTGATGCTGATCCAGCTGACGAAGGGGATCGGCGGCAAGGGGATTATCCCCGCTGACCTGGCAGCGTGGCTCCCGAGCATCATATTCGGGGTGGTGGGACTCTTTCTGTTCACGCGCGTGAGAACTTGATCCGCGATCCTCTCGTCATATTTCGCCGCGTCGGAGCCTGGGGCTATTTTGCCCGCGACATCGGCCGCGCTTTCAGAGACCCCAAAACCTACGGTCCCGAAACCTTCAGGCAGATGCGCAACATCGGCGTGGACTCCCTGCCCCTCACCGCGATCGTGGCCGCGTTCATTGGAGCGGTGACCGCATTCCAGACGCGTTATCAGCTGTTCGGCGGAGTGCAGCTGTCGGTGGTGGGGCTGATCTCGCGGCAGTCCATCATTCTCGAGCTCGGTCCGCTCCTGACTGGGCTGGTGCTGACCGGCCGCGTTGGAGCGAGGATCACGGCGGAGATAGGGACAATGCGGGTCACCGAGCAGATCGACGCGCTCGAGACGCTCGCTTACGATCCGATCGCCTACCTGGTGGTGCCTCGCCTGATCGCGTGTCTCATCATGGTTCCCGCGCTCACAATCATGGCTGACGCCATCGGCGTCGGCACGGCAATGTTCACCGCCGTAACCGCCACCGACGTCACCGCTGCGGCGTTCACCGAGGGCCTGAGGCTGTCGTTCACGCCATTCCAGATTGTGTACAGCGTCATCAAGGCGTTTATATTCGGCGCGGCGATCGCCTTCTTCTGCTCTTACGAGGGCTATACCGCCAACGTCGGCGCCGAAGGAGTCGGCCGCAGCACGGCGCAGGCTGTCGTAGTCACCTCGGTCGCGATTCTGGTGCTCGATGCGATCACCGCGCTCCTTCTCGCCCCCTACCTTCAGGCATGAAGAAAAGAGACGAAGTCCTGGTTGGCCTGCTCCTCATCGTGTCCATCGTCGTTGTGGTGCTGGGCTCACTCTGGCTCGCCCGCGGCGGATTGGCCAAGGGCTACCCGCTGTACGCGAAGTTTCCCTGGGGGGCGGGTCTTAAGCAGGGACAGCCGGTGTGGCTGGTCGGCGTGAGCGTCGGCTATGTCGACGAAGTCGAGCTCAAGCAGGACGGGATCCTGATCACGACGTTCAGGATTACCGATGGCTACAAGGTCCCGATCGGGAGCAAGGCCACTGTCGTACCGAACGGGATCTTCGGCGACATGGCGGTAGCGCTGACGCCCGAGCGGCCAAATCCCCGCTCGTACGCCGAGGGCGACACGGTACCGGTCGGCCCGACAACGCCGGGAATCGCGCAGATCACCGCCAAGGCCGATTCTATCGCCAGGTCGATTAACTCCGTCACCACCGCGCTCCAGCAGGAGATGGTCGCGTCCGGCGGATTGAGAGAGATGCGTCAGGCGATATCAGCCACCAATCGGCTCATCACCGAGTTCGCGGCGATCGCGAATGAGCAGTCGCGCCAGCTCAGCGCGACGATGACGTCGCTCAGGCGGACGGCCGCCGCGATCGATCCGGCCAAGGTGGATTCGACGATCACGAATGTCCAGGCCGCCAGCGCGAACATGGCCGAGATGGCGGCCAACCTGAAGGCGACGTCGGAAAAACTCGACCTCATTCTGGCCAAGGTCGATAGCGGCAATGGCAGCGCGGCCAAACTGCTCAACGACCCCGCGGTCTACAACGATGTTCGCGTGGTGTTGGCTCGGGTTGATTCGCTGATCGCCGACGTGAAGCGGAATCCGAAGCGGTACTTCAACGTAAGCGTCTTCTAGTACCGTGTTTCGCAACTACAACTAAAGTTGTGAGTTGTGCGTTTAGAGCCCACAGCTGCCGGCAGATAACTGACCACTCATAACTTTTGTGGCAGTTACGACCACGATGCAACAGGCCCCCGAACTGAGTTCAGTTCGGGGGCCTGTTGAGATTGAGCCTGTGATGCGCTACATCAAGTTACCCGCGACTAGAACGCGTACCTGAGCGAGAGCTGCATCTGGTAGTTGTTCGCCGCGGAGTTGGGGTTGAGCGACCACGGTGAGTTGAAGTTGTTGACGCTGTTCACAGCGTTGACGTTGACGTTGTAGTTCCACATCGCCGTGTTGAGCGGTCCTGGCTGCTTTCCGGCGGTCTGGAGCAGCGCCAGGTTGTTGAAGAAGCCCAGCACCGGGAACTCGAGCTGTCCCCAATCCTTGTTTAGAAGGTTGAGGAAATTGAAGATGTCGAGCTGAAGCGTGAACTGCTGGCCGCCGAACTGGGGCAGGGTCTGTCGCACCGATGCGTCCATTCTCTTCTGGAAGGGGGCCGCGCAGCTGTTACGCTTCATAATCTGGCCTCTCTGTTCTGCCAGGCACGGCTGCATGTCGATGAACCTGTTGAGCGTAGCAGCGATTACGGGATCGGGCACAAAAGTGGCTCCTGAGCCGGTTCCGACGCGGATCTCGTTCAGATCCGTCGCGTCCCGAGGCACGTAGATGGGGTCGTTGCCTCCGACACCATCGCCGTTGATGTCGTTGTTGGTGGTGTAGAGGAACGTCGAGCCCGAGACGCCCTCGAAGAAGAAGCTCACATCAGTCTGGTACTTGACCCAGGGAGCGGTCAGCGTGCCGTAGGCAATGACGCGATGCGGACGCTGGAAATTCGAGACCTGGATATCGTCCGGGTCGTTCTCGAGGCCCGCGAACTGCCGTCCAAAGCGCCAGTTGGAAATCGCGCGGTCGGAGGTCAGTGACTGGACATCGCGCGCCTGCATGTAGGTGTAGGCCGCTGTCGCCTGGAAGGCGCGGCTGAACCGCTTGGCTAGTTGGCCGGTAAGGGAGTAGTTGTAGCCACCCTTCGAGTTGGTGAGCATGATGGCGCCTTCAGTGAAGTTCACGAGAGGCGTGCCGATCTGTCTGATGCGCCTCTGAGTGGTATTATCGATGGTACCGTTCGCTAGGATCGTGTCCGCGTAGAGGATACGGCCGTTCACATCGGTGTAAGGCTGCGCGTTCACGATCCGGGGGCCGATCAGGTTGAGATTTCGGACGAACAGACCGTGGATATCCTTGCGGTAGAGGCCCTCGAATGTGCCGACGATGCCGCCTGGCAGCACCTGATCGAACCCGAGCGACGTGGTGAAATTCTGCGGATACTTGAAATTCGGGTCGGTGACGTTGATACCGACGGTCCCTGCTGCTCCCGGGGTGGGTGCCGGCTGACCGGCGCAGGACTTGGGGAGTGCAGCGACGTCGGTGCTGAACGTGGGTACGGCGGCCCCGGTGCAACCGACCGTCACGCCGCCAAGGCCGGTATTCCCGTAAGCATTACCGACCAGGATATAAGGAACCTGACCGGTGAAGACACCGATGTTGCCGCGCAGCTGCGTGGTCCGAGTGCCCCCTACATCCCAGTTGAATCCAAGGCGGGGCGACCAGAGGGTCTGGGTCTTTGGCTTCCAGTCCGTACGGATGTCTGGCGCCTGCGCGGTGACAAGGGGATTCTGCTTCGGGCTGTCGAGGAACTGCGGAATGTCGAGGCGCAGACCGCCGGTGATGGAGAAGTTGCTGGTGACGTTCCAGAGGTCCTGGAGGTAGAGCGAGGTCTGCTGGCCATTGAACTCGGCGGCGATGTCGCCGCCGTTGGCGTACGAGAACGCGTACGCGGAGGGCGTCCGGGCCTCGAGCGCCGCTATCGTCGGGAACGTGAAAGCGCCGTTCGCGGCGCCGCTCAGGAAAAAGTTGTAGATGTAGGTGTGCTCGTAACGGCCGCCCAGCGTGAAGGTGTGAGCCCCTCGCGGGATGCTGAGGTTGTTCGAGACCTCCAGAATCTTCTGCCTAAGGTCGTTGCCGGGGGAGAATCTCTCGCTCCCAACCGTGACCGCGACGGACGGCGTGGTGCCGCCGTTCGGTGTGACGCCGATGGAAATCTCCGGAACGTTCACCGGAACTTCGCGGAAATCCCGAATAGTGTTGTAGCCGAAGAGGAATTCGTTGGAGATTCCGCTGGGGCGGTTATAAAACCACTGGGTTGCGTAGGAACGATTCTCCGAGTTTCTGACGAACGAATTGGACGTGAGGCGGATGCCGGCGCTCTGCTGCGTTGCGTTTGCCGAAAGGCCTCGGGTATCGCGGGAAAACTCATCGACCGTGGCAGTGTTGTCGAGCACCCGGAAGGTGAGGCGGTTGGCGTCGTTAATCGACAGATCTAGCCGCCCCATCAGGTTTTTGACCGGATTCGTAATTGGGAATGCACCAGCAGACCCGACATCGAACAGGGGTGAGAGGCTGTTGGCGATTCTATTGATGGAATCGAGCGAAACCGCGACGCTGCTCGTTCCGATGGTATTGGTCGCCGGATTGGCAAACGGCCCGACAGTCGGAGTAGTGCTCTCCTTCCAGTCAGCGGCAGCGAAGAAATGAAGCCGGTCTCTGATGATGGGACCGCCGAGGTGGAAGCCGTATTGCCGGATGTTGAAGCCGCTTGCCCGGATCTGATCGACGTCGGCCGCCATGCCCGGGGTCCGGAAGGCGTAATTGCCGCCGCCGGAAAGCTTGTTGGTGCCGCTCTTGGTGACGGCGTTGACGAGCATGCCGGCGAAGTTGCCATAGCGAACGTCGGTGGGGCTCAGAAGAACCTGGAACTCCTTAACCGCGTCGACGGACATGATGCGGTTGTTCGCAGCTCCTCCGGGCTGTCCACCCGAGCTGCCGAGGCCGAAGCGATCGTTCTGGTTGGCACCGTCGACGGTGAAGTTGTTGAGTCGATTGTAGCCGCCTCCCGCGCTGGGTCCGCCACCGGTATTAGTTATGACCTGTGGGGTGAGCTTCACCAATTCGCTCATGTCACGGTTCAGGTTCGGAACACGGCGGATCAGGGTGTCGCCAACCACCGTTCCCACACCTTGGCGCGTCGGGCTGAAGTCGCTCTGCGCAGCCGTACCGACGGTGGTGACCTCAGCTAGCTGCACTGCCTGAGTCGGGAGCGCGAGATCAACGCGGCTCGTCTGTGAGAGCGTGACCCTGACGTTGTTCTGGGCGGTGGGCTGGAAGCCGATGCGGCGTGCCTCCACCGAGTAGTTCCCGCCGACCTCCAGACTCTGGACGAAATACCGTCCGTTCTCGCGGGTCTGGGCCGTAGACGTGACACCGGTCTCGCGGTTGGTGACTCGAACCACGGCGCCTTCGATCGGTTGGCCCTGATCACTCGTGATCACGCCTGAGACAGCGCCGGTAGTGGTGCCTTGCGCCTCCGCTGAGCGGACCGCACAGAGTGAGAGTACCGCGACCAGCGCGGCGAATGACAAACGAGCTCGGCTCATTAAGAAGCTCCTGATGGGGGCGAATCGCGAAAGGCCCCAGTGGCGTGGGAAAGGGGTGTGCTTTGGGTGCCCAATAATCCGGGGCCCAACAGACCGGCCAATAGTACGGCATGGTTACTTGACCGTGCAACAGGTTTTTTGTCGCGGCTCGATCACGATCCAGCCACGATCGTCATTCCGATGGGCGTCTTTTTAACGTCAGGTAGAAAACGGGGATTCCAACCAGGATCGTCGCCAGGACGCCAAGGGTCGGCCACCGGCTCGCGGGATCGACTATCGCGTTCCCGAGAATGAGGATAGTGGCGACGATAAAGATCGCGGGGACAACGGGATACCCCGGCACCCGGAACGGCGGCGCGTACCCGGCGCGGCGCCGGAACACGAACACCGACCCCACCGCCATCGCATAGAAGGGAACGATCGCGGTGACGAAAGCATCGGCGAGCTGCTCGAAAGTCCCGATCATCACGAACAGGACACCGAGGACAGCCTCGAGAACGATGGCGACGCTCGGAGTCTTGTAGGTCGGGTGAACCCTGGCTATCGGCTTGAACAGAAGGCCATCGGCGGCGGTGGCGAAAAGCACCCGGGCTCCGGTCATTACCGACCCGTTCAGCGTGCCAAAAGTCGACACCATCACCGCAACCGACACAAACGCCACCCCCGGCGCTCCCATCACCCGCTCCGCGACATCCGCGGCGACCAGCTTGGAGCGGCGGATCTCCTCAACCGGCAGCACCGCCAGGTACGCCAGGTTGGCGAGCAGGTACAGTCCGATGATGATGAGGGTGCCGTAGATCAGCACGCGCGGAAGGTTTCGCTCCGGATCCTTTACTTCACCGCCCACGAAGCTGACATCGGCCCAGCCGTCATAGACCCAGAGCACCGAAACGAGGGCCAGCCCGAATGGCATCAGCGAGAAGCTGCCGGGCGGGGCCGCCGGAGTGTAGTGACCTCCGGTCTCGGGCAAGCCGAGCGCAAACGCGAGCACGATGATGAGCAGGAGCGCGCCCGTCTTCGCGAGCGTCGTGATGTTCTGGACGAGGGAGCCCCACTTGAGTCCC
>JBKKAY010000200.1:0-2735 GCA_046714195.1 Gemmatimonadaceae bacterium
CACAACGAAGTGGAGGCGCGTTGACCAACAAGAAAACCGTGGTGAAGGTGGAGATCCTCGACGACGAGTACTCGATCCGGAGCGATGCGACGCCCGAGCATACGCGCGCGGTCGCCGAGCACGTCGACCAGGTGATCCGGGAGACGATGCGCGCGGGAAACATCGTCGAGACCGCCAAGGGCGCGATCCTCGCCGCGTTGAGCATCACCGACGAGCTATTCCAGGCTAGAGCCGGCAACGGGGCACTGGCCGGGGACATGAAGAGACTTAGTGCGGAGATCAGGCCTTGGCTCCCGCCGGCGAAGAGGAAGGAATAGGTCTGGTTTTGCAGGCCTGCTGAACGAAGGGCAACTCAGGACTACCTGTTATGGGTTGTAGTTGCCTGTATACCGGTTTCGTGTCTCTGTCGAAGGCATGGGCATTCCGCGGCGCAGAGACACGGAACGCGCTACCCGGAACCATTACTCGCAACAGGTAGTCCTTAGTTCCAGACCAACTCCGCGCCCGCTCGGGGCCAGCCCATCCTCCCCGCACCCTGAACAAAACATTACCTTAAGTCAGCTACGCGACGACTTTCCGGCGCGATAGGGGCCGCCTGTGGCTATGCCGCGGGCCCAACATAGATCAACATGACGAACACGGCGTGGATACTCGCGGCCGGCATTGCACTGTTCGTAATTGCCAGCGCGGTTCTTTTCTTCATCGGCAGGAAGTTGGGTGGGCGTGGGGAGCTCCGCCGCCAGCAACAGGCCCGCACGACGGCCGAAGAGACCAGCAAGCGACTCGTCTCGGAAGCGGAACGGGAAGCGGAAAGCCTCCGCAAGACCGCAGTTCTGACCGGCAAAGAGGAGCTGATCCGACTCCGCGAAGAGTGGGAGGTCGAGGTCCGGGGCCGCCGGGAAGAAGTGGAGCGGGAAGAGCGCCGGGTCAGTGACCGTGAGGGTCTTCTCGACCGGAAGTACGAGCTCCTCGAGCAGCGCGAGCGTGAGGGCACCCGCCGCATAGAGAGCCTGGGCGGACGGGAGCAGGCCATTGGCCAGCGCGAGCAGGAGCTGGAGAAGCTCCTTCGTGAGGAGAGGCGCCGGCTCGAGCAGCTGGCAGGCATCTCCGCCGCTGATGCGAAAGCCGAGCTGATCCACCGGATGGAGGAAGAAGCGCACGCGGACGCCGCCAACCAGATCCGCGAGATCAGGGAAACCGCCAAGCGAAACGCCGACCGGGAAGCGAAGAAGATCGTCGCCCTGGCGATCCAGAGAATTGCAGCCGAGCAGAGCGTCGAGACCACGGTGTCAGCGGTCGCGCTCCCCAACGACGAGATGAAGGGACGAATTATCGGACGCGAAGGTCGAAACATTCGCGCCTTCGAGCTGGCGACGGGCGTCGACGTCATCATCGACGACACGCCGGACACTGTCGTGGTGTCGTGCTTCGATCCTGTGCGCCGCGAGATCGCGCGGCTTGCGCTCGAGAAGCTCGTCGCCGACGGCCGCATCCATCCGGGCCGCATCGAGGAAGTCGTCAACAAATCACGGCTGGAGGTCGACGCGTCCATCATCGAGACCGGCGAGAGAGCGGCCTACGAGAGCGGCGTTCACGGGCTGCACGCGGAGCTGGTGAAGCTGATCGGCCGCATGCGGTGGCGCACCAGCTATGGCCAGAACATCCTCAACCACTCGAAGGAAGTCGCCTGGCTGGCCGGGATCATGGCGGCGGAGCTGGGGCTCGACGTCGCCATGGCGCGTCGTGGCGCGCTGCTCCACGACGTTGGAAAAGTTCTCACGCACGAGCACGAAGGCACGCACGTCCAGCTCGGCGTCGAGGTGGCGACGCGGTACGGAGAGAACCCACTGGTGGTGAACTGCATCGCCGCCCACCACGACGATGTTCCGCACGAGAGCGAGGTGTCGGTGCTGGTGCAGGCCGCCGACGCGATCTCGGGCGCGCGTCCCGGAGCGCGGCGCGAAGCGTTCGAGACCTACGTCAAGCGTCTCGAGGGTCTGGAGAAAATCGCATCGAGCTATCGCGGCATCGAGAAAGTCTTCGCGATTCAGGCGGGAAGGGAAGTCCGCGTCATCGTGACGCCGGAGGAAGTCGACGATCCACGCATGGCGACACTCACGGAGGAGATCGCGCGCCGCATCGAAGCCGAGCTCCAGTATCCGGGGCAGATCAAGGTGGTGTTGATCAGAGAGACGAGGTCCGTGGATTTTGCCCGCTGAGCTGATCGACGGGCGCGAAGTCGCCAAGCGCGTTCGTGCGGATGTCATGCGGCGCGTGGAGGCGTTGGCGATGAAGGGCATAAAGCCCGGGCTCGCCGTGGTCCTCGTCGGCGACGACCCCGCGAGCGCGGTGTACGTCGCCGCCAAGAGCAAGGCGTGTGAGGAAGCGGGAATGCACAGCATCACAGTGCGCCTTCCGGCGGATACCCTCGAGGCGGACCTGCTCGGCCGCGTCGGGCACCTCAACGCCGACCCGGCCATCCACGGCATTCTGATTCAGATGCCGCTCCCCAAACAGATCAACCCCGAAACGGTCATACGGCGGGTGGATCCTTCCAAGGACGTCGACGGTTTCCATCCGGTCAACGTCGGCAAGATGCTGGTCGGCGATGTCGACGGCTTCGTGCCGTGCACCCCGCTGGGGATTCAGCTCCTGCTCCAGGAATCGGGAGTGAAGACGCCCGGCAAGAACTGCGTAATCATCGGCCGCAGCAACATCGTCGGAAAGCCGATGGC
>JBKKAY010000201.1:0-7335 GCA_046714195.1 Gemmatimonadaceae bacterium
CACGAATTTCCTTGCGGAGGCGCTGGCAGTCGCGGCAGCCGTGGCTTGGGCGAAAGACGGAGCGGTGATCACCGCAAGAGCAAACCCTCCGAGGACGAGCCTCAAACACGCTTTCGTGCCGATCATAATAGTAGTGCACCGGGATCGAGTGAAACCCACATCGCACTTTATCATACGCCAGCCGGCCGCATGCGTTCCGTGTGCTGGTCGTCCAGCCCGAAAAGCCCGGCGAACGATTTGCCCCGGCTTTTTTGGCGGGGGCAAAATCGGGACGGCGGGATTTGAACCCGCGACCCCCTGAACCCCATTCAGACTCAGGGGACACTCAAATAATACCTAAAGTCGTGTTTCATAGGGGAAACGGGCGTCGGCGTCCGATTCTCAGTCAATTCAGGCAGCACTTCGTAGTGAGAAACTCGACCGAAACTCGACCAACAGTTGAGCTAGGTCACCCAACCTCTGGCCGGAAGTCTCAGCACGCCCGACTTACGCTCAGGTTGTGCGGCGTTCTGTTGCGAGACTGGCGAACACGGGCGTCCGTGCTTCCGGTAATACCGCTCGATGACTCGATCGATCGCCTCTTCTGCCGTCCTACCGTTTGAGACGGAAAGAACTGGGGAGGCTCACCGGGCCCGCCTGTGCGGACCCAATGCACTGGTAGTCGCCGCCATCAGCGTGCAGCGTCGGCTTGTGGTCGGCTAGGAACCGCCAGCGTTCGCTATCCATGAGCATCGAGCCAAAATAAGACGGCCAACTCCGTCTATGCGAGCAACTCAACCATTCCGGTGCTAGGAACACAGCTGCTTTGATCCGGCCTCGAAAGTGCCGTACAATACAATTGAGTCGCGACGCGGGACTTCCCCACCAGCCCGCGTCTATTGGGCCCGTTTCTGAGGGTCGGTTTTGGGCGCTTCTGGCGACGCCTTTTTCTCCCCCAGGCGCTCGTGGAAGACTCCTCAATTGGAATTGCTGGGTTGCCCGATGATTTCGTCTCTCAGGGACGACGACGAAGGGGTCTTTGTATTAAACACGCTCCGGGCGCGGATTCAACTACACTCAAGAAAGAGACAAAGCTCGCCAAAATCAACGCGACCGATCTAGGCTCCGCCAAACCGCGCGCTCGTCGCACCGTTGGTCTGACAGAGCAGAGACTTCGTGCGGCAAATAAACAGTCGTGGATGACAAGCACGAAGGGGTGGAGTGATTTCCTCGGACGCTTCACTTGGTCCTCTAAAGGCTAAGGCGCACTTCATCGACCCACTCGCCAACATCTATGGACCTGATCACGGACAGCAATATCGAGGGCGAATGCGAGGGGTTCGACGGCGATCGAGTTTTTGAACTCGTTAATGGCCAAAAATGGCAGCAGGCCGTTTACAGGTATGAATACCGCTATCGATACCGGCCTTCCGTTCGGATTTGGCGCGACGCAAGCGGTGACTACATCGAGATAGAAGGCATGGACGAGTTGGTTCGAGTGCGCAGGGTGTAACCCAAAGCCAAGCGACGCCTGCTTGTTTTGGGCGGTCGACCTCAGTGGGGGGATGTATGACCATCAACAAGAGCGGTCTCGAGAACGAGACGAAGGGCAAGATGAAGGAAACCGAGGGCAAGTTTCGTGGTGATCCCGGTAAGGCGACCGGCGACACGAGCGAACAAGTGAAGGGTCGGGCCGAGGAAGCCAAGGGCATGAGCGATCCCAGTGGAGCGACCCAAGCCAACCCACATCCGGTGAGTGGGCACCGGACCCCACGCGAGATTGCCAAAGACGAAGCGGGGGCAATCGGGCAGCCGGATGTAGATGTCATTGCTAAAGAAGTTTCCGGTGAGAACTCGCCTTAGTGCCTGGGGCCCCGCTCAGAGCGCAAGTCGCCCGCCACGCCGGCCGAACTCCTTAGGAAGCGAGCGCCGGCCTGAAGGGGAAATCATCGATTGCGAGAGCCGACGTTGCAATCGAGGGTGCTAGCGAAGTTTCCGACGCAATCGGAAGTGTCAGCGTGAAGGTGGAACCGACTCCCTCCGCGCTTTGGAGCGTCAGATCGCCGTGCATCGCGCGGGCGAGCTCTCTGCTGATCGAGAGTCCGAGGCCGACGCCCTGTAGCGATGTCGTCGTCAGGTGTCTGTCGATCTGGACGAACGGCTCGAACACGCGATCAATGTCGAGCAGACGAACACCTACTCCGCTGTCATTCACGCGGACACGCACCATGCTGGCGTCCTCATCACAGGTGACTCCGATGCTGCCGCCTGTAGTAGTGAATTTGATCGCGTTCGTGACGAGATTGAGCAGGATCTGCTGAAATCTCTCCGAGTCAGCAGCCACGAGAGGCTCGCGCTCGCATGGCGTGACTGTCAGCGTCAGCCCTTTCGCCTTGGCTTGAAGCGCGCAAAGTCCCTCTACCTCGGCGAGCATTGGATTGACTGGGATTGAGATCAGCTGCAGGGGCCTCGTCCCTTCGAATCTCGCCACCGTAAGGACATCGTTGACCAGACGGAGGAGATAAGCGGACGCGCGCTTGATCCGGCCGAGGTCTTTGGTCTGCTCCGAATTGACCACTCCGCGAATTCCCATCTCCAGGATCTCGGTGTAGCCGGTGATGGCGTTCAGGGGGGTGCGAAGCTCGTGACTCATCGCGCGCAGAAATGCCGTCTTGGCGTTGTTCGCGTGCTCCGCCATCATCCGTGCCTCGCTCGCTTCCGCGAGCGCCGCCGCGGCGGCGATGCGAAGCCTGACGCGATCCAGAGCCTGCGCACAGTAACGCGAAACTGTGTCGGCGAAATGCCTGTCTAGAAGAGTAAACTTGCGAGGACCTGCGAATCCGAACGCCAGAGCACCGACAGCCCGGCCGCCGATCTCGAGCGGGAGAAAGATCCACGCCCCGCGCGATTCGAGCTTATTGACGTCCAGAAACGCTGGATACCGTGCCAGCATCTCCTCAAAGGATTCCAGATATATCGCGGCGCACTTCTCGACTGTTTCGGCGTATGGATCGCGTGATCGGGGCGGCTGCATGTACTTGAACGAGCGCATGAGCGCATCGAGCGATCCGAATTCCCGCAGGAGCGTCAGCTTTTCTCCTTCTTCAGTCGTGACGACTGCCCCGGCATCGCATTCGAGAGCGACGATAGCCTCGCGGAGAACAGAATCAGCGACTCCATCCTGCGTGACAGTGTTGCTGAGCGCTGCGGTTATTCTCTGAAGTCGGGCTAGGCGCGCCGTCGCAGCATCCGCAATCACTTGCGCAGATGCGATCTCCCTCGTGCGACGATCCAGCTCCGCGTTGACCGATTTCAGCTCCGTCACGTCGCGCGCTGCGGCAAACACGCCTTGCAGGACCCTGTCGCGGTCGTGGAAGGTGGTCGCGTTGTACGACACCACGGTAAGGGTGCCATCCCGGGCGCGCGCGGTGAGCTCGTAGTTGATGATTTTGCCTTCGCGCAGCACCTGGTTGATCCCCGCCTCGGCCCGGCCCGAGTCGGTGAAATAATTCTTGAACGGCGCGCCGATCAGCTCGTCGCGCGTGCATCCGGTCAGCGCCTCCATCTGCTTGTTGACGTCGGTGATGATCCCCCGTGGGTCCGTGGTCATCAGTGCGTCGATGTTGGATTCGAGGAGCGAGCGTGTGTAGAAGTGCTGATCGCGCAGCCGCTGATCGAGCTTCATCCGCTCCTCTTCGACCTGCTGGCGGGCAGTGTTGTCGGTGCCAATCAGCAAATAACCGATGATGGCGTCCTGCGCATCGCGCAGCGCCGTGACCGACACCACTGCCGGAAACCGACTCCCATCCTTGCGGATGTAGGTGAGCTCGTAGATGTCCTCGATCCCGCGCGAAGCCTTGAACACCAACGCCTCGAAGCCTGGCGTAATCGGAGTTCCCAGCTCGACGCTGAGCGCTTTGGCGCGCGCGATCACTTCCCGCGGATCGGAAATGTCGGCGGGCGTGATCTTGTTCATCACTTCGGCGGCCGTGTAGCCAAGCATCCGCTCGGCTCCGACGTTGAAGATCTGGATTACGCCCTTCGCATCGGTGGCGATGCTCGAGAAGTTGGCGCTGTTGAAAATCGCGCTCTGCAGAGCCCCGGTGTTGAGCAGCGCCTCTGCGTGTCGGACGTCTATGTCGAAATCAGCCGCTTCAGCAGTGCTTCTGTGGGCAGTACGCATGTGTCCCCGGTTCCACCTTATCCTAATCCCGGCGCTCTTACCGCGCGCCTTCAACAGAGGGACGATTGAAGGGGACAAATGGCTCGAAAGCCTGGTCGGCTTTTGCGTTAGATCAATCGGGACGGCGGGATTTGACCATAAGCTGCGAACAGAGTGAGCAGCGTTGGCGAAAGCCCGGCGAAAAACTCGCCCCCGCGATTGCGGGGGCGAAATCGGGACGGCGGGATTTGAACCCGCGACCCCCTGAACCCCATTCAGGTGCGCTACCGGGCTGCGCTACGTCCCGTCTGGCTCCTCGAATCGGAGCGCGACAGAGAGAGCATAATAGTCGCTGCGATGCGCCCCAACAACCCAACGCCTGCGCGAAGTAATCACTGTCTACTTGAGCGACCCGATTCTCTCCGCCGCGTGCTCACGCTCGGGACCGCCGATCCACTCCGCGGGCTCGACAACTTTCCCGACGTAGAACTCTCCAAACTCCGCGTACTTGGCGCTCACTTCGTCGAATCGCATGTCGGTGACGAGCTTCTTGAACTCCAGCGGATCCGCGGCGAATAGAGTGACGCCCCACTCCCACGAATCGAACCCGATCGCGCCCGTGATCACCTGCTGGATCCGTCCCGCGTAACGCCGACCGGTCAACCCGTGGGTGTGCATCAGGCGGCTTCGCTCGTCGAGAGAAAGCGCGTACCAGTTCTGCCCCGCATCGCGCCGCTTGGACATCGGATAAAAGCAGACGTACGGCATCTCGCGCGGTAGCTCGGGATAGAGACGCTTCTGCACGTGCGCGCCGCTCCGCTCGGCCGCCGAACGCTCGGCGAGAGATTCGACATACTTCTCGTCGCCCACGGTACCGCCGCGCTCCTGGGCGGCACGAGCGAGCTCCGCGGTGATGTTGTACAACCCCGCCTCGGTGACACTCAGAAAATTGTAGACGGGCTGCAGAACCGCGGTGATATCCTGCTTCGCGAGCGCGTCCTGAGCCGCGCCGATCGCGTCGAGCGAATCGCGGAAGTGAATGATCATGAGATCGGCGCTCGAGCCGATCAGTCTCACGAAACAGCTCCAGCCCTTGCCCGCAGGTGAATCCTTTGATGTTGCCTTCTTTCCTCGCGACGCGGCGGGAGCAGGCTTGGCATCGCTGACTTTTAGCGCGTCTCCCGCGCTCTCACCCATGCGCGCGGCGATGGCGGGCCTGGCGTCCAGAGCCTGGCGATTGACGCGGAAGATCTGGTGCAGCGCGTACCACCCCTCGAGTGTTTCGGGCGGATGCGCGATCGGTGTCGTTGTCATCCTGAAAGCTATTCGATACGCGCCATGGAAGGCGCGCCACCGATCCGGCAGACCGGAAGTGCTATCTGCTCGAGCGCTTCACGCGCCAGGTACCGGTCTGCGAGGGGACCTATGGGTGGCCGCGAAGCTCGAGTCGCCGCTCGTAGAATGGGAATCGGTCGCGGATTTCCGTTTCTCATACAAAGCGTCTCAGCATATCTATACAAGCGGCGCCGCGACTCTCGAGACTCCTTTCCCGGTTATGGGAGGTTGGGCATTTATCTGGAGGTACTTGCAACGCGACGTGGCGATCTATATCGAGCCCGGCGCGGAATGGGGAGGGCTGGGAGAAGTGAAGATCAAGGTTGGCACAAAAAGAAGGCCGCGGTTCCTGGTGGAGGCCCCACCAATCACGGAACAGCCAAAAAAGCGCCGGTATCGGCGTCAATTGCCTGTTTCGCGGATCTAGTCTCGACGCCGTTCGGTTAACCACACGTAAGCCATTTTGTCATACTCTTGCCTGGTACTGTATTCCGGCACCCTTCTTTTGTTACGCGCGGCGGTGAGCGCGCGTCCTATACCGATGCGTCTCTCACCTTTATTCGGACATCCTCTCATGCGCGGCATTCCTTCACGCTCCATTCGGGCCGTTGCCCTGGCCACACTGGTCTTGGTAGCCGCCTGCGGCGACGGCCCGACGGCCCCCGGGGTTCAGCCCCAGATCACGAACCTCACCAATTCGTTTTCTTATCAAGTAACCAGCATCCAGAATTTCACCGGGACGTACACCTACACCTGGCAGAATACCGGCACGCTCGCGCGGATCACTCACTCCTCCAACGCCGGAGCAACCGGCACGGCAACTGTCGTTGTGAGGGACGCGGCCGGCACGCAGGTCTACTCCGGGCAGCTTGTGTCGAGCGGTCAGCCTATGAGCTCTCCGGCTGGGGTCGCTGGGGCCTGGACCATCAATCTGGTGTACTCGAACTACAGCAATACGCAGGTGAATTTCGCCGTATTGATGCAGTAGGGGCCTTGGGCGACCCTTGCCTCATCGCGGGGGCGCAAGGGCCTCGGCAGGAGAAAGCTGGCGCTTACACCAAGAGGCCTTAACGCCGGTATTAGTAGCCGTGAAAAGGCGGCAAGGGGTTACCCCTGGGTTACCGCCCATTTGGCCGAAGCACCTCTGAATCGTGTAAGCCGTTGCTATATATAGAGCGGGCGACCGGACTCGAACCGGCGACGTCCAGCTTGGGAAGCTCACTCAACAATTCAACAAGAAGACCAATCAGTCCACGTACGTCCAATCCAGCCAACAGCTTGTGCTCAGCGTGACAGTAGCTCGTTCACGATTCGACCAATCGAGTCTCAATGTGTCTGCGCGACACATCAGCCACCGGCGAGCCACCGTCGCGCATCGGTTCTTGCGGCCAGTGATGGCAGCAGTGTCTACGGCGGGAGATTCAGCAAGGAAAGAGCGTCGATAGGGATGGCACCGTGTTGTTCGGTAATGTTCGCATTTTCAATGCGATCTGCGCCAGTCACCAGAACACCGACAACCCGACCACGACTATCAAGCATTGGACCGCCACTCGCGCCAGCAACAATTGGCGTATCCACAAGTATTCGCTGAACTGACGCGATTGTTCTGAGACCAGCCACCCTACCGGAGGAAATCCATCCACTGTCGCCATGCCAGCGATTCGGAAATCCAGCGACTGTAACTTCATCGCCGATGCCTAACATGGCATTCATTCGCCTTCGAAGCGGACGTCTAGCTGGTGCAGCAATTGATAGAACCGCAAGATCGAGCGTGGCATCTCTAGCAACTACGCGAACGGGATACGTGCGTTGCGGCGCATCAGGGCGGAATACAACCGTATCGCCACCTAGGACGTGTT
>JBKKAY010000202.1:0-3383 GCA_046714195.1 Gemmatimonadaceae bacterium
CGGAGCCGCCGTGGGTGGCGCAGCAGGAGCCGCCACGGCAGCCGGGACAGCGAACTACGAGGGTTGCGTCAATTCAGGAGGCCGGATCACGGCGACGCTGAACTCACCGGCGCAGGTCCAGATCTAACGCGCACGCTTTACGAAAAAGGCCCGGCACTCTGTGCCGGGCCTTTTTTGTTGTTTGTGTAGTGAGCCCGCAGCCACCAACCGCTCCGCAGACAGCCCCTCGCAGGTAGTCTTCAGTTCGTCGTTCTCTGTCAGAACCCGACGGCGGCTCCTGTCCCTCTTGGATCATCCATCCCCTCGTATCCGCCTCTCACACGCATGATCGACACGACTTTTCCGGAGGTCGGCGACTGCTGGTAGATGGTGTGACCCATGGCTTCCAGCGCGCGTATCGCCCTTGCGTCCAATCCTCCGGTCTCGACGCGAATCGAATCCGGCAGAGCCTGATGATGTATTCGCGGAGCGCTCATCGCGTCCGCCAGCGACATGCGGTGGTCGATCACGTTGAGGATCACCTGAGTCGTGGCCGTGATGATGCGGGGACCACCTCGACCGCCCAGAATGAGCAGAAGCTTCCCGGCTGGATCGAGCACGATGGTGGGAGACATTGCGCTCAGTGCGCGCTTGCCCGGCGCGATGGCGTTCACTTCGCCCTGAACCAGTCCGAAAAGGTTCGGTCTCCCCGGCTGCGCGGCGAAATCGTCCATGGTGTTGTTGAGAAAGAATCCGGCGCCCGAGACGTACACGCCCGATCCGAATAGGTCGTTGATGGTCGTTGTCGTCGCCACCGCGTTGCCCGCCGGGTCGACCACCGAGTAGTGCGTGGTCTCGCTCCCTTCACGCATCTGCGCCGCCAGCTGTGACGTCGGCGTGGCCCGGTTTCTGTCGATAGTCCTGACGAGACGCGCCGCATAAGCCTTGCTCGTCAGAACTGCTACCGGCGGGTTCGAGAAAGCCGGGTCACCGAGCTTTGAGTTCCGGTCGATGAAAGCCCGTTGGAACGATGAGGCCAGCGCGTGGATGCGCTCGGGGGATCCGAAGGGCGCAACGGGTCCAAGCGCCTCCAGGATATTGAGCGCCTCGGACATCGTCGTTCCGCCCGACGAAGACGGCGGCATCCCGAGCAGCGTGTGCCCGCGATAGGTCGACCGGACCGGCTCGCGCCAGAGCGGGCGGTAGGCCGCCAGATCGGCGTGCGTGATGAGACCGCCTCCACGTCTCATCTCCGCGACAATGGAGTCAGCGATGCTTCCCTTGTAGAAAGCGTCGGGCCCTTCCGCCGCAATCACCCGCAGCGTGCGCGCGAGCGCCGGCTGCGAGAACCGGGATCCCGCGCGAGGAGCTTCACCACCAGGGAAAAACACAGGCTTGCCGGCGAATCCTTCGATCCGATATCTCGCCTCCGATATCGAGACGGCGAGGCCTGTGTCCACGACGAGTGCGTCCGCAAGACGGATTGCCGGTTCCAGGACTTCCGACAGAGGCAGCGTCCCGAATCTGCGCAGCGCCTCTGCCAGGCCTGCTACCACTGCCGGCACGCCGGACGCCGTGGGACCGATCAGGCTCCCACCGGTCGTCTTTCCATCCGCGCCGATGAACATGTTCCGGGATGCCGCTGCTGGTGCCGTCTCGCGGTAATCGAGCGCCACCGTCCTTCCGTCGGCCATGCGGATGACCATGTAGCCGCCGCCGCCGAGATTTCCTGCTTCAGGATATGCGACGGCGAGAGCGAATCCGACCGCGACCGCGGCGTCGACCGCGTTGCCGCCGCGCCTCAGTATCTCGGCCCCGGCCTCTGACGCGAGGCGGCTGCTGGTCGCGACCATCGCACGCGGGGCGAAGGTTGCGCGAACTCCCGAGGGATAGCTCCACGCCTCGGGGAACGTCGCGGGAATCCGGACCGCAACTGCCTGACCGGCGGCGCCGGCCGCGCCTGTACTAATCTGACTGGCTGTCTCGAGTGGGCCGCAGGCTGTGAGCGCCGCGGCGAGGAGCAGCCTGCTGGTGACCATCAGCGTCTGGCTCGCGTTCCGAATCCGAAGCGGCCGGTGACGCGGAGAGTGCGAACGGAGGTGGTGTTGCGAACGCCATTTGCAAGCCCGGTCTTCTCGTGCAGAGCGATCCCCTGATCCAGGACCACATTGATCGTCGTGTTCTGTCCGAATCCGTAACCGAATCCGTAACCGAATGAAAAAATCGGATCAAGGTTGCCGGCGGTCGGAGCGAGCTTGGCGCCATCGGCATCACGGGTGAGGTTTCTGTATTGCACCACGCCCGCTGTTCCCTCGACCACCTGGTGAAATCCAGGGCCCCCACCGACATGGAAACCAGCCGACAGCGTCATCATGTCGAGATGCGCCTCGCAGTTTCCACACGTCGCGCCCTCTGACGGCGGAATGATCGCGGTGGACGAGTACATGAAGGGCACTCGCACGTAGGTACCGATAAGTCCGATCGAGGATCGATCTCCGATGGTTCTTTCGAGTGAGCCACGATACTGGAAATTCGTCGAGCTGCCGAAGTCCCACGTGCTCTCGGTGACGCCGTCGTTGACCTCGTTGCCGGTGAAAAGACCGGCGCCTAGGGTGACCCATGTGGAAGGCTCGCCGACGCGGATGCCCGGCATCCGGCGCTGTGCGGAGAGCGATTCCGCCCATGCCATCAGCAGAACGAATGCGATTGAAATCAGTCTCATGCTGTTGCTCCAAGTTGTCTTGCAATTCGCGCGAAGCGTCCGGTAAGTTACGACCGTGACACACCGCACGGCAGCGCCATGATGCTGGACACTCGCGAGACGGAGCGCCGCAACGCCCGCACGGCCTCGATCGACCTCGCGTCTCCCCTCGAGATCGTAGACCTCATAAACGCCGAAGACAGGCGTGTTCCCGAGGCAGTCGCAACGCAGCGGGAGCAGATAGCGCGCGCGATCGAGATCGCGGAGGCCTCTTTCCGGGCTGGCGGGCGCCTCTACTACATCGGAGCGGGAACCTCAGGACGCCTGGGCGTGCTCGACGCCAGTGAGATTCCCCCGACCTTCGGAGCCGACCCGGCGACGGTCCAGGGAATCATTGCCGGCGGCATGGCGGCGCTCACCCGCGCCCAGGAAGGGGCGGAGGATGTCGTGCAGAACGGCGCAGTGGCGATGGACGAGCACGGCGTCGGCAAGAACGATTTCGTGATCGGGATCGCGGCGTCCGGCACCACGCCATATGTCCGGGCGGCGCTCGAGCGCGCCGCGACACTCGGCGCCCGCACCGCCATCGTCGCGTGCTCCCCGCCTCCCGCCGACTTGGTCGCCAAGCTCGATGTCACCATCCTCCCGATCGTCGGCGCCGAGGTCGTGACGGGATCCACGCGCATGAAAGCGGGCACCGCCA
>JBKKAY010000203.1:0-6950 GCA_046714195.1 Gemmatimonadaceae bacterium
CCGGTAGCATCGATCCACTTGTTGTAGAAGTTGAACAACGCGCACACGGTGATCGCGTCGTAAACAGCTTCCTCGGACCAACCCGCGTCGATCACCGCCCGCACATCTTCCGGCTGGAGACTGAAGGATTCGCGGTTCATTCGTTCGATGAACGCGAACAGCGCCTTTTCCCGCTCGCTGATCCCGTTGATCGGTCCCGCGTAGGGTCCCTTGGGCTGCGCCTGCTCGACTTCGCCCAGAAACATTGGCTTCATCAGTACCGTTCCGTGTTTCGTTGGAAGGTCCTCCAGCTATGCCAGAATTCCTGGCTCGCCTTCACCGGCTTGAGTGAGCCCGATTTCCCAGTCCCGTTGAGCGCGTACGCCCCACCAGCGGCTATGAGCGAATCTCCGCGCAGCGTGAACACCGTCGCCGCATCGGGCCGCTCGAACGCGAAGAAGCTGGCGTCGTCCGTAGCGATCGCCAGCACGATCGGCTTCCCGCCCAGGTCGTCGTTCACCACTCGCTCTTGGCGCAACCGATTCCAATCGTAAGCCTTGCTGCGATCGTTGACGGTCACGCCCACCACCCACGACTTGTCCTTCCACGAGAGAGTGTCGGTGCCGGTCAGCGTCTTGCGGCTGGTGCCGCGCTCGAATGCATAGTCCTTGGCGTACTGCTCGGCGAAGGTCGAATCGGCCTGCATGATGAGACTGTTGGGATATAGCGCGAGCCACCGCTGGAGCGTAACCTGACGGCTCGGAATCTCGGGCAACGTCTTCCCTTTCAGATCGCCCGCCACCGCCTCACCGTTGGCCTGCCGCCACCAGCTTCCTGTCGTCCGGTCCTCGAACATCGCGTTGAAGTGATCCATTCCCACCAGCCGGAACGTTTCTACCCGGCCATTGACGACCGGGCTGAACACGCGCCCGGTGCGACACACCGTGCAGTAGCTCACCATTATCGGCTGACCGCCCAGTGTGTCACGCACCTGGTGGTGGTAGCCGATGAACTGCAGTGGATAAGCGCGCGCCGAGCCATTGACCTCCACACCTACCACCAGTCGATCGGTCGCCACGGTGTTGCGCTCCGCCGGCTGCATGATGAGCTCGGTCGGGGGAAGGAAGATGCGATCGGCGGCCATGCGGAAGTTCACCACATAGACCACAACCGCGGCCACGACGAGCGATGCCGGGACCACCCACTTCCGCAGTCCCTTCCTCCGCCAACCGAACAGCGCGCCGCCCAGCGTCATTCCCACGAAGACGGCGCGGAGCGGCCACCGCCAGCTGTGGAGCATGTACGCCACGTCGATGCTCTGCATCCGCTGGCTCCCCGGCAGCGGCATGATGAAATAGACAAGAGAGATCTCGAGCAGAATGAGACCGAGCACGCCGACCGCAAAAGCGATCTTCATTGCCCCTCCTCGAACGGTCGGGGTGGTCTGCGGCCCGCGGCCGACAGCTTGAAGGCTGCCAGCGCACGGCCCGTCAGTCGCCTTTCTCGTTCAAACTCTAACAATCCCCCGCGGCCAGTTAGCGAAACACGATCCACAGCGCGCCGATCGTAGCGGCGAGCAGCACCGAGAACCAGATCATCAACCGCCGCTCAGCCGGAGTGTCCTCGGGATCGACCACCTTTGTCGCTGTTTGCAGGGTAAGATCCGCCACGCGCTGCGGCTCGGGTGGCGCTGTCAGGAAGCTGACCACCACCAGGATCGCGCTGCAGAGGGCAAAGAGAAGCGCCGCGAAATGAAGGAAGTTGATGCTCGCATACCACAACAACAGGCTATCCGCCGGAAGACTTCCTTTCGACAGCTCTAGAATCAGACGCGCGAAGCCAAGCACGAAGCCGGCCCACAGTGCTGAGAGCGCGCCAATTCCGTTCAGCCGCGGATTCAGGATTCCGAGCAGGAAGCACGCCGCAATCGGCGGAGCGATGTAAGCCTGCACGCTCTGGAGATAAATGTAGATCTGCGGCGACACGTACTTCATGAATGGAATCCAGGCGAGTCCGAGGATCACCAGGATCACCGTGGTGATGCGCCCCACTGTCACCAGACGCGCTTCGGTGGCATTTGGCCGCCATTTGCGATAGACGTCCCATGTCAACAGCGTCGAGCAGGAGTTGAACGCCGATGCGAGCGAGCTCATGAGCGCCGCGAGCACACCCGCCAGCACCAATCCCTTGAGGCCCGCCGGGAGGAGACGCGTCACCAGCGTCGGGAACGCCGCGTCGGCGTTGCCCTCACGGATATCCGCGTACAGAGCGGCCGCGATGATGCCGGGCACGACGAAGATGAAAACCGGAAGAATCTTCAGGAAGCCGGCGAGGATCGTCCCGCGCCGCGCTTCCTTGATGTTTTTCGCCGCCAGCACGCGTTGCACGATGTGCTGGTCGGTACACCAGTACCAGACGCCGAGGATCGGCGCCCCGAAGACGACTCCCGTCCACGGGAAGTCCGGATGGTTCGACGGCTTCCACATGGAGAAGAATTCCGGCGACACGCTCGCCTGGAGACCCGACCATCCGCCGACGGCATTCAGACCCACGAACATCAATGTCGCCGAGCCGAGGATCAGCACTACCGCCTGCATCACTTCCGTGTAGATGACCGCCCGGAGCCCACCGAAAATCGTGTACAGTCCGGTGATGACGATCAGGATCGCCGCGCTCGTCCAGAAATCAAAGCCCGTCACCGCGCGCATCACCACGCCGCCCGCGAACAGCGTCACGCTGATCTTGGTCAACACGTAGCCGATGATGGAGATCCACGTGAAGTACGCGCGAGACGCTGAGTTGTAGCGGCGCTCGAGGAACTCCGGCATCGTGTAGACGCCGCTGCGCAAATAGAACGGCACGAACAGCCAGCCAAGCAACAGCAGGATGAAGCTGGCGAGCCACTCGAAATGACCTACGGCGAGTCCGCTCGCCGCTCCGGTGCCGGCGAGCCCCACGATGTGCTCGCTCCCGATGTTGGAAGCAAAAAGGCTGGCGCCGACCGCCAGCCAACCCACATCTCGACCCGCCAGAAAGTAATCGGAGCTGACGGCTTTTTCGCGGCGCGCGGCCCAGTAGGCGATTCCCGACAGCACCACGAAGTACGCGGCGATCACGAGGATGTCGATCAGGTCCAGGTTAGCCATGGCGTTCAGTCAGTGAGGAGTTTGACGGCACGAAGAAATGCTAGCTTGTCGTCGTTCCGGGCAACCACCACCAGTCGGTCGCCCGCTGCACGGCGCAGCAGTCCCATGTTGCGCACCTGCCCCTCGATCACGAGGTTGCTTCCCTCTATTCCAACCGGCTCAAAACGACCATTTCCGGCGCCGCGTAGCAAGAGGCCATGGCTGGCATCGTACCGTCCCCGCGAGGGGGTGACCCCAAAGAAGTTGCCGGCGAGGAGCAGGTCCACGTGGCCATCACCGGTGAAATCGTGCGCCAGAACTGCGTAGACGGGCGCGAACTGGGCTTCAGCGGGAAGCGCCTGGAGCTCGAACGTACCGTCGCCTTTGTTCATGGCGATGGAACTGGCGAAGTTGCGCGCCTCGAGGACCTTGGCCTTGCTCAACTCCGTCGCGGGAAGAATGTCCTCGAGTCGACTGGCCCCGAAGCTGGAAAATGCGACGTACTTGCTGCGCAGCGCCGGCATCAGCCGGACGAATTCGTCCCTGCCCGCAATGGGATAGCTGACGCCGTGCTTGTAGAAGGTGAGAAACTGCTCCACCGTCCCGTTGTCGAAGAAGTCGCGGACGTACAGCCGCGCCGGCTCCGTGGGAGAGGCGCGGAGATAGGAGTTGTGCCCGAGATTCCCCAGCACGAGATCCTTGCGGCCGTCGTTGTTCAGGTCCGCCGCCGTGACCGTATTCCACCAGCCGTTCGTTGCGGCCAGTCCGGCCCTGGTCGTACGGTCCACCAGGCGACCGTTCTCCTGGCGGAAGACGCGCACCGGCATCCATTCACCCACCACGATCAGGTCGAGCTTCCTGTCGCCGTCGTAATCGAGCCACGTCGCCGATGAGACCATCCCGGCCTCGGACAGTCCTTCTGCTTTCCGGTCGGTGACATCGGTGAATCGCCCGGTGCCGTCGTTCTCGAGCAGGTGACTCTTCGGCGTGGCGCCGTAGCTCCGCGACACGACCCGCGCTCCGACGAAAAGATCGAGATCGCCATCGCCGTCGAAATCTCCCGCCGCCACGGACGACCCGTTCTCGAACAGATCGGGAAGCGACTCGCGCGATCGCCGGAAATTGCCCGCGCCGTCGTTGATATAAAGCCGATCGCGCAGCGCTTCGTCTCTATCGGAGAACTCGTTGCCCCCGCTCACGACGTAGAGGTCCTGATCCCCGTCCCCGTCGGCATCGAAGAACGCCGCATCCACGTCTTCATGCACGCTGTCGGCGCGGAACACGCGCTCGCTTGGGGATGGCCGAAACTGTCCGCCGGCGGTCTGAATGAGCAGTTGTCCCGCCTGCCACTTGGCCCCGCCCACGTACATGTCGTCCAGACCATCGCCGTTCACGTCACCCACCGCCAGCGCCGGTCCCTCCGTCGACAGCAGGTGTGGCATCAACGGCTCACGATTGTAGTCGAAGAACTCGTTCTCCCTGTGCCTGAAGTCCACCGCGACACTGGCGCTGACATCCGAGAAAAGTGCCGGCCGCGGAGCCTGATTCTCGTATGCGAATCTGCCAGCGGCATCCTCCTGTGACAGTGTCAGTATCCGGTCGGCGGCAACGTTGGTCATCACCTGGAAGCGGCGGTCTGGCCACACGACGATGAGCGAGTCGATCTGCTTCGCCGAGCCGAGGCCGAAATGCAGGCGCGGGTCAACGGAAGACTGGAATCCGCGCGTCGGCATCTGCTCGAGCAGCTGCATCTTGCTGGCGCCCGGCCTACCTGCGCTGCTATCCGAGTGGCGAATCATCACCTTGGCTCCGATGCCGGCGGTATTGCCTCCTAAGCCACGGAGAATCACGGTGAGGGAATGATTCCCACTGTCAGCGCGCGAGCGGTTTCGGTAGATCGAAGCCGGCGCGTTGACGTTGTTCACTACCAAGTCGAGCGCTCCGCTGTTGTTGAGATCAACGTAGGCGGCACCGTTGGAGAAACCCGGCTGTCCGAGCCCCCAGTCGGCTGCCTTGTCGGTGAAGGTGAGATCGCCGTTGTTTCGGAATGCGTATTTGGCGAGCGGCACCCGCGGCATCTTCTCGAGCAGGGACAGATTCTCCTCGGTGATGCCCTTCGCGAGCGACGCCTGAATCGCGTCGTTGCCGACGTAGTTGATGTAGTCGAGATCGTTTGGGCGGCGGTAGATGCCGTTGGTCACGAACAGGTCCTTGTTGCCGTCGTTGTCCAAATCCGCGAACAGAGCCGACCAGCTCCAGTCCGTGGCTGACACTCCGGCGAGATACCCGATCTCGCTGAACCGGCCATTGCCTCGATTCAACTGCAGCGTGTTGCGCGCGTACTGCGGCCAGTAGCCAGCCTTCACCTTCAGGTTGTAGACGTCGAAGCTTTCGGCGTTGATCGAGGTCTTGAGGATCTCCTCGCGCTCTGGAAGCATGTCGAGCACCATCAGGTCCGGCTTGCCGTCGTTGTTGAAATCGGCGGCATCGACGCCCATCGAGAAGCGGCTGGTGTGGCCGATCGCCTTGGCGAGGGATTCGGTGAAGGTGCCGTCGCAGTTGTTGACGTAGAGGAAGTCGTTCTCCTGGAAGTCGTTGGCGACGAAGATGTCGGGGCAGCCGTCGAGATTCAGGTCGCTGGCGATGACGCCGAGCCCATAGCCCTCGACGCCGCCGTAGATGCCGGCCTTCGCGCTCACGTCTACGAAGCGATTGTCGTCGTTGCGCAGCAGACGGTCGCCGGCGCGCGGATGCCTCACGTCCCGCCGCGGCCTGAGGCTGACGCCACGCTCGGTGTGCGTCGAGTGATTCAGCATGTACATGTCGAGGTCGCCATCTCCGTCGTAATCGAAGAAGGCGGCTTGCGTCGAGTATCCGGCGAAATCGAGTCCGTACTCGGTTGTCCGGTCGGCGAACGTCCTGTCGCCGTTGTTGATGTAGAGGATGTTGCGGCCGTCCATGGTGAGGTGGCTCACCGCCGAGACGTAGATGTCGAGCCTTCCGTCCCCATTGACGTCGGCCATTGTGACGCCGCTGGTCCAGCCGGGCGGGCCCGCTACCCCAGCACGCTCTGTGATGTCCTCGAACTTGTAGTTGCCCTTGTTGAGATAAAGGCGGTCGGGCCCGAGGTTCGACGTGAAGTAGAGGTCAGGCAGTCCATCCCCATCGATGTCGCCCGCCGCAACCCCGCCCCCGTTGTAGTAGTAGAGGTAATTCAGGATGTTGAAGTCGGCTTTCTCCGGGAGCTCGTTGGCGAAGGTGACGCCGGTGGAGCTCGGCGAGAGGAGCTCGAAGAGCGGAGGAGAAGACTTCGCGCTTTCACCGGCGCACGTGATAAGAGCAGGGAGGCCGGCGGCAAACAGGGCCAGTGCGAGAGTTCTAAGTACTGAGTTACTACTCGACTTCGGCGGGGCCGCTCGACGGTGCGCGAGAGAGTCCACAATTCGGCTGAGGGGATGCAAGTTTTGAGTGGCCAGTTATTCAGTATGTCAGTTGTCAGTGGTTACCAGTGGCACGCGTACCACTGAGGACCACTGACACACTGATCAACTCAGGACTGCTCACTCAAAACTTGCATCGACCATAGGTGCCCCCGTAGCCTCCCGCCATCGACCATAGGTGCCCCCTAGCCTATCGAACAGGCCGGATGCGCACCGCTTGTCCCCCTCCCGGAGCAAGCATCACGCGAAGGCGCGAATTCGCGGTAACAGTCCGTCTCGAGATGACAACTGGAAGCGGATTTGTCAGCCAGTGCGCCTTCGGCCCGTCGGCATAGATCTCAGCGACGTAGCTCGCACCCCTGGGCAGAAACGACAACGGAATGTCGAAGCTCCGCCCTTCCTCGTC